>DASTCG010000160.1:0-5048 GCA_035711385.1 Gaiellaceae bacterium
GACGCTGGGTGCGGAACGCTCTTGGTGGCTTGAAAGGAGGTGATCACGTGCCCGCCGAGATGCTCACGAAGAACGAGCGGAAGGTCTCGCAGCCGATTCCGACCCCGTCCGTGCCGGACGACTACCTGCGCCAGTGGGCGCAGCAGCACGTCGAGCGCGTCCGCCGCTTGAAGCTGCACCTCGCCGCCTACGTACTGGGGATGATCGTGCTCACGCCGGTCTGGGCCCTCGTCGAGTGGCAGGCGAACGGTGCCTTCGAGCGCTGGAGCGACAACAGCAACCCCGGCGACTGGGAGCCGTGGATTCTCTACGTCGGTCTCATCTGGGGTTTCGTCGTCGCGTTCATGGCGCTGAGGACGTACTTCGACCGGCCGACGACCGACGCCGAGATCGACGCCGAGGTGAGGCGAGTCAAGTCCGCGGCTCGCTAGACCCCGACCCGGAGGTCAGCGTGGCAACGGCGTGCACTCCCGCCGCGACCTGGCGCGGCAGAGCAGCTGGAGCCTGATGTCGTCGCCGCCGGAGCTGTACGCCCCCGTGCTGATCGTGCAGGAGCGCGCCCGCCAGGTCCGGAACGGGATCTGGAGGGTCGTGGGCGTCTTCTTCACGTGGATGTTGCTGCGGTAGTCACGCCACCCGCCGCACCTGACCTCGTAGCCGAGCCATCCACCCACGTAACGGCCGTGCCGGCGGACCAGGAGCCGCACGGCCAAGGCCTGCGGATGCCGCTGTCCGAGCGCGACGCCGACCGGCATCTTGACGAGAATCGTGGGGTTGCCGTTCGCGGTCGGCCACTTGTGTGAGCGGGCGACCACCTGCCACGGCGACGTCCCTGTGGCCGCGCCGGCCGCAGTCGACGCGACGAGCAACATCCCGGCCACCAGCGAGACACGAGCGAGAGGCGCCATCTCGACGACCGTAGAAGATCGAGACACGCGGCACTAGTGCTCCTCACAGAATCCGGACACACTTCTAAGGTCTGCAGCACAAGTCCAATTCGCAATCGGGAAGCGCCCGACGAGACGCTCACGGTGCCGCGGCTCTCGCAGTTTCCTAACCCCCGACGCGTACGATTCTGCCCCTGAGACGGGCGGCTTTCCTAGGGGTCTTGCTGCTGGCGGCGCTTCCTGCGCTCGCCTCGGCGCGCGCGCCGTCGGCGCCGCGGGGCTCCATGGTCGAGGTCGTCGCAGAGCTCCAGGCGCCGTCCGCCGCGCAGTCGCCTCTCCCCCGCTCGCGCGGCCGCCTCGACCTCGACTCTCGCGCCGCGCTCGGCCGCCTGACGCGGATCCGAATCGGGCAGGAGCTCGTCGCCGGCCGGATCGCCGATGCGGTTCCGGAGGCGCGAATCCGCTGGCGCTACCGCGTCGTCCTGAACGCGCTCGCCGTCGTGCTGCCGGCAAAGTCCATACCGGCGCTCGAACGGGTCGACGGGGTCGCCGCCGTCGACCGCGGCTCCGTCTACTACCCGCAGCTCGACCGCAGCCCGGCCGCGATTGGCGCGCCCGCGCTCTGGGGCCCGGGCCTCTCCACCGCGGGCCAGGGGATGAAGGTCGGGATCATCGACGACGGGATCGACCAGCGGCACCCGTTCTTCGATCCAACGGGATACGCCATGCCGCCCGGATTCCCGAAGGGGCAGACCGCGTACACGACGGCCAAGGTGATCGTCGCCCGGGCCTTCCCGCCGCCGTCGCCCCGGGCGCGCTACGCCGAGCTTCCGCTCAACCCGGCGCAGTCGGAGCACGCGACGCACGTCGCCGGGATCGTCGCGGGCAACAACGGGACTCTGGCCGGAGGACGCAGGCTCTCGGGCGTCGCTCCGAAGGCGTACCTCGGGAACTACCGCGTCCTGACCCTTCCCACCGCGGCCAACGTCGGGCTCGACGGCAACTCGCCCGAGATCGCAGCGGCGATCGAGGCCGCCGTCCGGGACGGGATGGACGTGATCAACCTCTCGATCGGGGAGCCCGAGGTCGCGCCAGAGCGTGATCTCGTCGTGCGGGCGATCGAGGGCGCGGCGCGCGCCGGCGTCGTGACGACGGTCTCCGCGGGCAACGACTTCGATGCCTTCGGACGGGGATCGGTGTCCTCGCCCGGATCGGCGCCCTCGGCGATCACGGTCGCCGCGACGACGGTCGGCCGGGCGATCGCCGGGTTCTCCTCCGCGGGGCCGACCCCGATCTCGCTCCGGCTGAAGCCCGAGGTCTCGGCTCCCGGCGTGGACATCCTCTCCTCCGCACCGGCGTGGAAGGGCCAGTGGCAGGAGCTCAGCGGGACGAGCATGGCCGCACCCCACGTCGCCGGCGCGGCGGCCCTGCTGCGGCAGCGCCACCCGTCCTGGACTCCGGCGCAGGTGAAGTCGGCGCTGGTCTCGACCGGCAGGCCTGCGTTCGAGCGCTCGGGCGAGGCTTCGACCAGCCGCGAGGGCGGCGGCTTCGTCGATCTTCCCCGCGCCGACCAGCCGCTGATCTTCCCGATGCCGTCCGCCGTGTCCTTCGGCTTCGTGCAGCCCGGCGCGAACGCCGGCCGCAGGATCTCGGTCGCAGACGCCGGGGGAGGCGCCGGCGAGTGGACGGTCACGGTGGCCACCCAGTCGCCGTCGGCGGGCGTTCGGTTTCGCGTTCCGCCGCGCGTCCCGGTTCCCGGCGCCTTCCAGGTGGCGGTTTCAGCTCCGAAGGCCGCGCGCAGCGGCGAGTTCACGGGCTTCGTCGTGCTCCGTCGAGGCGCGGAGACGCGGCGGATTCCCGTCTGGGGCAGAGTCACGGCGCGGCGCCTCGCCAGGCTCCCGGCCCGGCGGCTCGTCCGGACCGGCACCTACCGAGGCGATACACGGGGCCGGCCCGCGCTCGTCTCGATCTACCGGTATCCCGAGAACGCAACGGAGAGCGGCGTCGCCCGGATCCTTCGCGGCCCGGAGCAGGTCTTCCGGGTGCGACTCCGCCGCCCGGCCGAGAACTTCGGCGTGGCGATCCTGTCCCAGGGTGCCGGAGCCCGCGTCCAGCCGAGGATCGTGCTCGGCAAGGACGAGAACCGGCTGGCCGGCCCGACGGCACTGCCGCTGAACACGAATCCTTACCTGCCGACCTTCTTCGAGCCCGTCCCGATCGTGTCGGTCATCCGGCCGGCGGCGGGCACGTACCACGTGGTCTTCGACAGCACGACCCGCGCGGGGGCCGGACGCTTCGTCTTCCGCTTCTGGATCGACGACCGGCGCCCGCCGCAGGTGCGGCTCGTGACCCGCTCCGTGCGCTCGAGAGGGGCGCTCGCGTTCCGTGCGGTCGACGCCGGCGCCGGGATCGACCCGGGTTCGATCTTCGCGAGCGTCGACGGGCGGAACCGGGCGCCGACCTATACGCCGAGCGGCGACCGCATGACGATCAGCGTCCCGGTCGGACGGCTTTCCACCGGCCGGCACCGCGTCGTGCTCCAGGTGTCCGACCACCAGGAGGCGAAGAACATGGAGAACGCGCTCAGGATCCTGCCGAACACACGCGTGCTCGACACGACGTTCGCGGTTCGCTAGGGCTTCCGGTCCCGCTCTTTGGTCGTCGGCAGCTGCGCGAGGTCCCGCTCGACGCTCGCTGCGAAGTCGTCGTCCTCCGGTCGAAGCACGCGGAGGTTGGACTTCCTGCGCTCGCGGGCCCGCCGCCTCCGGCCCTCTCTGCCGAAACGGGGTGACAGCCTCGGCCATTCGGCTGCCACGAGCACGGCGACCGCGCATGCGAGCAAAGCGATCCAGACCCAGCCCACGCGAGCATTTTACCCGGCTGTCCAGCCTCGCCTAGCCGGGAAAGTACGGAATGTCCCAGATCACGGCCATGACGAGGATCGCGAGGACGGCGGCCGCGCCGGCGCCGAGGACGGCGGCGCGGCGGAGCGGGCTTCCTTTCGTGACCTGATCGACGGCCTGCTCGGCGCGGTTGAGAAGACGCTCGAGCCAGCGCTCGGCCCAGGCGAACTCAAGCGCCAGCATCGCCAGGCCGAGGATGACCACGGGAATGCCGGGCCCCGGCGTGACGAGCATGACGAGCCCCGCCGCCAGGACGAGAAAGCCCACGATGGCGAACCCGATCCTGTAGAGGCGGTGGCGCTCCCGGTGTCGGTCGCGCCGCGCACGGACGCGTTCGATCAGCGGCGGGCGACGCCCCGTCTCCTCGTCCACGCGACGAAGACTACGGGGAGATCCCGACTGAGCGAAATCCCCCGAATTGGACCCTGACCACGGTTACCCACTGATCTCTTACGACCCGTCATGAGAGCGCGCCCTCGAGGGAGGCCCCGATTGGTCCGCCCGCCCCCAGCGCTGGTCGTCAAAGACGTGCGCGGGGGCGGACTGGCCCGTCGCAGCGGTCTTGCCGCGCCCTCTAGACGCCTCTCGAGGCGAGTGGGAGACTTGTTGTAGTCAGCCTGGCTTTGCCGGGCCGGGGACCGACACGGCCGGGAAGTTTTCCGGACATGGGAGGTCCCATGACCAGGTTCAGAAAGATCGGTGGTTTGACCGTCGCGGGCATGGTCTTGGCGGGAGTCGCCAGTACGGCTTTCACGCTCTCGTCGCCGCAGGCGGTCCGGGCCAACGGCACTACACCACCACCCCTGCCCGCCGGCCTTGCGCCGGTTCCAGAGGGGAACACGCTGTTCTTGGTGGGTCACGCCGTCGGCACCCAGAACTACGTCTGCCGGCCCTCAGGCGCCGGCGTCGCCTACGTACTCTTCACGCCGGAGGCCACCCTGTTCGGGAACGGCCCGCGGCAAATCATCACCCACTACTTCAGTCCCAACCCGATTGAGCCGAACACTGATCCAAAGGTGGTGGCCGATGGCACGATCCGGGCCACGTGGCAGCACCGAGACTCGAGCATCGTCTGGGCCAAGGTGCACCAACCCGATGGAGCGGTCACCGTCGACCCGAAGGCGATTGCCTGGCTCCTGCTCGACACGGTGGGAGTCCAGAACGGACCCGTCGGTGCCGACACGCTGACGAAGACCACCTTCGTCCAGCGGCTGAACACCACCGGAGGGCTCCCACCGTCGACGGGCTGTAGCTCGCT
>DASTCG010000161.1:0-7865 GCA_035711385.1 Gaiellaceae bacterium
GCGATTCGCCTCTTCGCCCGGGCCGTCGCCGAGGACGCCGTCCGCCTCGACCGCAGCGTCGGGCTCGACCGGCTCGTCGCCTCGATCACCGCGCTCGACGGCCTGGGCGCGTGGACCGCGCACTACCTCGCCCTCCGGCTCGGGGAGCCCGACGCCTGCCCCACGACCGACCTCGGCCTTCGGCGTGCCCTCCCCCGGCAGGCCCCGCCGGTGACCGCCGCGCTCGGCGACCTTGCCGAGCGCTGGCGGCCCTGGCGGGCCCTCGCCGCGACCCACCTCTGGGTCGCCGAGAGCCCGCCGCAGCCTTCCTATCTGTCGACCGGCGTCGCGAGATAGGCGACGAAGCGCGGGGCGTCGTCGTCGAAGCCCTGGCCGGTGATCCTGCCGAAGTCGTCGATGTCGTTCGCCGTCGTGAGCACGTCGTCGTAGTCGCCGCCGACCAGGTCGTTCAGATCCCGCATCACGCCGTTCTGCCAGAGGAACGCACGGCAGTTGTCGGCCGCGTCGCAGGACTGACCGACGATCTGGCGCCGCTCGTTGATCCCCAGCGCCTGGCTCGTGACGTCGCCCGGCAGCGTTCCGAGCGGACGGATGCCCTCGCCCTCGATCCAGAGGAACGCGCGTGGGACGAAGTTGCCGCCGTCTGCCTCTGACCTGTTGGCGAAGCCGACCACGTCGCCGCGCTGGTTGATCGCCATCGGCGTGTTCCAGGCGACGCCTCCGAAATCGCCGAGCTCGCGTGGCCTGCCGCCCTTCCAGAGCACGCTCGAAATGGCGCTGAACCGGCCGACGGCCTGGTCGCAATTCCCGGAGATGCCCACGACGAGGCCGTCGTCGTTGATCGCCGTCGCCGCGCTGACGGAGTGCCCGGGGAGCGGCCGAAGCTGGCGGGGCCGGACCGGGTGCTTCTCGGGACCCCAGACGACCGCACGAAATTGGAGCCTCTGCGGCTCGACGCAGGTCGGGTCATGCACCGTGTTCTCGGCCCAGCCCACGGTCCAGCCGCGGTTGTTGGTCCCAGTGGCGAAGCCGTGGGTGCCGCCGAGTGTCGGCAGCCTTGTCATCTCGCCGTCTTTCCACCTGAACCCGAGGCAGCGCGTGCCCGTGCGCGTTGCGGCCGGGAAGAAGAATCCGCAGCTCCACGTCTCGTTCAGCGGGTCGGGCTCGGAGGTCTGGGCGATGCCGCTGACGACGCCTTGGACGTTCTTCACCGGCCAGAGCACGGCGCTGTTGGCACCGCCGAGCGTGCCCAGGTCCTTGAGCTGGCCATTGCGCCACAGCGTGGCGTGACGGCTCTGGTTCCCGGCGAGATTGGAGCGTCCGGCCACCCAGCCGAGGTTGTTGATACTGAAGCCGACGCTGGACGTGCCGCCGAGCGGGTCGAGGTTGTCGACGGCGTAGTCGGGAAACCCGCCGCCGAGCTCGTTCGAGCCGGTGCCGGCCGCCTGGGCGGCACCCACCAGCAGAACGACGGCGGCCAGGGTCGGCGCGAGCAGCGTTCTCATGACGATCTCCTTTCGTCTGTCGTCCGCAGCTATGCCGCCCGCTCCGGCGACGTGCTCGCCGTTTTCGGACAAAGCGCCGGCCTCTGACGTCCGCCTCACAGCAAGCCGGAGCTACATCGTGCCTCCCAGGGCTCGCGGCTTCGAACAGTCGTCGGAGGTGACCATCCTCAGCGCACGACTCGCTCGAGGCCCGCGGTGCGCCGGAGCCGGTCGAGAGCCCGGTCGAACGCCTCGTCGAGCGCGCGTGAGCGGCGGACGCCCGGCTGCAGGTGGATCGCTTTGACCACGAGCGAGCCGTCGCGCCGCTCGGACTTCAGATCCGCGCGCCCGACGATCCGGTCGCGCCAGAGAAAGGGCAGGACGTAGTAGCCGTAGCGGCGCTGCGACGCCGGCTTGTACATCTCGATCACGTGCTCGAAGCCGAGCACGCGCGTCGCGAACTGGTAGCCCCAGAGCAGGTTGTCGAACGGCGACAGGAGGACGGCGGCACTCGGTCTTGGTCGGTCCAGCTCGACCCCTGCCTCGACGACGACCGGCGCCCGGCCGTCGTCGACGGCGAGCCTCTCGAGCTTCCCTTCGGCGACGAGCGAGTCGACGTACGGCCGCGCGGCCTTTGCGCCTCCCAGGAATCCCCAGATCGGCCTCACGTGCTCGGCGATCGCGAATTCGGTCAGCGCACCTCGTGCCCGTACGGCTTTCACGACCAGCGCCTTGATCGCCTCGTTCTCCGGGGGGATGGGAGCGTCGAGCACCTCGCCCGGGAGCACGCGTTCGGGCAGGTCGTAGCGACGCTGGAAGTTCACGCGATCGGCGATCACGAGCTCGCCGGTCGCGAACAGCGCGTCCAGCATCTGCTTGGCCGGCTTCCAGCTCCACATCTTCTCCGACGACGTCCCCACCCTGTGGGGCGAGGGGTCGCGCTCGCCGGCGAAGTCACGTGATCCGAGCGCCCCACGCTCGCGGATCTCGGCGAGCACGCGCTCCGCCAGCCCCGGGTACCGCGTCCTGACGTCGCCGTGCCACGGAGCCCCATCGCGCATGCGCTCGCGCGCCCAGGCGAAGAGGGGCCAGTCCTCGGCAGGGAGGACGCTCAACGCATGGACCCAGAACTCGATGACTCGACCTTCGCGCAGGAGCCGGGGAACCACCCCCGGCGGATAGACGCCGACGCGGCTGGCGATCGCGACCCGGTGGCTCCGCTCGACGGTCGAGATCGTGTCGAGCTGGATGCAGGACGCCCGCCGGATCGCGGACTCCACCTCTTCGGCGCCGGCACGGCGGGCGCGCGGCACGTACCCCTGAGCGGTCACGACGAGCCGACGAAGCGCCGGCACCGAGATCGTCCGCACGCCCGGCAACCTAGCCGGATCCGCGGTTCAGGAGGCAAACAGGCCCGTTTCCGCTGCTCCTCACGCAGCGGGTCGGAATAGATGTCGGGCCGGTGGTGTCTCTAGTAGCGAAACGCCAACAACTCGAAAGGAAACCGATGAACCGGCTCCACTCACTCGTCGAATCCACACCGGGTGAAGGCGTGAGCGCACCGACTCGGGAGTTGGCCCAGCGGCGAAGCGGGACGGTCGAGGTTCTCCTCCTCTGGCGCGCCGAGATCGATCGCGTCGAGCTCTCCCTCCACGACTCGGCAACCGACGGGGGCTTCCACGTCGAGGTCGCGCCCGGCGACGCACTCGAGGCCTTCTACCACCCGTACGCCTACGCAGCGACGCACGAGATTCCCTTCCACGTCGTCGAAACCGAAGACGCATCCGACGATGGCTAGTGTCGAATGCCTCCAGGCCGAGCTTCTCGTGCTGGTCGCACAGCGGCAGGCGCTGCACGAGCGCCGCGCGGGCCGCGACGAGCTCGAGTCGAACAGGCTCCAGCTCGTCGGCCGGCAGCAAGACCTGTCCCGTGCGCTGATTGACCGGTACCGCCCAGCGCCGGAACTCGAAGCCGCCTGAGCACGCCGACCCACACGCCGGCTCCTTCGAACGAGACAGGGCCGCTTCAGGCGACGCGCTCGAGGAGCTCCTCGAGCGAGTTGCCGATGCCTGTCGCGAGAACGTCGAGGTCCCCGACGACCTCGCCGTCGGCGCAGAGGCCGAAGAACATCGTCCCCGAGGCGGAGATCACAGCGATGCGCAGCGCGTGGTGCTCGGCGATTTCCGCGAGTGAGTAGAGCTCCCGTACCGGGGCTCCGAGGAGGGACAGAGGCCCCACCGGACCGGGCACGTTCGAGACGTTGAAGGAGAACACATGTGGGCTCAACGCCCAGCGTGACACCGTTCGCTGCAGCGGGAGACGGGCGAGGAGCTCGGCATCGTGGTCGCGCTTGCGTGCCGATGTCTCCAGGCTGATCGCACGGAGCCGCCGCACCGGATCGGGCTCTGCAACCGGCAGATCGACGAAGAAGTAGGAGTCGTGATTGCCGAGTGCGTCGGGCTGCTCGTCGTGGTGGTGGAGACTGACCGGAACCTTGACCCGCAGGCCCTCCGCGCCGGCATGCCTGCCCTCGAGCCACGTCCGGACCGCTCCGGCGACGACCGAGAGGACGACGTCGTTGACGGTGATCCCGGGCCCGATCGCGTGGCCGATGCGCTTGAAGTCCTCGAGCGGGCCGGACGCGAACGCCACCGCGCGGGTTGGCCCGGCGCGGTGGTCGAGCGGCGATGAGCGCGCGCCGGGTCTGAGCTCGCGTTCGACGATCGTCCAGGAGCGGGGCGCGTTCCGGACGCGGGCCCGGCGTTTCGGCCGGAGTGCCCTTGCCCTCGCCTCGGCGGCTCCGGCGACTCGACGCGCGCGGTAACTAAGGCCGAGCGCCAGCAGCTCGATCGCCCGGTACTCGCGCAGCCTTCCGCCCGGCGCAGGCGGCAGGGCCTCGGAATCGGGCTGGCCGTCCCAGAGCAGAACCGAGCCGAGCCGCAACGCCGTGACGCCGTCGACCATGCAGTGATGCAGGCGCCAGATCAGGCCGACGGCGCCGTCGTCGAGCTCGACGACGTCGAGCTGCCAGAGCGGCCGTGTGCGGTCGAGCCGCTGAGCCATCACCTCGGCGACGAGCTTCCGGAAGACAGTCCGGCTGACGGGTGAGTCGGTTTCCAGGCGTCGAACGTGATTGCCGATCTCGAACGACGGGTCTTCGACCCAGACCGGAGGGGCCAGCCCGAGCGGCGTCGGGGCGAGTCGGCAACGGCAGCGAGGCTCGGCGGGGAGCCGGCTCGCAATGCGTTCGCGCAGGAGCTCGACTGTCGGACGCTGCGATCCCGGTTGGGGTTCGACGATCGCGACCTTGCAGGTGTGGCCGGCGATGGTCGTCGATTCGAGCTTGAGGATCTGCGCGTCTTCGGGGCTGAGTCGTTCTGGAGGCACTCGCCTCCCTTGGGTGAGGGGACCGTGGTCTCCATTCTCGCTCGACGGGCAAGCGGCCGTGGACGGCCGGCTACGCTCGGGCTACCAACGCATCGAAGTCCAGGCCGAGGTCGCCGCAGATGACCTGGGCCGCGTTGCGACCGGGCGCCATGGAGACGCCCGCGCCGGGATAGGAGCCCGACCCGCAGAGGTAGACGTTGCCAACGGGTGAGCGATACCCGGCGAAGTCAGGCGTCGGACGCAAAGCACCGCTCTGGTAGGGAACCATCGCCCCGTGCGGGATCGTGCCGCGCACGGCGCTCGAGAGCTTTCGCTCGATGTCGGGCGGCGAGTGAACGGTGCGCGCAAGCATCCGGTCCCGCAAGTCGGGAAGGTACGACTCGGCCATCAGCTCGATCAGGTAGTCCGCATAGCGCTCGGCGACCTCGTCCCAGCCGCCGACGCCCACCCGCTCCGTTGCGTCGCCCCGGATCTCGTAGGGGACGCCCAACACGACGAACTTCTTCAGATGCTTCCCGGCCGGAGCACGGGCGGGATCGATGACCGAATCGTTCCAGCTCACGATCACCGGCGCCTCAGGAAGTGTGCCGGCGCGGCATTGGGATCCTATTGCGGTCGGAGTGCGGGCCTGAGCCCCGCGCCGTTTTGTGCGAACCGCGCTCATGACCCGTCCCCCGGCTTCGACTCGTGCGGACCCGAAGGCCTCGCGGAGGCGGCGGTCGAGCTCGGGTGAGGCGCGGTCAGCGCTTCGAGAGGGGGTGACTCGCGAGCGTCCGAAGGAGCCCGGGAAGACGCCGGCAACCGTTGCGGCCATCTGCAAAGGTTCGCCGGTGCCGACCGATCAGTATCACGAGCCGCCCGACGAGCTCGGCGATGACGCCCGCACGTTTGCCCGCGTCATCGCCTCGCTTCAGGAGGAAGCGGAAGCCATCGGCTGGTACGAGCAGCGGATGGCTCTCGAGCCAGACGACGAAGCACGGCGGATCATGGAGCACGCGCAACGCGAGGAGTTCCTCCACTTCGCCATGGACCTGGAGTTCCTCGCTCGGCGAAAGGAGAAGTGGCGCGTGGCGCTCAAGAGGATCCTGTTCAGGGACGGAGACATCGTCGAGCTGGCAGAGCAAGCCGAAGACGAAGTCGAGGAGTAGCCACCGCGGTCTGGGTAGCCGCCGGGCGCGCCGCTCAGCGCTTCCGGAGCACAGTGATGCCGACCGGGCTGCTCGTCGTGACGGCGCCCGCGTTGTCGGTCGCGCGCACCGTCAGCACGTGGCTCCCGGGCGGGACGTTCCTCCAGGTGAAGGAGTAGGGCGCAGTCGTGTCCTGGCCGATCACGGTCGTGCCGTCCCGGAATTCGACCTTCGTGACGTTGCCGTCGGGATCGCTCGCCGTGGCGGTGATCGTGATCGTCGGCTTCCAGGGGAAGACCGCGCCGTCGGTCGGCGAGGTGATGCTCGCGTTCGGCGGGGTGTTGGCGCCGGAGCTGACCGTGATCGTGGAAGCCACGCTCGTGGTGGTGACGCCGAGATCGTCGGTGGCGCGGGCGGTGAGCGTGTAGCTCCCGGCCGCCACGCCGCTCCAGGTGAAGCTGTACGGCGCGGTCGTATCCTCGCCGAGCTTCGCCGCGCCGCTGAAGAACTCGACTTTCGTCACCGTGCCGTCGGCGTCGGACGCCGTCGCCGCGAGATTCACGGTTGCGGGCGAGGTGAAGCTCGCGCCGTTCGTCGGCTCCGTGAGCGTGACCGTCGGCGGCACGTCGCCCTGGACGTTGACCATGCGGGCGACGGAAGGTACGCCGTTCGCGTCGATGATGAAGAGCATGTAGAAGCCGGGCGGCGCGACATTGGCGTTGGCGGGCGCGGTGGCGGTGATGCTCGTCGCGCCGGCGGTGAAGGAGAGCGGGATGTAGCGCTGCTCCATGTTGTTCGAGTGCGTGACGGCGCCGAGCCGCACGAGGGCGACCTTGCTGATCGCGGCGGGGTTGCCGGTCGCGATCTCCATCGCCGCGCCGTAGGTCGTGGACGACGGCGCGGCGTCGATGGCCGGGCGCGGCGCCAGCGTGCCGTCGGCCTGGAAGAGGTAGGGCGGCGAGAAGATCTCGGCGTTCTTGGCGAGATAGCCGACCTGGTCGCACGTGCCGCAGATCCCGCCGCCGGAGGAGAGGACGCGCCCATCGGGTAGCAGCAGCGCGGACGAGTGGTACTGGCGCGTGACCTGCATGGCGGCCAGAGTCCGCCATTGGCCCGTGGCGGGATTCCACTGTTCCGCCGGGTAGACGCCGGCAGTGAGATCGACGAGCCCGGCGCCGGAGGAATTGCCCCCCGTTGCGAGGACCGTCCCGTCGGCGAGGACGGTCAAGTTGTGCTGCCGGCGGCCGAAGGCCATCGGCGCCGTCGTCGAGACCTGCGGCGTGGTTCCATTGAGATCGACGACCCGCGAGTCCTTCGTCGAGGGGCCGCCGCCGGCGACGAGCATCTTTCCGATGTCGAAGAGCGCGTGACCGCCGTAGTCGCGGTTGATCGAGTCTCGCTGGCCCATCGTCTGCCACGTGCCGGTACCGGCCGTGTTGATCGTCCGCAGCGTCTGGTCGGGACCGGAATAGAACGTCAGGCCGTTCGGGGCGACATCCATCCACGGATACAGCGGCAGGCTGAGCGACGCGGTGCTGAGCGCGCGCAGGCTGCCGGCCAGCGTCCGGACCTCGGGCGTATCGACGCGCCCGGAGGTGATGAGCATCTCGCCGTTGTTCAGCGGCGTGACGGTCGGATACCAGCGCCCGCCGAGCATGTTCGGGCCGAGGCTCCACAGGTCCGTCGCGGGATCGAAGAGGTGAGTTTGGACGATGCCGTTGAGCTGCTGATCCTTGTTCCCACCGGCCATGAACATCCGGCCGTCGGCAAGATGCGCCAAGCCGCTGCAGAAGATGTTGTAGCCGGTGTCGACGTTGACCGGCGTCTGGGTGCCTGTGGCCGGATCCCACACGGTCGCGCGTGTGTG
>DASTCG010000162.1:0-17272 GCA_035711385.1 Gaiellaceae bacterium
TTCCTCGCCGAGTACGCGGGAACCGTCGTCGCCGTCACGCACGACCGGTACTTCCTCGACAACGTCGCCGGCTGGATCCTCGAGCTCGACCGCGGTCGCGGAATCCCGTACGAGAGCAACTACTCCGGCTGGCTGGAGCAGAAGCAGGCGCGGCTCGGCGCAGAGGAGAAGCAGGAGTCGGCCCGGCGGCGTGCGCTCGCCCGGGAGCTCGAGTGGGTGCGCTCCTCGCCGGTCGCGCGGCACGCGAAGTCGAAGGCGCGGCTTGCCGCCTACGAGCGGCTGCTCGCGGAGGAGCGGAACGTCAAGCTCGACCGGGTCGAGTTCCACATCCCGGCCGGCCCGCGGCTGGGCGGCGTCGTCGTGGAGGCGGACTCGGTGGCGAAGGGGTTCGGCGACCGCCTGCTCGTCGAGGACATGTCCTTCTCGCTGCCGCCGGGAGGGATCGTCGGCGTGATCGGCCCGAACGGCGCCGGCAAGACGACGCTCTTCCGGATGATCGCCGGCGAGGAGCAGCCGGACTCGGGCGAGCTGCGCGTGGGGGAGACGGTCGAGCTCGCCTACGTCGACCAGTCGCGGGCGGGCCTGGACGCCGCGAAGACGGTCTGGCAGGAGATCTCGGGCGGGCACGACACCCTCGCGCTGGGGCCGCGCGAGGTCAACTCGCGCCAGTACGTCTCCTGGTTCAACTTCAAAGGCTCCGATCAGCAGAAGCGGGTCGGGGATCTGTCCGGGGGCGAGCGGAACCGCGTGCATCTGGCGAAGCTGCTGCGCTCGGGTGGGAACCTGCTGCTGCTGGACGAGCCGACGAACGACCTCGACGTCGACACGCTGCGGGCGCTCGAGGACGCGCTGCTGGACTTCGCCGGCTGCGCCGCGGTGATCTCGCACGACCGCTGGTTCCTCGACCGGGTGGCGACGCACATCCTCGCCTTCGAGGGCGACTCGCAGGTGACGTGGTTCGAGGGCAGCTTCGAGGAGTACGAGGCGTGGGTGCGCGAGACACGGGGCGCAGAAGCGCTCGAGCCGCACCGGATCTCGTACAAGCCGCTCGTGCGGCCGGGCGCCTAGGTCGAGGTGACCGGAGGGCCGCCGAAGCGGCCCTCCGAAGTCAGTCGGTCAGGTGCCGCACTCGGCGAGATCGTCGATCCCGACGCCGTCGCAGGGGCTTCCGCCCGGTCCCGACAGATGGGCGCCTTCGGGCAGATCCTTCCTTCCGAAGACCGACACGACGTCGAGCACGACGCCGCCTGGCCCGATGACCGTGACGGTCAAGAAGCTGCCTGCTACCTGGCCGGACGGTGTCAGGTTGAGCGATGTGATCGTGAAGACGCCGGTGACCACGTTCACCGTGGCTGTCCCGGCCTCTCCCGAGCTGATCGGCTTGTTGACGACCGAGCAGTGGGTCGCGTAGGCCGATCCCGCTCCGACGAGGAACAGCGCGAACGCTGCTCCGATGGCGGCCGCAGTTTTCTTCATGCCTCTCCCTTTCTCCTGGCCGGCAACGACACTATTCGACCGCTTCTCTCGACTCAAGGGCGCAACGAAATCTGTTGCGCTAGGCTTTGGGGGTATGCCGGTCGCAACGGCAGCCAAGGTCGAGGCGCTCAGCGTCGACTTCCGCTCGCAGGCGGCGCTTGCCGAGATCCTCGGCGTCAGCCGCTCGCGCGTCACCCGCTGGCTCAAGGGCGCCGGGATCGACCCGCTGAACGCCGAGAAGGTCGACCTGCTCGAGCTCGTCTGGTCGAATCTCCTGCGCGTGTACGAGCCCGAGGCGGCCCGCTCCTGGCTGTGGGGCGTCAACCCACTGCTCGGCGACCGGCGGCCGATCGACCTCGTCCGCGCCGGGCGGGCGGAGGAGCTGATGCGGGCGATCCGCGCTGAGCGCGCGGACTCGTTCGCTTGATCCTCTACCGCTGCTTCGCCTGGAACGAGCGCGCGCGGGCCGGCCGGCCGGACTCGCCGCTCTGGTTCCCGCGCGAGTTCCAGGGCGACGGCCGGCACGACAATCCCGACGCCTACGGCTGCCTCTACCTGACCGACAGGGAGCTGTCCGGCGTCGTCGAGCAGCTCGCGCGGTTCCGGACGCAGCGGCTGATCGACCAGCTCCTCGTCCGGCGGGGCCATCGGCTCGCGATCGCCGCGATCGAGGTGCCGGACTCCGTGGAGGTGATCGACCTGGACGATCCGAACGAGCTTCGGCGGCGCCGCCTTCGACCGAGTGAGGTCGCCACGCGGCACCGCGACATGACGCAGCCCCAGGCGCTCGCCGTGTACCAGGGGAGCCGCGCCGCCGGCCTCCGCTGGTGGTCGATCCACGAGTCGCTCTGGGCCAACTACACGATCTTCGACCGGGCGGTCCGGAGGCTGCGCGTTCAAGATGTTCGGGTGCTGACGCTCGACGACAGCGCCGTTCTGGACGCCGCCGAGTTCCTCGGACTGCCGCCCGGACGCTGATGCGGATCGAGCACGAGCACGTGTTCGGCGTCGCCGTCGAGGACGGGTTCGCGTTCATCACCGACATGCGGAACTGGCCGCAGTACTGGCCCGGACTGGTCCGCGTCGCACCGGGCTCGCGCTGGAGCGAACCGGGAGACGAGGCTCGCGTCGTGACCCGGCTGCTGGGGCGCGAAGTCGAGCTGCACATGACCCTCCGCACCTTCGACCCGAACCGTCTCGTCGAATACGAGAGCCGCCAGCGCGGTCTTCCCGACGCGCGGCACGAGCGGCACTTCCTCCCCGCTGACGGCGGCTTTCGCTACCGCCTCGTCGTCGCGTACGAACCGAGGAGCGCACTGCGCGGGGTCTACGATCGGGTGCTCGTGCGCCGCGGCGTCGAACGCGCGCTGCGGCAAACGATCGCGAACCTGCGGCCGCTACTCGCCGATTAAGGCTCGCCGGCCCGGATCCCCTCGACGAGCGCTCGAGTCACCGGCGCGTCGAGCCCGTGGCGGGCGGCTGCTCGGACGACCGCACCGCCGATCGCGTCGATCTCGGTCGGCTTGCCCGCCTCCCGATCCTTCTGCATCGACGAGCGGAGGCCGGGCGGGATGCCGTCGAGCCGCGCGACGATCGCGTCGGCGTCGAGCACGACACCGTCTTCGAGTGCGGCCGCCGTTACCTCGCGGACGCACGACTCGAAGCGCTCGCGCCACGGAGGGTCGGCCAGCACGCTGCTGAGGTCGGAGCCGCGCAGCGTCGTCGTCAACGCGACCGGCGCCAGCATCGCGAGCTTCGTCCAGAGGACGGTCGCCTCGTCGTCGCCGATCGACGCCGTGAGCCCCGCGTCCGCGACCTCCTCGCGTATGGACTCCGCCCGCGGATCCGGCGCGAGCGTGACGGTCGCGAAACTGCTCACCTGCCGCACGAACCCCGGCTCGACGCGCTCCGACTCGATGACGATCGACGCCGCCAGCACGCCCTTGGCGCCGTAGCGCCGGCGCAGCAGCCCGACGTGGTCGAAGCCGTTCAGGAGCGGCACGATGACGGCATCCGTCGGCGGCACACGTTCGAGCGCCTCCGCGAGCTGCGTCGCCTTCGTCGTCACCCACACGACGTCCACCGGTCGGTCGAGCATCGGCGCGGCGGGCACCTCGGCGTCGAAGTGGCCGAGCACCGCGCTCTCGACGTGCACGACGCCGCCGTAGCGGGCCAGCGATTCCTCCCGCATCAGCAGGACGACGTCGCGTCCGGCCCGGGCCAGGGCGGCGCCGAGAAACGTGCCGACGCCGCCTACGCCCAAGACGGCGTGTCGCACCGGGGCTACGTGGGAGTCGGCAGGCCGGAGATCGCGTCCAGCGCGCGCTGGATCTCCGCCTCGTCGAGCGCGACGTCCTCGAGCCCGCCCGAGAAGTACTTGTCGTAGGCGGCCATGTCGAAATGGCCGTGGCCCGACAGGTTGAAGAGGATCGTCTTCTCCTCGCCGGCCTCGTCCGCACGCTGCGCCGTCAGGATCGCGCCGTGGATCGCATGTGACGCCTCGGGCGCGGGGAGGATCCCTTCCGACCGCGCGAACTGCACCGCCGAGGCGAAGCAGTCGTTCTGGAGATACGCCTCGGCGCGCATGAGGTCGTCCCGAACGAGCTGCGAGATCAGCGGCGCGACGCCGTGGTACCGGAGGCCGCCGGCGTGGATCGGCGCCGGGATGAAGTCGTGCCCGAGCGTGTGCATCGCGACGAGCGGCGTCAGCTGGCTCGTGTCGCCGAAGTCGTAGGCGAAGACGCCGCGGGTCAGCGTGGGGCAGGCGGCCGGCTCGCAGGCGAGCACGTCGATGTCGCGCCCGGCGATCTTCTCGCGCAGGAACGGGAACGAGAGCCCCGCGAAGTTCGAACCCCCGCCGACGCAGCCGATGACGACGTCCGGGAAGGCGCCCGCCTGCTCCATCTGCGCGATCGCCTCCTGGCCGATGACGGTCTGGTGCAGCAGGACGTGGTTCAGCACGGAGCCGAGCGAGTAGGCCGTGTCCTCCCGCTGCGCGGCATCCTCGACCGCCTCCGAGATCGCGATTCCGAGGCTCCCCGGCGAGTCCGCATCCTTCTCGAGAACGGCGCGCCCGCTCTGCGTCTCCTCCGACGGGCTCGGGACGATTGTCGCGCCCCACGCCTGGATCATCGAGCGCCGGAACGGCTTCTGGTCGTACGAGATCCGAACCATGTAGACCTTGCACTCGAGGTCGAAGAGCGTGCAGGCGAAGGCGAGTGCGCTGCCCCACTGGCCGGCGCCGGTCTCGGTTGCCAGCCGAGTCCGGCCCTCCTTCGCGTTGTAGTACGCCTGCGCGACCGCGGTGTTCGGCTTGTGGCTGCCCGGCGGGCTGACCCCTTCGTACTTGTAGAAGATCCGCGACTTCGTCCCGATCGCACGCTCGAGCCGGTGCGCCCGGTACAGCGGCGTCGGGCGCCAGAGGCTGTAGATGTCGAGGATCTCCTCGGGGATCCCGATCTCGGCGTCCTGGCTGACCTCCTGCTGGATGAGCGCCATCGGGAAGAGCGGCGCCAGGTCGTCCGGCCCGACCGGCTCGCCCGTGCCCGGATGCAGCACGGGCTGGGGCGCGTTCGGCATGTCGGCCGCGATGTTGTACCAGCGTCTCGGCAGCTCGGACTCGCTGAGCAGGTACTTCGTCTGCTCCGTCCTCACCTGCGCCACGGGGCGAGGATAACTCGTCCTGGACCCCTCCTACAATCGAACGCCTTGGCCGCCGATTTCGTCCACCTTCACGTCCACTCCGAGTATTCGATCCTCGACGGAGCCTGCCGAATCCCGGACCTCGTGGCGCGGGCCGCCGAGCTCGAGATGCCGGCCGTCGCTCTGACGGATCACGGATCGCTCGCCGGCGCCGTCCAGCTCTATCAGCAGGCGAAGAAGCAGGGCGTGAAGCCGCTGATCGGCTGCGAGGTCTACGTCTGCGACGACGCGTCCCGGCAGGCGAAGGGCTACGCGCACTTGACGCTCCTGGCCGAGTCCGACGAGGGCTACGGGAACCTGATCAGGCTCGCCTCTGCCGGGTACCTGGAGGGCTACTACTACAAGCCGCGCGTCGACTGGGGCCACCTCGAGTCGCACGCGAAGGGCCTCGTTGCGCTCTCGGGCTGCCTCTCGGGGCGGGTCTGCAAAGCCCTGGAGGAGAACCGTCCCGCGGACGCGGCGTCCGACCTGGACCGGCTCACCCAGGTCTTCGGGCGCGACAACGTCTACGTCGAGATGCAGAACGCGGGCCTCGCCGAGCAGGCGCGGATCAACCCGCAGCTCGCGCAGCTCGCCGAGCAGGCCGGCCTGCCGCTCGTTGGGACCGGCGACGTGCACTATCTCCGCCACGAGGACGCGAAGGCGCACGAAGCGCTGCTCTGCATCCAGTCCGGTGACTCGCTGAAGAACCCGGGCCGCTGGCGCTTCGAGACCGACCAGTTCTACTTCAAGACCCCGGACGAGATGGCCGCGGACTTCGCGGACCACCCCGACGCGCTGCGGACGACCCTCGAGATCGCCGAGCGGCTGAACGTGGAGCTCCAGCTCGGCGAGATCCGGCTGCCGAAGTTCCCGACGCCGGACGACCGCGACGCGTTCGAGTACCTCGTCGAGCTCTGCGAACGCGGGATGGAGAAGCGCTACGGAACCGTGACCCCGGAGCTCAACGAGCGCCTCCGCTTCGAGCTGAAGACGATCAAGGAGATGGGCTTCGCCGACTACTTCCTGATCGTCTGGGACTTCGTCCGCTTTGCGAAGCAGAACGGGATCCAGGTCGGGCCGGGTCGCGGCTCCGCGGCCGGGTCGATCGCCGCCTACGCCCTCGAGATCACCGACGTCGACCCGATCAAGCACGACCTCCTCTTCGAGCGTTTCCTCAACCCGGGCCGTAAATCCATGCCCGACATGGACATCGACTTCGCGGTCGCCGGCCGCGACCGCGTCATCAACTACGTCAAGGAGAAGTACGGGCGCGACCGGGTGGCGCAGATCATCACGTTCGGGACGATGCTCGCCCGGGCCGCGGTGCGCGACGCGGGCCGCGTGCTCGAGGTTCCCTACGGCCAGGTCGACCGCATCGCGAAGCTGATCCCGGAAGGGCCGAAGGTCTACCTCGACGACTGCCTGAAGCCGGGCGCGGAGCTGAAGCAGGCGTACGACTCCGACCCGCAGGTGCGGGAGATCGTCGACCTTGCGACGCCGCTCGAGGGGCTCGTCCGCAACGACTCGATCCACGCCGCCGGGGTCGTGATCGGCGACCGGCCGCTGACGGAGTACGTCCCGCTGCAGCAGAAGGGCGCC
Source organism: Gaiellaceae bacterium (assembly GCA_035711385.1). GTDB lineage: Bacteria > Actinomycetota > Thermoleophilia > Gaiellales > Gaiellaceae > JACDAN01. The sequence goes on from DASTCG010000162.1 coordinate 6,760, forward strand.
GACCAGGAGGTCGTCACGCAGTTCGGGATGTGGGACGTCGAGGCGCTCGGGCTCCTGAAGATGGACTTCCTCGGCCTCCGCAACCTCGACGTGATCGAGAAGACGTACCAACTGGTTGGCGGGCTCTCGAACGAGAAGATCCCCCTCGACGACAAGAAGACCTACGAGATGCTCGCGAAGGGCGACTCGATGGGCGTCTTCCAGTTCGAGTCGTCGGGGATGCGCGAGGCGCTGCGGCAGGTCCGCCCGACGGAGTTCGAGGACATGATCGCCCTCGTCGCGCTGTACCGCCCGGGGCCGATGGGCTACATCCCGTCCTACGCCAAGCGAAAGCACGGGCAGGAGCCGATCACGTACATCGACGACCGGCTCAAGCCGATCACCGAGACGAGCTACGGGATCTGCATCTACCAGGAGCAGTACATGGAGATCGCCAAGAAGCTTGCGGGATTCTCGGCGGCGGAGGCGGACGACCTCCGGAAGGCGATCGGCAAGAAGATCCACTCGCTGATGGCGTCCCTCAAGGACCGGTTCCTGGAGGGGTGCGCCGCGAACGGCGTGTCCCATCAGGTGGCGACGCAGCTCTGGAAGGACACGGAGCAGTCCCAGGACTACTCGTTCAACAAGGCGCACTCCGCCTGCTATGCGCTGATCGCGTACCGGACCGCGTGGCTGCGCGCGAACTATCCCTGCGAGTACATGGCCGCGCTGATCTCGTCCGTCATGAACACCAAGGACCGGGTGCCGCTGTACGTCAACGCCTGCGCGGAGATGGGGATCGCGGTCGAGCCGCCCGACGTCAACTCGTCCCAGCGGGACTTCGCCGTCGTGGAGGGGAAGATCCGCTTCGGGCTCAACGCCGTAAAGAACGTGGGGGAGGCGGCCGCGGCGGCGATCGTCGCCGCGCGTGAGAGCGGGGGCTCATTCGCCTCCCTCTGGAATTTCACGGAGCGGGTCGACCCGAGCGTCGTCAACAAGCGTGCGCTCGAGGCGCTCGTCAAGTGCGGTGCGCTCGACTCGACCGGGGCGCCGCGGCGCGGGATGCTCGAGGTGCTCGACCACGCACTCGCCTGGGGCGGCCGCGAGCAGGCCGACCGGCTCCTCGGGCAGGGATCGATCTTCGACCTCGGTGAGGACGCGGCACAGCCGAAGGCGCATCCGCAGATCCCGGATCGCGAGTTCGAGAAGTCGGAGCTGCTCACGCTCGAGAAGGAGTCGCTCGGTCTGTACGTCTCCGAGCATCCGCTCGCCGGCGTCAAGGAGCAGCTGGCGCGGAAAACCGATTGCCGGGTCTCCGAGGTCGCTGCGCGCCGCGACGGCGAGATCGTCACCGTCGGCGGGATGGTCGGTGCGCTCAAGCAGGTGACGACGCGCAAGGGCGATCCGATGGTCTTCGTGCAGCTCGACGACATCACCGGCAGCGCCGAGGTCGTCGTCTTCAACTCCGTCTACGCTGCCTCCCAGGAGCTCCTGCAGCAAGACGCGATCCTTGTCGTCAAGGGGCGGGTCGACCACAAGCAGGCCGGCGAGACGAAGCTGATCGCGATGGAGGTGACGGCGTTCGCGGCCGCGCAGGAGGTCAAGGAGGTGCGGCTGCGGGTCGACGCCCGCAAGGCGCCGGCCGGTCTGCTCAAGGACCTGAAGCTGCTGATGAAGGACTTCCCGGGCGAGGCGGCGGTGATCATGAGCGTCGACACCTCGGTCGGGCCAAAGGTGCTCGAGCTCGGGGCCTCCTACCGCGTCAGCCCGACGCCCGCCTTCTTCGGCGAGGTGAAGGCGCTGCTCGGCGAAGCCGCGGTCGCGTAGCGCTGGCGGACGACGAGCGCAAGTTGATGCGCTTCGCCTGAGATACTCGGCACGTGGATCAGACACTCCTGCTCAGGGCGCTCATCGGCTGGGGCGTCAACATCGTCGCGCTCCTCGTCGTCGACTGGCTGTTCGGCGGCGTGGAGATCGGGCGGTGGGGGTCGATCCTGCTCGGGGCAGCCGTGCTCGGGCTCGCGAACGCGTTCCTGAAGCCGATCCTCGCGATCCTGACCTTCCCGCTGATCTTCGTCACCCTCGGCCTCTGGTACTTCGTCCTCAACATGCTGATGCTCGCGCTCGCAGAGTGGATCGCGCCCGACTTCACGATCGACGGCGTCTGGACCTACGTCGGGGCGACGATCGTGGTCTCCCTCGTGAACTGGATCCTCTACGCGCTGCTCGACAGCGCGTTCCGCGGACGCCGATCGGTGGTCCTCTAGGCGCAGCCGCCGTCTCGAAACCTAGACCCGGTGCAGGAACCTAGACGAACGGTTAGTTGGCGTGGGGAAGCGCGGGTGAGATCGTGGGGCGTCACGTGCCCGGTCGCGTGGCGAGGGAGACTCCCTGGGGCGGCGAGTCACGCGTCCGGGCCACTAGTAGGCGTTCCCCCGCCCGTGGAAAACCTGCGGCTGCGACATCCGATCCGACGCCGACTTCTTGCCGGGGGCCCGCGGACTGCCGCTCTCTGGCTCGCTTGCATCTGCGTGCTCGCGGCTCCGCTGACGGCCGGGGCGGACTCTCAGGCGCAGACGCTGCTCGCTCCGGCGCTCATGAACTCGGCTGAGGCCGAGCCGAACGCCTTGTTCCGGGTCATCGTCCAGAGCGACGAAGGCAGCGCCTCGGCCGCAGACGCCGTCCGCACCGCGGTCGACGACGAGACTTCGACCCCGGCCACCGGTTCCCCGACCATCGCCCGTAGCTTCACGACCGTCTCCGGCGTCGCCGCGACCTTGACCGGCGCTCAGCTGACGGAGCTCGCGGACAGCTCGGAGCCACTCGTCGTTACACCCGACGCCCCCATGACCAGTGCAGACGAGCCGGCGGGGACGGGACAGGACGGGATCATGGAGCTACCCACCGGGCCGCCGATCCGGACGTCCGCGGTCGGGATCCTCGGAACCGCCGAGCGCCGTCAGCAACTCAGCGCCATCCGGGGGGCCTGGGAGGGCACCGAGCCGTTCGAGTTCTCCTACCAATGGTGGCGCTGTGACGCGACCGGGGGCAGCTGTACCGAGATCGCGGGCGCAAGCGACCCGACGTACCGGCTCACCCGCCCCGACGTCGGCACGACCGTCCGGCTCCTAGTCACGGTCCGGAACCTCGCCGGCGAGGCGTCGGCGCTCTCGGAGCCGACGGCGCGTGTGCTCGACATCCCCCCGAGCGACCAACGCTTCAAGCAGCACTGGCCGTACGTGGCCGGCGTCAACTCGCTGCCGGCGGAGCCGGCGCCCGGGGAACAGCCGCCGACGATCGCGATCGTCGATTCCGGAATCGACGCGGACAGGGCCGACTTCGGCGGACGAGTGCTCGAGCAGGTGCCGCTCACCAGCCGAACGCCGAACAGCCCCGGAGACGGCAACGGTCACGGGACGGCCGTGGCCAGCATCGCCGCCGGCGAGGCGGCGGGCTACACCGGGGCCGCGCCCGACGCGAACATCGTCTCGATCGACGTCCTCGACGACGACGGCGTCGGGAACACGAGCGACGTCATCGCCGCCGCCGACTGGATCTACAAGCACAGGGAGCAGCTGAACATTCGGGTCGCCAACTTCTCGCTGCACGGAACGTCGCTCGCGAGCCTGGTCTCCGATCCTCTGGACAAGGCGGTCGAGCGCCTGTGGCTGAGCGGGATCGTGGTCGTGGCGGCCGCCGGCAACTACGCCAGCGACGGCGCCGAGAGCGCAGTTCCGTTCGCCCCGGCCAACGACCCGTTCATCCTGACCGTGGGTGCCACTGACACCGGCGGCTCGTTCACGACCCGCGACGACGTGCCGGCGCCCTGGTCGGCCTGGGGCTACACGCGCGACGGCTTCGCCAAGCCGGAGGTCGTCGCACCCGGGCGCTACATCGCCGCCGCTGTCTCCTCGAACGGAAAGCTCGCCCGCGACCGGCCCGATCGCGTCGTTGAGCCCGGCTACATGCAGCTCTCCGGGACGTCGCTTGCCGCCCCCGTGGTGGCGGGAATCGCAGCGACGATCGTCGGCAGACACCCCGACTGGTCGCCCGATCACGTCAAGGGAGCGCTGATGCTGACGACCGAACCGCTGCATCGCGCCGCGCCGCGATCGGTAGGGGTCGGCTCGGTCAATGCGGGTGCGGCTGACGCCGTCGTCGAGCCGCCGAACCCGAATCTCGCACTGAACCGCTTCCTGGTTCCCGATCCCTCGGGAAGCGAGACACCGGTCTTCGACGCGCCGGCCTGGACCGAGGTGGTGGCGACCGATCCGGCCTGGTCGAGCGTCGCCTGGGGCTCAGTTGCGTGGGGCTCGGCCGCCTGGTCGAGCGTCGCCTGGGGGTCGGTCGCGTGGGGCTCGGTCGCCTGGGGCTCCGTCGCCTGGGGCTCCGTGGCCTGGGGCTCGGTCGCCTGGGGGTCGGTCGCGTGGGGAAGCTCCGCCCGGAACGACTTCTATCCAGCCGGCGGCTACTGGGTGGGGGGCTGACCGCCTAGCTGCGGTGGGGGAGGGAGGCGGCAGAGGGCGCCAGAGCGCCCCCCGCCGCCTGCCCTGGGGAGAGCCCTGGCTGGAAGGGGCGGCTGCCCCCGGCGCAGGGCTCACCGGCGACGGGTCCCGCCGGCTGTGGCGGCTGCCCGAGCCCGGCCAGCCGCCACAGCCGGCGGTTGAGCGTCGCCGTTGGGGAGAGACTTCCGCCGCTCACGCCGGTCCGATCGCCGCCCGCCAGAACTCGTCCGACGGTGCGTACTTGAACTCGTCCTCGAGGATCGAGCGCGGAGTCTCGTTGGTTGCGGCCGCGATCTCCCCGAGGAGACGGCGGAACGCGAGCAGCGTCGCATCGAGGTCGATCTCGCCGTCGGGCCTGAGCGGGACCTCTCGCGGCTGCGCTGAGATCTTGCTGGACTTGAAGAACGATCTGGTGCCCATGCACCAATCCTCGCCTTCGCGCTCCATCGGCCGGTAACCGGCTGGTAATTCCGCTAGAAGAGACGATGACGACCCATGGACTATCGGATCCTCGGCCCACTCGACGTTCGCGGCGCAAACGGTCCCGTCGTGCTCCGCGGCACACGCCAGCGCGAGCTGCTGGGAGCGCTGCTGCTGCATGCGAACGAGATCGTCTCCACCGACCGGCTCCTCGACGACCTGTGGGACGGCAACCCGCCCCCGACCGCGGCGAAGATCATCCAGAACGCGATCTCCCAGCTTCGCAAGCTGCTCGAGCCGGATCGAGAGGAGGGAGCAGAACCGCTGCTCGTCACGCGGAGCCCGGGCTACGTGCTCCGAGTCGACGAGGGCGAGCTCGACGCCGATCGCTTCGAGCGCCTGGTCGAGGACGCCAGGCGCGACCTCGCCGCGGGCACGTCGGCGCCGGCAGCGACCCGGCTGCGCGAGGCGCTCGACCTTTGGCGCGGGCCCGTGCTGGCCGATCTCGGCGACGCGCTGTTTGCCCGCACCGAGGCGGCGCGGCTGGAGGAGCTGCGCCTGGCCGCGACCGAGGACCGCGTCGACGCCGAGCTCGCGCTCGGGCGTCACGCCGACCTCGTCGCCGAGCTGGAGGCGCTCGTCGCAACGCATCCGCTTCGCGAGCGCCTGCGCGCGCAGCTCATGCTCTCGCTCTATCGATCGGGCCGCCAGGCCGAGGCGCTTCACGTCTACCACGAGACCCGTGAGGTCCTCGTCCAGGAGCTCGGGCTCGAGCCGAGTCCTGCGCTGCAGCGCCTGGAGCGTGCGGTGCTGCGTCAGGACCCATCACTCGAGCTCGCCCGCGAGGAAGCACGGCCGGCACAGCCGCCGGCGGTTGCGGCCGAGATGCGAAAGATCGTCTCCGTGGTCTCGGCCGACCTCGTCAGCGTCGGCGGGGCGCGCGATCCGGAAGCGCTCCGGCGCCCGATGAGCCGTGCGCTCGAGACCGTCACGAACGTGCTCGAGCGGCACGGTGCGAGCACGGAAGCCTCCGGCACCGGAGGCGTCATCGGCATCTTCGGCGTCCCGACCGTCCACGAGGACGACGCGCTCCGCGCGGTGCGCGCTGCCCGGGAAGCGAGCGACGCCCTGGCTGAGCTCGCCCCGGAGCTGGAAGGCGACTGGGGCCTCACGATCGAGCTGCGGTCGGGCGTGCACACCGGCGAGGTTGTCGTCGGCGACGCGTCCTCGCGCGCAGTCGTCGCCGGGGATGCCGTGAACGTGGCTGCCCGCTTGCAGCAGGCCGCCGAGCCCGGCGAGATCGTGCTGGACGACGTGACCGAGCAGCTCGTGCGCGGCGCAGTTCGCGTCGAGCGGTTGGAGCCGACCTGGCTTCGCGGCACCGGCCAACAGTCGGCCTGGCGCCTGCTCGAGGTCGCTGACGACGTCTCGAACGAGCACCGGCGGCTCGAGACGCCCCTGATCGGGCGCCGCGAAGAGCTGGCGCGCCTGCGTCAGGCGCTGGAGCGCTCGTCGGAGGAACGGACGGCGCAGCTGCTCACCATCGTCGGTTCGCCGGGGATCGGCAAATCGAGACTGGCGAGGGAGTTCGTCGAATCTCTCGACGGTGACGCCTCCGTGCTCCACGGGCACTGCCTCTCGTACGGCGAAGGGATCACGTTCTGGCCGCTTCGCGACGTCGTCATCCAGGTCGCCGGAGATGAGCCCGCGGAAGGGCTTGCAGCTCTGCTCGAGTCCGACGAAGACGCCGAGGCGATCGCCGATCGACTCCTGGACGCGGTCGGGATCACCGGCGGCGCGAGCGCGAACGAGGAGACGTTCTGGGCTGCTCGGAAGCTCTTCGAGACGCTGGCGGGAGAACGACCGCTCGTCGTCGTCCTCGACGCCGTTCACTGGGCGGAGCCGACATTCCTCGACCTCGTCGAGCACGTCACCGAGTGGTCCACCGACGCTCCCATCCTGCTCCTCTGTCTCGGCAGACCCGAGCTGCTCGATGCGCGGCCCCGGTGGGCCGGAGGGCGGGCGAACGTGAGCTCCGTCGTGCTGGAGCCGTTATCGAAGCCGGAGAGCGAAGAGCTGATCGCGGCCGTGCTCGACGGCCACGAGCTCGGGGAGGACACCCGTGCCCGGATCGTGGAGCAGGCCCGGGGCAACCCACTCTTCATCGAACAGATGCTCGCGATGGTGGGTGAGAACGGCGCCGAGACGGACGGCGTGACGATTCCGCCGACGATCCACGCGCTGCTCGCCGCCAGGCTCGAGCGCCTGGAGGCCGACGAGCGTGCTGCGCTTCGGCGGGCCTCGGTGCTGGGACGGAGGTTTCCTCGCGCCGCGCTCGTCGATCTCTGGCCGCCGGACGAGCGCGGCGGGGCCACGAGGGCGCTGGAGAAGCTCGTCCGCCGTGAGCTTCTGCGGCCGGCGCGTCCCAGCGGCCCGGGCGGGGAGGCGTTCCGCTTCGAGCACCCGCTGCTGCTCGAGGTCGCTTACGACTCACTCCCGAAGCTGGCGCGCGCCGATCTCCACGAGCGCTTCGCAGACTGGCTCGAACGGGCCACGGCCTCACGGGCCGGCGAGTTCGAGGAGATCGTCGGCTACCACCTCGAGCGCGCGCACGCGTACCGCACCGAGCTCGGGCCCGCCGACCCGCAGGTGCAGCCGCTGGCGCGGCGTGCCGCAACCAGGCTGGGCGCCGCCGGCCGGCGTGCGTACGAGCGAGGTGACCTGCAGGCTGCGGTGGGGTTGCTCTCTCGCTCGACCACACTGCTCGAGCGCGGTTCGGCGGGGCGCGCCGAGCTGCTCGCCGATCTGGCGGAGGCGTTGCGCGAGACGGGCGACTTCGAGCAAGCGCAGCGCGCGCTCGCCGAGGTAATCGAAAGCGCCTCCGCGGCCGACGACCGCGTTCTCGAGGCGCGCGCACGCGTGATCGAACTGAGGCTGCAGCTGCTGACCGACCCCACGGTCACGGAGACGGTGACCCGCGAGGCGGAGTCACTCGTGAGCATCTTCGAGGCGGCGGGCGACGAAAGGCTCCTGGCGAAGGCGTGGGAGCTGCTCGCGTGGGCGCCCTGGTTCCGGTGCCGCGCGGCAGCGACCGACAAGGCGCTTCGGCGTGCGATCGACTACGCCAGGCGCGCGGGCGATGCCAGGACCGAGGCCCAGAGCCTGAACCTGTCCGTCGGCGCCGCCTTCTTCGGGCCGACGCCCGTCTCGGAGGCAATTCGCCTGTGCGAGGAGATCCTCGCCGAACGCGGACAGCAGAGACGGATCGTCGCCTCGGCTCTCCGCGCACTCGCCGGCCTCAAGGCAATGGCGGGCTCGTTCGACGAGGCACGCGAGCTCGTCGCGTCCCACAAGGAGAAGCTTCGGGAGCTGGGGCTCACCGTGACGGCGGCTTCGGCCGCCGAGACCTACGGCATCGTCGAGATGCTCGCGGGCGACCCGGCCGCGGCCGCGCGCGAGCTCTCCTCCGGGTACGCCGTCCTCGAGGAGATCGGCGAGACCGCAACCTTCCCGGACCTGGCGGCGAAGCTCGCATCCGCTCTTAACGCGCAGGGAGAGGACGATCGCGCGTTCGAGCTCAGCGAGGTCAGCGAGCATGCAACGGCGGCGGACGACCTCTCCGCCGGCGTTCAGTGGCGTGCGATCCGAGCGAAGCTTCTGGCCAGGCGGGGAGAGCCTGAGCAGGCCGAAGCGTTGGCACGGGAGGCAGTGGCCCTCGCAGACGAAACGGATTTCCTCGTCCTCCGCGGCGACGCCTATCTCGATCTCGCAGAGGTGTTGCGGGCCTCGGGCCGAGAGGGCGATGCGAGAGCGGCGGTCGAACGGGCGCTCGAGTTCTTCGAGCGAAAGGAGAACGTCGTCTCCGCCGAGCAAGCCCGGTCGCTCCTCGCCGCTTGACCAACCTCGCCTGAATACGATCCGGCCATGGCGACCCTTACCGGCCTCGCGCCCGTGCTCGTCGTCCCCGAGGTCGAGGAGACGCTCGCCTATTACCGCGACAGGCTCGGGTTCGAGACGGAGGCCTGGAAGCCGAACCCGGCCGCCTACGGCTACGCGCGCCGTGACGGTTTAAGCCTCCACTTCAATCAGGGCGAGCAGCCGCGGCCCAACCACGAGGTCGTCCAGCCCGACCTCTTCGACGTCTATGTCTGGGTCGACGACGTCAACGCCCTCCACGACGAGTTCGTGAAGCGCGGCGCGGACCTGCTGCACGCGCCGATCGAGCGTCCCTGGGGCCACCTGGAGATTCGCATCCAGGATCCCAACGGCTACATCCTCGCCTTCGGCGAGCCCATCGCCTGAGAACTCCTCGCTGGAACCGCGGCGAACCGCGCGGTGTAGAAGGGGCGGTGGTGGGCCGACCACTGTCAGAAGCGGAGCTCGTGGAGCGAGCAAAGCACGGCGACCAGGACGCCTACGGAGAGCTCGTGCACGCATACCAGGGGATCGCCTTCCGGACGGCCTACCTGCTGACCGGCAGCGCCGCCGACGCCGAGGACGCGGCGCAGGACGCCTTCGTCAAGGCCTTCTACGCGCTCGGGCGCTTCCGGCCAGGCGCGGAGCTCCGTCCGTGGCTGCTCCGGATCGTCGCCAACGAGGCAAAGAACCGACGCCGCTCGGCCGGCCGGCGCGCGACGCTCGCGCTGCGCGCCGCGGCCGACCCACTCTCGGGGGGCGCGGCCCCGTCCCCCGAGGCCACTCTCGTCGCCGGTGAGCAGCAGGCGACCCTGCTCGCCCTCGTCGAGGCGCTGCCGGCGGAGCAACGCGACGTGCTCGCATGCCGGTACTTCCTCGAGCTGAGCGAGGAGGAGACCGCGGAGGCGCTCGGGCTTCGGAAGGGGACGGTGAAGTCCCGCCTCTCGCGGGGGCTCGAGCGGTTGCGAGCGCAGCTGGAGGTGGACGGTGCCTGAGCTCGAGCAGGCACTGCGCGCCCTCGGCGCGAGCATCGACTACCCGGCGACACCGGACCTGTCCGGCAGCGTGCGGCGGGGGCTCGCGGACGGCCTGCGCCCGCGCCGCTTCGGTCGCCGCCGGCTCGTCGTCGCGCTCGCCGTCCTGGCCGTGGCCGTCGGGGCCGTGCTCGCCGTGCCGCAGGCGCGAAGCACGATCCTCGACTGGCTGGGGGTCGGCAACGTCACGATCCGGTACGTCGAGGAGCTCCCCTCGGTCGACAAGGCGACGGGTGACCTCGGTCTCGGCGAGCGCGTCTCGCTGGACGAGGCCAGGGAGCGTGCGGGCTTCCCCGTCCGCCTTCCGCGGGTTCACGGCCTCGACGATCCGCCCAAGGTCTACTTCCGGGAGGCCGATCGCCAGGTCGGGTTCCTCTACGGCTCCGAGGACGACCCCAAGCTCCTGATCACCCAGGCGGGGGTCGCCAGTGGAGCCGTGACGAAGCTCGTGAACATCGCCGGGACGAGAACGGAGCTCGTGACCGTGGAGCCGGGCTCATCGGGCGTCTGGCTCTCCGGCGACAAGCACGCCCTCTACTACCCGGGCGCCGAGCACGAGGAGCCGTTCCGGCTGGTCGGAAACGCGCTCGTCTTCGAGGCCTACAACGGCGTCACCACTCGCATCGAGGCCGAGATCTCGAAGGCCGAGGCGCTGCGCAT
>DASTCG010000163.1:0-7504 GCA_035711385.1 Gaiellaceae bacterium
GGGCCGCCTCGACGCGACCGCCGAGGAGGTCACCGGCGTCCAGATCGATTCGCGGCGGATCCGCCCCGGAGACCTGTTCGTCGCCGTCGGCGGCGGCTCCGAGTATCTCGACGCGGCGAGGGAGGCCGGCGCGGCCGCGACCCTCCTCCCGGACAATGACCACGCCGCCATGGCCGCGATCGGCCGCGCGGTGCGCGATCGGAGCGACGCCCAGGTCGTCGGGATCACCGGTTCTACCGGCAAGACGTCGACGAAGGACATCCTCGCCGCCCTCGTGCGCCCGCACCGGAGGACGGTCGCCGCCGAGGCGAGCTACAACGCCGAGCTCGGCGTCCCGCTCACGCTTGCCCGCCTGGAGCCGGACACGGAGATCCTCATCGCCGAGCTGGCGATGCGCGGCTTCGGGCAGATCCGCGACCTCTGCGAGATCGCACGTCCGACCGTTGGCGCGATCACGGCCATCGGCCCCGTACACCTCGAGTTCGTCGAGTCCGTCGCCGGCGTGGCTCGGGCGAAGGCGGAGCTGCTCGAGGCGTTGCCGCCGGGTTCGGCGGCGGTGGTCCCCGACGGCGCCGAGGAGCTCGAGCCGCATCTCCGTGAAGACCTCGAGCTGATCCGCGTCGGTGAGGACGCGCGCCTGCTCGCGTTCGAGGAAGGGAGGCTGACCGCCGAGATCCTCGGCGAACGGGTGGAGCTGGATCTGCCGTTCCGGTCGAGGCACCAGGCGGAGAACGCTGTCGTCGCCCTCGCGATCTACGTGGTGCTCGGACTCCCGCTCGACGAGGCGCACGAGGGCGCGGGCGGAATCCGGTTCTCGCAGCTCCGCGGCGAGGAGATCCCGCTCCCGGGTGGCGGCCTCCTCATCAACGACTGCTGGAACGCGAATCCCGCCTCGATGTCGGCGGCGCTGAGAGAGCTGGGCGCCCGAAACGGCGGACGCCGGGTCGCCGTGCTCGGCGGCATGGCCGAGCTCGGCGCCGAGGGGCCGCGCTACCACCGCGAGATCGGCGAGCAACTCGGCGGCCTCGACCACGTCATCGCCGTCGGCGAGCTTGCGCGCGACTACGGAGCAGAAGACTGGGTCCCGGGGGCCGCCGAGGCGGCCGACCGGCTGGCCGAGCTCCTCCAGCCCGGCGACGTCGTGCTCGTCAAGGGCTCCCGCTCGGTAGGCCTCGAGGCCGTCGCCGAGAAACTCAAGCCATAATGGAACGAGTCCTCGCCGCTGGGCTGCTCGCGATGCTCATCTCGATCGTCGCGGGCCCGAAGTTCATCGAGTTCCTGCGCCGGAACGAGATGGGCCAGCACATCCGCGAGGAAGGCCCCGAGGGACACAGGGTCAAGCAGGGAACGCCGACCATGGGCGGGCTGCTGATGGTCTTCTCCGCCTCCGTCGCCTTCCTGCTGCTCAGCCACTACACGATCGAGGGCCTGACCGTCTTCTTCGTGATGCTCGGCTGCGCCGGCGTCGGCTTCCTCGATGACTACACGAAGCTGCGCCACCGCCGCTCCCTCGGCCTCGCCGGCCGCTGGAAGCTGCTGCTGCTCGCCGCGATCACCGTCGGGCTCGCGTGGGCGGTCGACGACGTGAACGCGCCGACCGAGATCTACGTGCCCGTCGTGGACTGGCGGGTCGCGCTCTCCTTCGGCTTCTACCTGCTCCTCTTCCTGATCATCGCCGGTGCGGCGAACGGCGCCAACCTCACCGACGGCATCGACGGGCTCGCGGCAGGGATCGGGATCATCGCGCTCCTCACCTTCACCGCCATAAACGTCGTCGCATACACGCGCTCCGGGCAGTTCCAGGCCCAACAGGACTTGGCGTCGCTGGACATGGCGATCCTGGGCGCCGCGCTCATCGGCGGGACGATCGGGTTCCTCTGGTACAACGCCTTCCCCGCCGAGGTGATCATGGGCGACACCGGCTCGATGGCCATCGGCGGCGCGATCGGCGCGTTCGCGGTCATGAGCCAGAGCGAGCTGCTGCTGCTCCTGATCGGCGGCATCTTCGTGATCGAGGCGCTCTCGGTCATCCTCCAGGTCGCGTCCTTCAGGTACTGGGGCCGCCGTGTGTTCCTGATGGCGCCGATCCACCATCACTTCGAGATGAAGGCCTGGTCGGAGACGAAGATCATGGTGCGCTTCTGGATCGTCGCCGCGATCCTCTGCGGGGCGGCGTTCGCGCTCTACTACCGGTACTTCCCGGCCTTCCGCCCGGACCTCACGGGATGACCTACGGAAGGTTCGGCGGGACATTGCTCGTCGCCGGGGTGCGATGGTCGTTCGGAGGCAAGGACGCAGGGAGCGTTCGTATCGATGAGATTCGGGCGCGACTGAGGACGCCGCCTCGGGGCGAGCTGCGCAGGCCGGCGGCATAGCGCATGTCTCGCCGTACCTTCCTAGTGCTCGGGCTCGCTCGCTCGGGCCGGGCGGCGGCGCTCAAGCTCGCCCGTCGACGCAATCGGGTCGTCGCCGTCGACCGCTCGCCGGACGCCGACCCCGGCAGGCTCGCGGAGGCCGGTGTCGAAGTCCACCTGGGAACCGAGGAGACCGCCTTGCTGGAGGGAGTGGACGTCCTGATCAAGAGCCCCGGTGTGCCGGCCGAGGCACCGTTCGTGACCGCCGCGCGGGAGCGCGGCATCCCCGTCTGGAGCGAGGTCGAGCTCGGCGGGAGGCTGCTCTCGACGCCGATCCTCGGGGTGACCGGAACCAACGGGAAGACGACGACGACGGCGCTGCTCGGCGAGATGCTCGGCGCGCCGGTGGCGGGGAACATCGGCCGGGCGCTCACCGAGCTCGAGGACGGCGGTCGCTGGATCGTCTGCGAGCTCTCGAGCTTTCAGCTGGAGGACATCCACGACTTCCGCCCGCGCATCGCGGTCCTCCTCAACCTCGAGCCCGATCACCTCGACCGCCACGGGTCGTTCGAGGCCTACCGCGACGCGAAGCTGCGGATCTTCGAGAACCAAGGGGCGGAGGACGTCGCCGTCCTCCCGCGCGGCTTCGGCGAGATTCCCGGGCAGGGGAGGCGCATCGAGTTCTCGGCGGACGATCCGCTGCCGGCCGAGCCGCGCATCCCCGGCGCGCACAACCGCGAGAACGCGGCCGCGGCCGTCGCGGCTGCCCGCGAGGCGGGCGCCTCGGAGGAGCGGATCGCTGCTGCGCTGCGGGAATTCCCCGGCGTGCCGCACCGGCTGGAGGAGGTCGCCGACATCGGCGGCGTCAGGTTCGTCAACGACTCGAAGGCGACGAACGCCGCCGCCGCCCGCCGCGCGGTCGCCTCCTTCGACGCACCGCTGCACGTGATCCTCGGCGGTCTGGGCAAGAACGAGAGCTACGCGGACCTCGCGGCCGACCTTGGGGCCCGCGGCGCGCGTGCGTATCTCATCGGGGCCGCGGCAGACGAGCTCGCGGCCGCGATCGAGGACCACGAGCTCTGCGGCGACCTCGCGACTGCGGTCCGCTCGGCCGCGGCCGCAGCCGAACCGGGCGACGTCGTGCTCCTCTCGCCGGCCTGCGCCAGCTACGACCAGTTCCGCGACTTCGAGGAGCGGGGCGACGAGTTTCGTCGGCTCGTCGAGGAGCTCCGCCCGTGAGGAAGGGGCAGTTCGAGAGCCAGCTCCTGCTTCTCATCACCCTCGCGCTCGTCGCCTTCGGCCTCGTGATGGTCTTCAGCGCCACCTCGGGGCAGGCGACGCTCGGGAACGGCGACGCGTCGTACTACCTCCGCAAGCAGGGGCTGTACGCGGTCGTCGGAGTCGCCCTGCTCGTCCTGCTGCGACGGATCGACTACCGGAAGCTGCGGCCGCTGGCGCCGACGCTGGTCGTCGCCACGCTCGGCCTGCTCCTCGCGGTGCTCGCCGTCGGGACGACGGTGAACGGCGCGAAGCGCTGGCTCCAGCTCGGCCCGGCGATCTTCCAGCCCTCCGAGCTTGCAAAGCTCGCGCTCCTCGTTTGGCTCGCCGCGCACCTCTCGCGCCGCCGCCCGCCGGCCACCCTCGGCGAGCTGTTCAAGCCGATCGGCCTCGTGGTCGGCGTCTTCTGCGCGCTCTTCCTGGCCGAGCCCGATCTCGGCACGGCGATCATCGTCGTGGTGATGCTGGGCGGCGTGCTCGTCGTCGCCGGCGCGCCGGGGCGCCTCCTCGCCACGGCCGGGGGTCTCGCGGTCACGCTCGTGCTGGTCGCCGCGTGGTTCGAGCCGTACCGCCGCGCACGACTGCTCAGCTTCCTGAACCCGTGGGACGATCCGCAGGGCACCGGCTATCAGACCGTCCAGGCGATGCTCGGCCTCGGCTCCGGCGGGATCTTCGGCGCCGGGCTCGGACAGAGCGTCCTGAAGATGTTCTACCTCCCCGAGGCGCACACGGACATGATCTTCGCCATCGTCGGCGAGGAGCTCGGCCTCGTCGGAACGACTGCCCTGATCGGCGCCTACGCCGCCTTCGGCTACGCCGGCTTCCGCGTCGCCCTCGGCTGCCGGGATCCCTTCGGGAAGCTGCTCGCGGCCGGGATCACGACGCTGGTCTGCGGCCAGGCGCTCATCAACGTCGCCGCGGTCATGGGTGTGGCGCCGCTCACCGGGATCACCCTGCCGTTCGTCTCCTACGGCGGCTCGAGCCTCGTCGTGGGGCTCGCCGGCGTGGGGATCCTCCTTAACATCGCTGGCGACCATGGCCGAGCACGGAGGGCAGACGTGCCTGATCGCAGCAGGCGGAACAGCCGGACACGTTCTTCCGGCGATCGCGGTCGGCGAAGCCCTTCGCGGGCGCGGCGCGCGCGTGACGTTCGCCGGGTCGCCGGATCGGGTTGAGGCGCGACTCGTTCCGGACGCCGGATTCGAGTTCGATCCGTTTCGGATCTCCGGGTTCCCGCGGCGTCCCGGCGTGGAGCTCGTCCGCGCGGTTCTGCGCGCCGGCGGCGCGGTGCGTGAAAGTCGTCGGATCCTCGAGCACCGCCGGCCCGATGTCGTCCTCGGCGGCGGCAGCTACGTCGCCGGCCCGATGGTCCTTGCCGCGGCGACGATGCGGATCCCGACCGCGCTGACCGAGGCGGATGCCCACCTCGGCCTCGCGAACCGGCTCGCCGCGCCGTTCGCGAAGCGGGTCTTCCTCTCGTATCAGCTCGACGGGCTCGCCCCGCCGAAGTACCGCGTGGTCGGCCGGCCGATCCCGAGCCGCTCCCGCCCGGTGCCGCGCGCAGAAGCGCGCGCCCGGCTCGGCCTCCCCGCCGAGGGCCGGATTCTCGGCGTCTTCGGCGCGCGGGCCGGCGCGAGGGCCCTGAACGAGCTCGCCGTCGAGACCTGGGGCGTGAGCGGCCCTCCCGTGCTCCACCTCTCCGGCGAGCGGGACTACGAGGACCTCCGGTCGCGTGTGCAGCGGCCCGAATACCACCTGCTGCCGAGCGTCGACGAGTTCGGCGCCGCGCTCTCGGCCGTCGACCTCGCGCTCTCCCGCTCGGGCGGAACGGTCTGGGAGTTGGCCGGCGCCGGGTTGCCCTCCGTCCTCGTGCCGTACCCGCACGCGACCTCCGATCACCAGACGAAGAACGCGCGCTACTTCGAGGAGGGAGGCGGCGCCGTCCTGGTCCCAGAGGCGGCGCTGCTGCAGGCTCCTGCCGTCGTGGAGTCGCTCCTCGCCGACGACGCACGACTGGAGGAGATGGGAACGGCCATGCGCGCGCTCGCGCGGGAGAACGCCGCCGACCTGATCGCCCAGGAGCTGATCGAGCTTGCAGCCGCTCGCCGGTAGGAGGCTCCACTTCGTCGGGATCGGGGGTGCCGGCCTCTCGGGCTACGCGCTTCTCGCCCACGCCTGGGGCGCGGAGGTGTCGGGCTGGGACCGCTGCGAGACGCCGTACCTCCAGCACCTACCCCCGGAGATCACGGTGACGATCTCCCCCGAGCCCGACCCTCCCGCCGACGCCGAGACGGTCGTCTCGACGGCGTTCGCGGGCCGTGCCCGGGGGCGCTCCCGGGCCGAGTTCCTCGCGGAGCTGGTCTCGCTCCAGGACTCGATCGTGGTTGCCGGGGCCCACGGCAAGACGACGACCGCAGCGATGATCGCCTTCGTGCTGGACCGGCTCGGCCGCGAGCCGGGATTTCTCATCGGCGCCGAGGTCCCGCAGCTCGACGGCAACGCGCGGGCAGGAAGCGGCTGGCTCGTGGTCGAGGGAGACGAGTCCGACCGGACGATCGAGCTCCTGCGCCCGAAGATCGCGGTGGTCACGAACGTCGACCTCGACCACCACACGGAGTTCGCCTCGCGCTCGGAGGTGGACGACCTCTTCGAGCGCTGGCTCGATGCCGCGCCGAAGGTCGTCCGGGGAGAGGAACTGCCGCCCTACGACGGCGAGCTGACCGTCCCGGGCGAGCACAACCGGCGGAACGCCGCGACGGCTTTGGCCGCGCTCGAGCTGGCGGGCGTCGGGGCGCGCGAGGCCTGGCCGGTGCTTCGCGAGTTCCGCGGCGCCGGCCGGAGGCTCGAGGAGGTGGGCGTCGCGGGCGATGTGAGGATCGTCGACGACTACGCCCACCACCCGGCCGAGATCCGCGCGACGATCTCCGCGCTCCGCGAGCAAGGGACCGGACGGATCCTGGCGCTCTTCCAGCCGCACCTGTACTCACGCACCCGGCACCTGGCTCGTGAGACGGCCGCCGCGCTCGCGGAGGCAGACGTCGCGGCCGTCACGGACGTCTACGCCGCGCGGGAGGATCCGGTGGAAGGCGTGACGGGGAAGGTCGTGGTCGACGCGCTCACCGAGCTGCGTCCCGGGATGACGGTGGGCTGGACTCCCCGGGTCGAGGACGGCGCCCGATTTCTCGCTGGCCGGGCGCGGCCCGGCGACGTCGTCCTGACCGTCGGGGCAGGAGATGTCGACCGAGGCGCCGACCTCGTCTTCGAGGCGCTCTCGTGACGATTGACGAGCGAATCCCGCTCTCGCGCTACACGACGCTCGGCACGGGCGGACCGGCGCGCTGGTTCGCGAAGCCGGAGACGCTCGAGGATCTCGAAGAGGCGCTCGCCTGGGCCTCCGGCCGCGGAGTCGAGGTCGCCGTCGTCGGGCTCGGCTCGAACCTTCTCGTCGCGGACGGCGGCGTCGACGGGCTCGTCCTCAAGCTCACGGGCGACCTCGCCGCAGCGGAGGTCGACGGGCACGTGCTGCGGGCGGGCGGCGGAGCGCCCCTCGCCGTGTGCCTCCATCGCGCACGCGCCGCCGGTCTGGGCGGGCTCGAGTTCGCCTGCGCGATTCCCGGGACCGTCGGCGGCGGCGTCTGGATGAACGCGGGCGCGTACGGCGGCGACATCGCTGGAGTGCTCGAACGCGCGCTCGTCTCGGATGCATCGGGTTCGGGCTGGCGGAGCCCGGACGAGCTCGGCCTCGAGTACCGGCGCTCCTCGCTGCTCCCCGGCGAGGTGGTCGCCCGGGCCGAGTTCCGGCTCCGGCCGCGGCCGGTCGAGGAGATCAAGGCTACGGTCGCGGAGATGCAGGCCGCGCGGAAGGCGGCGCA
>DASTCG010000164.1:0-11021 GCA_035711385.1 Gaiellaceae bacterium
TCGGTGACGGCCGGATTGTTCGGGTAGATGCGGCGACGCGCCGGGTTCGCACGATCGTCCGCGCGAAGCTGACAGGCCGATCCGGCTCTCAGCCCGGTAGCAGCAGGTCGAGCATCTGGGCGGGGTCGCGGCGGACCCGGGTCTTCGCGCCTGAGTCGCGCTTCTCGAGCTCGAGTGCGCGCGGGTCCGTCAAGGGCACGAGACGGCGCTCCCGCATGAGCTCCTCGTCGACGCCGCCCAGGCGGCCCCCAAAGGTCGTATAGACCGGGACGCCGAGGGCCGCCGCCTCCCGGTTCATCGTCCCGCCCGCGGACACCACGAAGTCGGCGAGGCCGATCAGGCTCTGGGCGTCCACGGCCTGCTCGGGAACGACGAGCGAGGGAAGGCCGAGGCTCCGGACGTAGTCGCGCTGCTCGGGCGTCCTCGGCAGGACGACCGCCTGCAGGCCGTCCTGCCGGCCGAGGTAGTCGAGCACCTGCGGAAACAGCGGATTCGACCGGCGGTGGTAGAGCGAGACGTCCGGCGGCGTCCGGATCACGGCGAGCACGCGTTCCCGGTCGAGCCCGAGGGCCTCGAGGACGGCGGGATCCGGCTGGAAGTCGGCGAGGTAGTACTCCTCCTTGAGGCCGGGGTACTGGCGCAGCTTCGGCGGCTCGACGCCGTACCGCCGGAGCCGGTCCGCCGGGATCGCCTCAGGAACCACGACGAACGTGGCGGCCCTCAGCCCGAGCTGGTGCTGGAGCCACGCGAACTCGTAGTCGAAGGTGGTCGAGCTCGGAATCCCGAGCCGCTTCGCGGTCATCGTCAGCTCGTGGGAGCCGTGCGCCATCGCGCAGTCGAAGCCACGGCCCCGGGCCCAGCGGCGAAGGGCGCGGAGCCGAGTGCTCAGGGCCCGCGCCTTCGCGAGGCGGGAGCGGCCGCCGTGGCTTCCGAAGACCTCCGCGTCGATGCCGTGCAGCTCGAGGAGCTGCAGCGTCTGGGCGTAGTCCCTGGCCGTCACCTCGACCTCGTCCCCCCGCTCGCGCAGAATCGCGATCAGCGGCCTGAAGACGAGCACGTGAGCCGGCGCCGTGATGTCGATCCAGACGCGCATCAGAGCCTCTCCACGAGTCGGAAGCGCGTCGCCTCGATGAGCGTGTCCGGTTCGATCGGCCGCTTGAAGAAGCGCTCGTGGGCAAGCCGCCAGTCTTCGACCGATTCGAACCCCTCGCCCTCGTCACGCGCGAACTCGTCGTCGATCTCGGACGCCCGGCAGACCCGTGCCTCCGTGACCTCCACCACGCCGACCGGCTCGTCGTCGAAGCCGAGCAGCGCGTAGCGCCGGCCCACGACGTCCTCGGCCCGGGGCGGCTCGGCCAGACCGGCGGTCGCCGTCTTCTTTCCCGACAGCACGGCCTTGACGAGCTTCCGCCGGAGCTCGGTGCGCGCGTAGCCGAGCTCGAAGGGAGGGAGGTCGGTCAAGCGACGGCTTCGGCGAGTCGCGGCCCGCGAAGCGGCCCCGGCGTCCGCTCGACATGGTGCTCGTGCCAGAGAGTGAAGGCGAGCAGGCCCCACAGCTGCCGGGAGAGATCCTCGTCGCGCGCGACGTGGCGGTCGATCAGCCTCGCGACGGCCTCGGGCCGGAAGTAGCCCTGGCGCCGGAGGGTCTCGGCCGAGAGCACGTCGCGGGCGAACGGTTCGAGCTCGCCGCGGAGCCAGGCGGCCGCGGGGATCGAGAAGCCGCGCTTCCGGCCGTACACGATCCGCCGCGGCAGCAGCGGCGCCGCGGCCTTGCGCAGCAGCAGCTTCTTCCGCAGGCCCCGGACCTTGAGCCGCGTCGGAAGGGCGAAGGCGAGGCCGGTCACGAGCGGGTCGAGGTACGGCACGCGGGCCTCGAGCGAGTGCGCCATCGAGGCGCGGTCGGTCTTCACCAGGAGGTCGTCGACCAGGTAGGTGCGGGTGTCGACGTCCTGGAGCCGCGACAGGAGCTCCGCGCCCTCGGTCTCGGCGAACTGGGCGCGCAGGAGGTCGACCGGGTCTCCGTCGGGTTGGAGCCCCGTCAGCTCCGCCCGGGCCTCGGGCGAGAAGATCTCCTTCCAGGCGTGGTGCCGCTCGAGGGGCGGCAGGGCCGCGCCGCGGACGAACCGCTTCGCCTTGTAGTCGAGGCTCGCGCGCCGGCTCGAGCTCGGCAGCCGGTCCACGAGCGGGCCCGCTCGTGGCGCCAGCCGCCCGAAGCGGATCGCCAGCAGGTCGGCTGAGTACGTGTAGTAGCCGCCGAAGAGCTCGTCGCCGCCCTCGCCGGAAAGCGCGACCTTCACGTGGCGCGCCGCGAGCTCCGAGACGAGGTACGTCGGGAGCGCCGAGGAGTCGGCGAACGGCTCGTCGAAGGCCTCCGCGAGGCGGGGGAGGAGCAGCGCGGCGTTCGGCCGAAGCACGAGCTCCTCGTGTCTCGTCCCGTATCGTTCGGCTACCGACCGGGCGTCGTCGAGCTCGTTGAACGAGCGCTCCTCGAAACCGATCGAGAACGTGTGCACCGGCTCGGCCGTCGCCTGTGACGCGAGAGCGGCGAGGAGCGACGAGTCGACGCCGCCGGAGAGGAGGACACCGACCGGGACGTCGGCGATCAGGTGCGCACGGACGGAGTCGCGGAGCCGCGCCCGAAGCTCTTCGGCGAGGTCGTCTGCGCTCTCGGTCCGCGTCTCGTCGGTCGGCCCCGGGCGTGCGTACCGCTCGATCCGGGTCGCGCCGTCCTCCCAGACGAGCACATGTCCGGCCGGCAGCTTGCGCGTCCCGTGAAAGATCGAGTACGGCGCCGGCACCGAGTTGAAGGCGAGGAACGCTTCCAGCGCGGCGGGGTCGACCTCGCCCCGCGGCAGAGCCCGCAGCTCGGACGCGAAGACGAGGTTGCCCTCCTCCTCCCGGTAGTAGAGCGGCTTGATGCCGTACGGATCCCGCGCCAGCACGAGTCGCCGCTGGGGCGCGTCCCAGATCGCGATCGCGAACATCCCGCGCAGACGCTCGGCGAAGCGCGGGCCGTGCTCCTCGTAGAGGTGGACGAGCACCTCGGTGTCGCAGCGGGTCGCGAACTGGTGGCCGGTTCGGGCGAGGTCGGCCCGTAGCTCGGCGAAGTTGTAGATCTCCCCGTTCTGGACGACGTGGACGGTGCCGTCCTCGTTCGCGATCGGCTGGTCGCCGCCGGCGAGGTCGATGATCGACAACCGCCTTGCCGCCAGGCCCACCGGCCCGTCCAGGAGCTCCCCGTCGGAGTCCGGGCCGCGGTGGACGAGCGTCGCACTCATCGCACGCAGGCGCCCGGGGTCGACCGGCCCGTTACCCGACGCGAGCCCGCAGATCCCGCACATTCAGTGCCCCGCCCGGCGATACATGTCGGCTTCTGGCCCGCGATCACACGGCGCCAGAACGCGCCCTCGTCCTCGCCCAGGCCATCCAGCCTGGGCTGTGGCGAGCGCACCCTCTGGCTTGGTGCTCGCGACCCAGAAACTCGACGGCATCACCGGACGGGGCACACGGTCACTCTACGCGCGTGGGTCGGACCGCCCCGCGGAGCGACTGGAGGAGGACGCGCCAGGCGGTCGTCGTGAGCGTGCGCAGGTAGAGGCCGACGGAGCGGTCGGCGACCCACTCGAGGTCGTGGGCGAGCTTCTCCTGCATCGAGGTCTCGTAGCCCCGTCGCACCTGGGCGAACCCCGTGAGCCCCGGCCGGACGACGAGCCGCTGCCAGTACGCGGGAAGCTCGGCGGCGAGCTGCTCGAAGAAGACCGGCCGGATCGGTCGCGGCCCCACGAGGCTCATCTGGCCGCGCAGCACGTTGACGAGCTGGGGCAGCTCGTCCAACTGCGTTGCCCGCAGCCAGCGACCGACGGTCGTCCGCTCGTGTCTCGTGTGCTCCACGAGCTCCTCCCCGAGGTAGATGCCGAGTCGCTGCTCGGCCCCGGGGCGGAGCGTCCGGAACTTGAGCATCGTGTAGAACTCGCCACCGCGGCCGACCCGGACTCCTCGGTAGAGGAGAGGCCGGCCGCTCGTCGCGAGGATCGCGAGCGCGATCAGCGCCATCGGAATCGCGGCGACGACGAGAAAGACGAGCCCGAGCAGGAGATCGAGGAAGCGGAGTGCGGCGTCGACTCGGTCGCGCCTCGGGCTCTCCTTCGCCCTGCGGATGAAGCTCTCGGAAAGCGAGGAGCTCTGCGGCCGGGTCTGCACCAGCCGATGGTAGACCCAGCGCGGGAAGACCGAGGGCCGGCGTGCGCCGGCCCTCGAGCCCACTCCGGTGCCGTCCGTGCTAGCGACGGCCCTTCTTGTCGTGCCCCTTCTTCTTGCCCTTGTGGTCGCCGTGGTGGTGACCCTGGTCGCCCGTGTTCGGGAGCCGGAACAGCAGGAGCTGGCCGCCCTCCCGGACAAAGGTCAGCGGGCCGTGCACCTCTTCCTGCACCGCCAGCGTGTGCGCCTGAACGTCGACGAGGAACGCGCCCTTGCCGAAGAACTTGGACGCGTCGACGATGCCGCTCGACTCCCATGAGCCCCAGAGGCCCTTGGTCGTGCTCGCATCGACGTCGGTCGGGCCTTCGTCGGCCGACTGGTTCACGCGCGCGACGACGTACGGGTCGCCGCCGTGCTTGAGGTCGTACGCCCAGATGCGTGCCGGCGTGCCGGTCCCGATCGGGTACTGGTTCTGACTACCCGGATCCTCCTGGAAGAGGAGGAGGTCCTTCGTCGTCTCGACGTTGTCGGGCTGGTGGATCAGGTCGACCGCGCCCGCGCCGGCAGCGCCGCGCGCGTCCCCGTCGATCAGGATCGAGAGGCTCTTGACGACCTTCGGGTCCTTCCGGTCGAGGACCATCTTGAACATCCGGCCGTTCGGCCACGGGCCCATCGTCCCGGCCGGGCCGCGGCGGAGGCGACCGGTCGCCGGATCGGGCAGCGCCCGCGGCTCGCCGGTGTCGGCGAAGTAGACGACGTTGTGGTGGTGGCGGTCGTAGGCGATGTCCTCGACGCGGATGAACTGGAAGACGTTGTTCGCGTTCGACCAGTTCTCGAGCCCCGTCTGGTCGCCCTTCGCGATGTTCGTCGGCACCGGGATGAACTCGCCGCCGACGGACTGCATGCCGCTCAGGTCGCCGTAGTCGTTGACCGCCGGGTTCGAGGACCTGAACGCCCAGAGGGTCCCCTGGTCGTTCCAGACCGCGTTCGCGTTGTCCGCGAGGTACATGTACAGCTGGGACGACGGCGCGTTGAACGTGTCGTCACCGGACAGCACGACCGGGTGGCCGTACTTCTCGAGCGCGACGCTGTTCTCGTGGTTGTGCCGGCCCATGCCGTAGATCGACCGGTACTGCCCGCTCTTCACGTCGTACGCAACGACCACGCCCGCCTGCTCGGCGCCCGGGCCGGGTGGCCAGGCGGTGCCGATCCTGTTCACGAAGTCCGTCGCCTCCTCGTTCGTGAAGACGATCGGCCGCTCGAACCCCTGCTTGTGGGACGCGAGGAAGTTCGAGCAGAAGCGCTGGTAGTTCGCCGCGCTCGGAATCACGTAGCGGCCGGCGAGCGTGCCGCCCGAGTGCCGCTCGATCGTGAGCTTGCTCAGCAGCGCGTTCGTGAAGTTCGTCACCCCGACGCCCGTCGCTGGATTGAACGGGAACGGCACGGCCGACGTCTCGTGGTTCACGTAGACCTCGACCTTGTGACCGTGTCCCTTTCGGAGCGCGATCCCGTCGGGAAGCGTCTCGAACATGTACGACGAGCCGGGCAGCGTCTCGCCCACGGTGAGCAGCGGCTTGACCGTCGCGCCCGGAACGGCCGGATCCAGCATCGCCGCCTGTGAGGTCTTGAAGCCGGCGTGATGCGGCTTCCCCTTGCCTTTGTGCGCTGCCGCCGGCATCGCGACGGTCGCGATCACGAGGGCCGTCACGGCGACCGTGCCCGTGAGCCAGGCCAGCCGGCCGCGCTTGAGCGCAGGTTCTGAGCTACGCAAATCTCTCCCCTTTCCCCTGGATTTCGGAAGTGCCGTTGAGTGTCTGATTCCCATCTTTCCAGACTTGACACTTATCAATGTCGCTCTCTCTATCATGGACGCTTATGGATACACGACAACTTGCTGCATTTTGCGCCGTCGTGGACCGGCGGAGCTTCTCGCTCGCGGCGGAGCAGCTCGGCGTCACGCAGCCGGCCGTGAGCCTGCAGATCCGTTCGCTCGAGAAGCGACTCGGCCAGCGCCTCGTCGACCGGTCGGCCCGCCGGGTCGAGCCGACCGAGGCGGGTCTGCGGCTGTACAGGAGCGCACAGCGGATGCTCGCGCTCGAGGAGCAGCTTCTCCAGGAGGTGACCGGCGATGGGGACGAGCTCCGCGGCCGGCTGGAGATCGGCTGCTCGACGGGGCCGGGCGCGACCGTGCTCCCGCTCCTCCTCTGCGAGTTCCAGCGGGAGAACCCCGGCGTCGCAATCTCACTCTCCGTCAACGACACGCTGCACGTGATCGATCTCGTCGCCGAGCGGCGGCTCGAGCTGGGCGTCGTCGGCGCCGCGCCCCGCCACCGCGCGGTGACGTTCGAGCCGTTCTTCCAGGACGAGATCGTGCTCGCCGTCCCACCCGGGCACCGGCTGGCAGGCAAGAAGGTGACGCTGGACGAGGTCCGCGAGGAGTCTCTGATCCTGATGCAGGAGGGCGCCGGCGTGCGGCAGATGGTCGAGGACGAGCTCCGGGCCGGCGGGATCCGCCTGCGCGACCTCGACGTCCGCCTCGAGCTCGGTCTGCAGGAGTCGGTCAAGGCCGCGGTCGCAGGCGGCCACGGCGTGACGTTCATCTCGCGCTCGTCGATCGAGCCCGAGCTCGCAGCGGGGACGCTCGCCGCGGCCACCGTGGACGGGCTGACGCCGACCCGCGAGATCTCGCTCGTCCGCTCCACCGGCCGGACGCCGAGCCGCGTCGCGGAGGCGTTCGTCGCTTTTGCCCGGGAGCGCCTGGGATGATCGTCCGCTGGGGGCTGGGCGAGCTGCCCGGCGTCCTCGGCGAGCTCGGCATCGAGCGGCCCTTTCTCGTCGCGAGCCCCCGCTGGGACGAGCTCGGGCTCGAGTCGGCGGCTCGGTGGCAGGAGATCCCGTCACACCGGATCGAGGTGCCCGAGGGAGTGGACGGGATCGTGGCCGTCGGCGGCGGTAGCGCGATCGACACGGCGAAGGCGGCGTCGGCGGCGAGCGGGCTTCCGCTCGTCTCCGTGCCGACGACGTATGCCGGCGCCGAGTGGACGCCCTTCTTCGGCGTCCGTGACCCCGACAAGCGGATGCGAGGCGGCGGCGGCGGCGCCCACCTGGCCGCGATCGTCTACGACCCGAAGCTCACGCTCGACCTTCCGAGGGAGTCGACGGCAGGCACGGCGCTGAACGCGCTCGCCCACGCGGCAGAGGCGCTCTACCACCCCGCCAGGTCCCCGGAGTCGGACCGGGCCGCCCACGAGGCCGCCGAGCTGATCGCCGCCGGGCTGCCGGCGGTGCTCGAGGACGGTGGCGACGTGGGAGCCCGGACGACGCTCCTGAAGGGCGCCGCCCGGGCCGGCGAGGCGCTCGGACGCTCGGGCCTGTGCCTCGGCCACGCCATGGCGCAGGCGCTCGGCGGGCGCTATGGCCTACCCCACGGCGCGATGAACGCGTTGTGCCTTCCGCCCGCCCTGCGCTTCAACGAACCCGTGGCGGCGGATGCGATCCGGGACTTCGGCAAGTCCCTCGGCAGCGACGACGCCGCTCGCCGGGTGGAGGAGCTCGCGCGGCTCGGCGGCTTCAACCGCCTTCGCGACTTCGGTGTCCCGGAGGACGAGCTCGACGAGGTCGCCGAGGCGACGGCCGCGCGACCCGGCGCCAAGGCGAACCCGCGGCCGGCGTCATCGGCCGAGATCGCCGAGCTCTTCCGCCAGATCCTGTAGGGCTAACGGGGACAGCGCCCAGGGCTCGGCGTCCCGCCCGGGCCCTCGACGAAGGAGCCGCCGAACTCGATGCAGTAGCGGAACTGATCCGCCCAGACGAGGGTGACGCCTTCGGGTGCCGGGCCGGCGTAGGTGCCGGTCGTCCTGTGGCTGAACTCGAGCGCCGTCGCGGCCGCCTGGAGGACCGCGGCCGGGGCCGGCTCGCTCGCCTGGACGGTCTGGCGCGTCCACATCCAGCCGGCGACGGCAAGAGAGCAGGCAAAGGCGACGAGGGTGAGGCTCCGCAGCATCCTCCATGTATCGGCTGCGACGATTTGGATAATGAACGCTAATGCGTGGGATTAGAGGGGCGGTGGTACGATCCGACCGTGGGCGGCAAGCTCTCGTTCGACGTGCTCGTGATCGGATCCGGGGCCTCCGGGCTCGCCGCGGCCGTCTCGGCCGAGCGGGCCGGAGCGCGCGTCGCGCTGGCGACGAAGGGAGCGCTCCAGTCCTGCAACTCGGCGAAGGCACAAGGCGGGATCCAGGCCGCGTTCGGCGAGGACGACTCGCCGGAGATCCACGCCGACGACGTCTGGCGCTCGTCGCACGAGACGGCCGACCGGCGGCTCGTCGACGTGCTCACGTCCGAGGCGCCTGCCGCGATCCACTGGCTCGAGGAGCTCGGCGTCGAGTTCACGCGCGAGAACGGCGGCTACCGGCTCGCCCGCTGCGGCGGCGCCTCACGCCGGCGGCTCCTGCAGGTCGGCGACCGGACCGGCCTCGCGATCACGATGGCGCTCAAGGACGCGTTCGAGGCCGGAACAGGCACCGCCTTCCAGAAGTCTCCGCTGACCGCTCTCGAGCCGGTCGCGAGCGGCTGGCGCGCCCGCTGCGGCGAGCACGAGCTCGAGGCGGCCACAGTCGTCCTGGCCGCCGGCGGCCGCTGCTTCCGCGAGGCGAAGGAGCGCGGCGAGCTCTCCACGAACCACCCCGGCGCCACCGGCGAGGTGACGCAGATCGCGCTCGAGCTCGGTGCGGAGTCGCGCGACCTCGACGCGCTCCAGTACCACCCGAACGGGGGCGCCTGGCCGGAGACGATGCAGGGCTACTCGATCCCCGAGACGACGCGCGCCTACGGCGCCGTGCTGCTGAACGCCGAAGGCGAGGAGTTCACCGACTCGCTCGGACCGCGCGACGAGGTCTCGCAGGCGATCTTCGACGAGGTCGCGAAGGGGAAGGGCGTCGAGACCGAGGACGGTCGCCCGGCGGTCTACCTCGACACGACGCGGATCCCGGAGGCGGACGCCGAGGTGTCCCTCCCGTATATGCTCCGCCGCTACCGGGCGGGCGGTATCGACCCGCTCAGTGAGCGGATCCTGACCTACCCGGTGCTCCACTACCAGAACGGCGGGCTCGTGATCGACGAGCACGGCGAGACGACGATCGAAGGGGTCTTCGCGGCCGGCGAGATCGCCGGCGGCACGCACGGAAGGAATCGGATGATGGGGAACTCGCTCTTGGAATGCACGGTCTTCGGCCGGCGCGCCGGCAAGGCGGCAGCCGAGAAGGCGGCGGCATGAGCACGGTCGAGCTGGATCTGCAGCAGGCAGTCGAGGACGCCGCGGCGCACCTCTACGTGTGGGCGCTGAAGGACATCCCGCAGGATCTCCGCGACGCACTCGCGGACGCCTCCGGCAAGGAGACCTCCGTTCCCGGCCAGCGCGTGCTCCAGACGATCCTCAAGAACGTCGACGTCGCGGAGCGCGAGAACAATCTCGTCTGCCAGGACACGGGCATCGCGGTCTATTACTGCCGTGTCGGCGAGCACTTCCCGCTCCACCCGGCGCGGATCTACCAGGCGCTCTACGACGGGACGATGCGCGCGACGCTCGACCACCCGCTGCGCTCGAACACCGTTCACACGCTGACCCGCGAGAACACGGGCCCGAACGTCGGCTACCGCGTCCCGATCGTCCACTGGGACTTCGTCGCCGACTGGGACGGTCTCGACGTGAAGTGCGTCCCCAAGGGCTCGGGCTCGGAGAACATGAGCTTCCTGAAGATGTGCGTCCCCGCCGACGGCGTGAAGGGGATCAAGCAGTTCGTGCTCGAATCGATCGTCGACGCCGGCGGGAAGCCGTGCCCGCCCGGGATCGTCGGGGTCGGGATCGGCGGCTCCGCCGACTACGCGGTGCACCTGGCCAAGGAGGCGATCGCGCGGCCGGTGGGCACGCGCAACCCCGATCCCGAGGTGGCGAAGCTCGAGGAGGAGCTCTTCCAGCTGCTGAACGAGACCGGGATCGGGCCGATGGGGCTCGGCGGCGACGTCACGGTCCTGCAGTGCCACATCGAGCACGCGGACACGCACATGACCCTCAACCCTGTCGCCGTGAACTACCAGTGCTGGGCTGCGCGGCGCGCCTCGGCGCACATCGCGGCCGACGGAACGACGGACTTCGACCGGGAGGCGTAGTGGCCGAGCGCCGTCTCACCTTCCCCGCGTCCGAGGAGGACATCCGCAAGCTCAGTGCCGGCGACCTCGTCACCGTCGACGGCCACATCATCGGGATCCGCGACCGAACGCAGATCCGGATCTTCGACCAGGGCGTCGAGCCACCGCTCGACCTGACCGGCGCGTTCCTGCTCCACACCGCGCCCAACGTCCGCAAGCGCGACGACGGCGGCTACGACCCGATCTGCGTCGGCACGACGACGAGCGCCCGCATGGTTCGCTTCACGGAGCCGCTCGGCCGCGACTACGGCGTCCGCGCGATTTGCGGCAAGGGTGGGCTGCCCGACGAGGCCATCGAGCCGATGCGCGAGCACGGCATGGTCTACTTCGCGATCGTCGGCGGCGCCGCGGCGCTCGAGACCACCCAGATCGAGGAGATCGAGGAGGTCTACTGGGAGGAGCTCATGCCCGAGTGCCTCTGGAAGTTCCGCGTGCGTGACTTCGGGCCGCTCTGGGTCGGCATCGACTCGCACGGCAACTCGCTGTTCCACGACGTCAACGAAGCGGCGCACAAGCGACTGGAGGACATCCTTGCCCGGATTTGACGGCTTTCTCGACGTTCCGGCCCGCTCGCCCAAGCCGAGGCGGAGCGGCCTCACCCACGTCATCGACAAGGG
>DASTCG010000165.1:0-2689 GCA_035711385.1 Gaiellaceae bacterium
GATGCCTTCGTGAGCCTGCCGGCCGCCGAGGCCTTCCCGGCCGGAGGTAGCGCGGCGCTCGCCTACGCCGCGGAGGCGCACCGACGTGCGCTGGAGGCGGCCGCCGGGCTCGGCGCCGCCGAGCTGGCCCACGACCTCACGGCCCGGGAGCTCAGGACGACGACGCAGCGGCTCCGTGCCCTCGAGCGGCGGTGGATCCCCGAGCACGAGCGCGTCCTGCGCGAGGTCGAGCTCGCGCTCGACGAGTCCGATCGCGAGGAGGCCGCCCGCGTCCGCTGGGTGATCCGCCGCCACGCACGCGTGCCCGACGCCTAGTGCCCCTTCAGGTGATGCTGCCCCGTTTCTGGGTCGCGAGCACCAAGCCAGAGGCCGCGCTCGCCCGCGGCCAAGGCGGGCAGCCTTGGCAAGGGCGAGGGTGGGCTCTGGCGCCGCGTGATCGCGAGCCAGAAGCAGGCGTGTATTGCCTGGAGGGGCACTAGATCTCGAGCCGCGCGTCCTCGAGGTCGAGATCCCGCTCCACCTGGCGCATCACGTCGTCGTCGATGGAGCCGTCGCGGCGAAGCCGGCGCACCGCCTGCCGCTCGGCGTCGAGCAGCTCGCGCCGCAGGCGCTGGAAGTTCACCGACCGGTCCTCGATCGCCCCGTCGCTGTCGGGGTCGAAGCGCGAGCGGAAGCGGTCACGCCGGAAGCCGTAGAGGCCGCGCAGCCGCTCGACCGTCTCCGGGTGGACCCAGTCCTCGTCCATCAGCTCGTCCAGGCGCACAAGCGCGGCCTCGGCGGCGCGGATCCGCGCCTTCGCCTCCTCCTTCGCGGCACGTCCGTCGTCCTCGACGTCGAGCCACCGGATCAGTGCCGGCAGGGTCAAGCCCTGGCCGAGGAGCGTCGCGAGGATCACGGAGAAGGTCAGGAAGACGATGAGCTCCCGGTCCGGAAAGGGCCCGCCGGCGTCGGTCGTCAGCGGCAGCGCGAGCGCCGCCGCCAGCGAGACGGCGCCGCGCATCCCCGCCCAGGAGACGATGAGGGCGCCTTTCCAGGGCACCATTTGCGGGCCGCCGCCTCCGAGGCGCAGGAAGCGCGATAGGTACGCATAGACAAACACCCAGACGAACCGGACGAGCACGACGACGGCTGACACGAGCGCCGCGTAGCCGAGCAGCTGACCTGCAGAGCGCTCGGACAGGGCGTCGACGATCGACGGCAGCTGGAGCCCGACGAGCGCGAAGAGCAGCGCGTTGAGGATCAGGAAGATGATCTCCCAGACCGCCTGGCCCTGGAGCCGCGTCTGGGAGTTCGTCAGCTCGGGCGTGTGCCAGCCCATGTAGATGCCCACGGTGACGGCGGCGAGGACACCGGAGACCCCGAGCGCGTGCGCGGGGAGGTAGGCGAAGTAGCCCGAGAGGATCGAGATCGTGATCTCGACGGGTGGGTTGTCGAGACGGCGACGGACCTGCCGGATGACGAAGCCGGCCGCCAGCCCGACGGCGATGCCCCCGGCGACGTTCAGCACGAACCGTCCCGAGGCCGCCACGAGCGAGAAGCTCCCGGTGACGACCGCGGCGACGGCGACCCGATAGACGACGAGCGCGGTGCCGTCGTTGACCAAGCTCTCGCCCTCGATCACGGCGATCACCCGGCGCGGGAGCCCGAGCCGCTGCGCGATCGCGGTCGCCGCCGTCGGGTCGGTCGGCGACACGATCGCGCCCAAGACGAAGGCGGTCGGCCAGCCGACTCCGGGCATGACGGCGTGCGCCGCGACTGCGACCGCGATCGTCGTGGCGAGCACGAGGCCGACCGCGAGGAACGAGATGGGTACGAGGTTGGCGCGCAGCTCCCGAAGCGGCGTGAAGAACGCGGCCCCGTAGAGGAGCGGGGGAAGGAACGCGATCAGGACGAGGTCGGGCGGGAGCTCGATCGTCGGCATGCCCGGCACGAAGGCGACGGCCAGCCCGCCGACGACGAGCAGGATCGGATACGGGACCCGCACGAGCTGCGAGACGGCGAGGAGGACAGCGCCCGTCGCGAGCAGGGCGAGCAGGACGAGGCTGTCGTCGGTGCCGAACTCCACCAGAGTCATGTCAACAGAGCCGCGCCGTGAGCCTCACTCGTCCGGACGGGTCAGTGTGACACCGCGGGCAGGTCGCCGGGATCCGGGTCGGCAGGGAGCTTCGAGGGTGACGGGCCGAGCGGCCCGGTCCGGTCGCTGACCGGGCCTGCCGCGCCCCAGGCGCCGCCGAAGCCGTACCAGGGCTCGGCCTTGACCGGGCGCAGGTTGTGCCAGGTGTCCCACCGCCAGCCCCTCACGCTCACGTCGCGGGCACAGCCGAGCGGGCTGCAGACCTTCACCGGGCGAGCCTTCGCGTACGAGGCGTGACTGTCCCAGGCGCCGTAGGCCAGCGGGTGGCGGTCCGGGCCGGGCTCGACCTGCTCCCACGGCACGCGCGTCGGCCGGCCGTGGCCGTACAGGTACATGGCGACGGCCTTGGTGCCGTCCGGAGAGAGCGCGACGTCGACGTTCTCCCAGTCGCCCTCGTGGCTGAGCTCGTTCCGGAGAACGTCCCCGCCGGGCAGGTCGGGCGCGACGTGCGGGCGGCTGTAGCCGTAGAAGAACCAGTACGTGATCAGGAGCTCCTTGGGCGTGCGCCGGAGCTCGAAGAACACCGGCGAGTCGGGATTCCGGCCGGCCTGCCCG
>DASTCG010000166.1:0-16821 GCA_035711385.1 Gaiellaceae bacterium
CCGGAGGAGCGCGTGCTCCTCGTTCTGGCGGACTCCGTCGAGTTCGTGGCCCTGTGGTACGGCGCCCAGAAGATCGGCGCGGTGACGGCGGAGGCCTACACGTTCCTCAAGCCGAAGGACTACGCCTACTACCTCGACTACACGCGCGCCGGCGTCGTCGTCGCGGACCCGACGACTGAGGGGCCGATCCGCGAGGCGGCTGCTACCGCCAGGGGCTGGCTGCGGGAGATCCTCGTCGTCGACGAGTCGTTCGCCACGCGCCTCGCCGCCGCCTCGCCGGAGCTCGATCCGGCGCCGACGACGAAGGACGACATCGCGATCTGGAAGTTCACGACCGGCTCGACGGGGCAGCCCAAGGCCGCGGTCCACCCGACGCACAGCCCGGTTCTGAGCTGCGAGTGGTACGCACGCGGGGTCCTCGATCTGCAGCCGGACGACGTCGTCCTCCCCGTCCCGAAGCTCTTCTTCGGCTACGCCCGCGACCTCGCCGCGCTCTTCCCGTTCGGCGTCGGCGCTGCCGGGATCGTCTTCCCCGAGCGCTCCACGCCCGAGCGGATCTTCGAGCTGATCGGGGAACACCGCCCGACGGTGCTCGTGAACGTGCCGACGATGATGGCGCAGATGGTCGGCCACCCGGAACACGACCTCTCGTCCCTGCGCGTGTGCACTTCTGCGGGCGAGGCGCTGCCGAAGGAGCTGCACGACCGCTTCGTCGCCACCTTCGGAGTCGAGGTCCTGGACGGGATCGGCTCCTCCGAGGCGTACCACATCTACGTCTCGAATCGCCCCGGCCGCGTGAGGCCCGGCTCGACCGGCGAGCTCGTTCCCGGGTACGAGGCGCACATTGCCGAGACCGGCGAGCTGTGGATCGAGGGCGACACGGCCGCGCTCCTCTACTGGGGCGAGCACGAGAAGACGAAGGAGACGTTCCACGGCGACCGCGTCAAGACGGGGGACCTCTTCGAGCGGGACGAGGACGGCTACTTCTGGTACCGCGGCCGCGCCGACGACCTGATCAAGGTCGGCGGCATCTGGGTCGCGCCCGCCGAGATCGAGAACTGCCTTCTCGGCCACCCCGCCGTCGTCGAGTGCGCCGTCGTCGGCGTGCAGGAGAACGGTCTCACGCTGGCCCGCGCCTACGTCGTCGCGCGCGGGCAGCCCGCGGAGGAGGAGCTCCGCGCCTTTACGCGCGAGCGGCTGGCCGGGCACAAGGTTCCCCGGGAGATCCGCCTCGTGGACGACCTCCCGAAGACGCCCTCGGGCAAGCTCGACCGGAAGGCGCTCCGGTGAGCCGGCTGGTGGTCGTCACAGGCGGGACGAAAGGGATCGGGAAGGCCGTGGCCGAGCGCTTCGCCGCGGCGGGCGACCGCGTGGAGGCCGTCGGCCGCGAGCTCCTCGACGTCACCGACGAGGAGCTCGTCACCAGGTTCTTCGAGGAGGTCGGGCCGGTCGACGTTCTCGTCAACAACGCCGGGATCGCCTCGAGCGCGCCGCTCGCCCGGACGACGCTCGCCGACTGGCAGGCCCACCTCGACGTGAACGCGACGGGCGCCTTCCTCTGTACCCGGGCCGTCCTCGGCGGCATGATCGAGCGCGGAGATGGCCGCATCGTCACCGTCGCCTCCACGGCGGGCCGCGCCGGCGCGCGCTACACGGCCGCCTACGCCGCGTCGAAGCACGCAGCGATCGGGCTCATGCGCGCCACTGCCGCCGAGGTGGCCGGAACCGGCGTGACCGCGAACGCTGTCTGCCCGACCTGGGTGCGCACGGACATGCTCCGGCGCACCATCGACCGCATCGTCGAGAAGACGTCGCTCGAGGCCGAGCAGGCCGAGGCCTCGCTGATCGGGATGACGCCGCTCGGCCGGCTGCTCGAGCCCGAGGAGGTCGCCCATGCCGTCGAGTTCCTCGCGTCGCCGGAGGCCGCGGCCATCAACGGCCAGACGATCGTGCTCGACGGCGGAGGGATCCAGGCGTGAGCCCCTTCCGCGCATCGGCCCGCTTCACGGAGGAATGGGAGCACTTCGACCTCGCCGTCGAGGACGGCGTGGCGACGGTCACGCTCTCGCGACCTGACCGCCTGAATGCGCTCACCTTCGACGTGTACGCCGACCTCCGCGACCTCGTCGGCGAGCTGCCGCACCTCGGCGACGTCCGCGTCCTGGTCCTCACCGGCGAGGGGCGAGGCTTCTGCTCCGGCGGGGACGTGGAGGAGATCATCGGCGAGCTGCAGACGATGTCTGCCGGCGAGCTGCTCGACTTCACGCGGATGAGCGGCGCGGTCGTGAAGACGATGCGCGACTGCCCGATCCCGATCGTGGCGGCGGTGAACGGGGTCGCCGCCGGCGCGGGCGCCGTGCTCGCGCTCGCCTCCGACATCCGCCTGCTCGCGACCTCGGCGAGGTTCTCGTTCCTCTTCACGAAGGTCGGACTGGCCGGAGCGGACATGGGCGCCGCCTACCTCCTCCCGAGGATCGTCGGGCTCGGCCGCGCGACCGAGCTCCTCCTCCTCGGCGGCGAGGTCGACCCTGCGCGGGCTGCCGCGATCGGGCTCGCGACGCGCGTCGTCCCAGACGATGAGCTGCGCCCCGCCGCCCACGCGCTCGCGCGTCAGCTCGCCGACGGCCCCGCGCTCGCCTACGCGACGACCAAGATCCTCCTCACCCGCGAGCTCGACCTCGACCTCGGCGGAGCGGTCGAGATGGAGGCGCTCGCACAGGCGCTGCTGATGAAGAGCGAGGATTTCGCGGAGTTCTACGCCGCCTGGTCCGAGGGAAGGAACCCTGCATGGAGCGGTCGTTGACGGAGCACCGGATCGTCAACCCACCGGAGCTCGGCGCAGCCGTCGGGTTCGCGCACGCCGTCGTGGCGGCCCCCGGCAGGACCGTCTGGCTCGGCGGCCAGATCGGCGGGGGCGAGACCGTCGTCGAGCAGTTCGACGCGGCGGCGACGAACCTCCTTGCAGCGCTGGGCGCCGCCGGCGGCGAGCCGGATCACCTCGTCTCGCTCGTCGTCTACACGACCGTCATCGAGGAGTACCGCGCGTCCACCCGCGAGCTCGGCGAGGTCTGGCGGCGCCACTTCGGCCGTCGCTACCCCGCGATGGCGCTCGTGTGCGTCTCGGCCCTGTTCGACCCGGACGCGCGCGTGGAGCTGATGGGCACCGCCGTCATCCCGGATGCCTGAGCTGCTCGCTCGGGCGCAACGGCTCGGCCACGAGCGCTTCGCGCCGGTCGCGGAGCTAGGCGAGCCCGCCCGCCTGAACCGGCCGCTCGTGAAGGCGCTCGGCGACGAGGGACTGCTGGAGCTCGTCTTCGCCGGCTCCGCGGTCGAGCTCTGCGAGCTTCGCGAGGGACTGGCCCACGGCTGCACCGAGGCGGAGACGGCGCTCGCGCTCCAGGGCCTCGGCGGCTACCCGATCCTCCGCTCGGCCCGGCCCGAGCTCCGTGATGAGTGGATCCCCCGGCTGGCCGCCGGTGACGCCGTGGCGGCCTTCGCGCTCAGCGAGCCGGGCGCCGGCTCGGACGCCGCCGCGCTCGAGCTGCGAGCGGAGCCGGACGGCGACGGCTTCCGCCTGACCGGAGCAAAGACCTGGATCTCGAACGCGCCCGAGGCGGACGTGTACTCCGTCTTCGCGCGCACCTCCGGGCAGGGCGCGAAGGGCATCACCGGGTTCTCCGTGCCGCGCGAGAGCGAGGGCCTCTCCGGCGAGCACCTCGACCTTCTCGCTGCGCACCCGATCGGCCGGCTCGACTTCGACGGCGTCCGCGTCGGGCCGGAGCAGGTGCTCGGCGAGGTGGACGGCGGCTTCGCGGTTGCGATGGACACGCTCGACCTCTTCCGGCCGAGCGTTGGCGCCTTCGGGGTCGGGATGGCGCAGGCTGCGCTGGACGCGGCCGTCTCGTACACGTCCAAGCGGGAGGCGTTCGGGAAGCCGCTCGCGCGCTTCCAGGCCGTCGGGCATCAGCTCGCCGAGGTGGCCACGCAGATCCAGGCCGCGCGCCTGCTCGTCCGCGATGCGGCCGGCCGGTACGACGCGGGCGTGCGGCCGGTCAGGAAGGCCTCGGCGATGGCGAAGCTCTTCGCGACCGAGACCGCCCAGCATGCGGTGGACGTCGCGATCCAGGTGCACGGCGCCCGGGCGCTCGAGAAGGGCCACCTCCTGGAGCACCTCTACCGCGAGGTGCGCGCGCCGCGCATCTACGAGGGCGCCTCCGAAGTCCAGCGCGAGATCATTGCCCGGGAGCTGTACAAAGAGGCTCAGTGAGCAAGGAGCGCTCCCTCAACTACTCCTCCTACCTCGCCCTCGAGGAGATCCTCGGCGCGCAGCGGCCGAAGTCCGACGAGCACGACGAGATCCTCTTCATCGTCGTCCATCAGGTCTACGAGCTCTGGTTCAAGCAGCTGGTCCACGAGCTGCGCTACCTGCAGCGGATGCTCGAGGAGGGCAACGACGCCCGCGCGTTCGCGACCTTCAAGCGGCTGCTCACGATCCTCAAGCTCGTCGTCGCCCAGCTCGACGTGATCGAGACGATGACGCCCGTCCAGTTCCTCGCGTTCCGCGAGCGGCTCGAGTCGGCCTCGGGCTTCCAGTCCGGGCAGTTTCGCGAGCTCGAAGCCATTCTGGGCCGGCGTGATCCCGCCGTCCTCGACGCCTACCACGAGGGCAGCGTCGACTACGAGAAGGTGACGGCGGCCATGGCCAGGCCGTCGGTGTACGACTCGTTCCTCCGGTACCTGGCCGATCAGGGGTACGAGATCCCGCTGGACGTCCTCGAGCGGGACGTGACCACGCCGCCGGAGGAGTCGCCCGCCGTCCAGGCCGCGCTCCTGGAGGCGTACCGCGACGACGGCGAGCCGGCGCAGGTGGCCGAGCGGATGGTCGACTTCGACGAGGGGCTCATGGAGTGGCGCTACCACCACGTCAAGATGGTCGAGCGGACGATCGGGTCGCGGCCCGGAACCGGCGGCTCGGCGGGGGCGGCCTATCTGCTGACGACCCTCCACAAGCCGTTCTTCCCCGATCTCTGGGCGGTTCGCTCGGAGCTTTGATCAACGCGGAGCAGCTGGCCCCGCACTATTCGGCGTTCCGCGTCGGGGAACGCCTGCTCCTGACCGGCCACTCGCACCAGGCCTGGCCGGACGTCGCGCGGGAAGGCGTGCTCGCGGCCTGGGACGACGCGGCGCTCCACGTGGACGAGAAGTGGGGCCGGGCGTTCGAGCAGGCCGAGCGGGTGCGGGCGGGATTCCGCCTCTGGCTCGGGGAGCCGGATGCCGAGATCGCGCTCGACCAGAACACGTTCGGGCTCGTCCTGCGTTTCCTCTCCGCGCTCGACCTGCAGCGGCGCCCGCGGCTCGTGACGACGAGCGGGGAGTTCCACACCCTGCGCCGGCTGATGGCGCGGCTCGCCGAGGAGGAGCTGCTCGACGTCGTGATCGTGGACGCCCGCCCGGCCGGGACGCTCGCCGAGCGTCTGGCCGCGGAGACCGACGAGCGGACGGCGGCGGTGCTCGTCTCGGCAGTGCTCTTCGAGGACTCGCGGATCGTCCCCGGGCTCGGCGACCTCGGGGCGGCATGCGAGCGGGTGAGCGCCGAGCTGCTCGTCGACGTCTACCACGCCTTCGGCGTGATGCGCGTCCCGCTTCCGGGCTCGACCTGGGTCGTCGGCGGCGGCTACAAGTACCTCCAGCTGGGCGAGGGCAACTGTTTCCTGCGCCTGCCGCCGCACGCCGACCAGCTGCGGCCGCGCTTCACCGGTTGGTACGCCGAGTTCGCGGAGCTGGCGGCGGAGAAGACGCCCGGCGCAGTCGAGTTCCCCACCGGCGGGATGCGCTTCGCCGGCGCGACGTACGACCCGACGAGCCACTACCGCGCGGCGCGGGTCTTCGCGTTCTTCGACGAGCAGGGCCTGACGCCCGAGGCGCTGCGCGAGAGCTACCTCCGGCAGACGGCGCTGCTCGCGGAGGCGCTCGGCGTCGACGGCGGCCGAGAGGACTACGGCGGCTTCCTGGCGCTCGAGGTGGCCGATGCGGAAGAGACGAGCCGCCGGCTTGCGGCCGACGGCGTCATGACGGACTCGCGGGGCCGCTCTCTGCGCCTGGGGCCGGCGCCGTACCTCACGGACGATCAGCTGCGCCGGACAGCCGAGGCGGTCAAGCGGTACACGTGAACCGACCACCGGTCGAAGGTGTCGGTCAGGGAGCGTCCCGACACGCCGAGCGTCCGGCTCTCCGTGTAGACGTCCACGGGTCCGTCCCGCAGCCCTCCGATCGTCGCCTCGATCGGGCCGTCGCCGCTGTCCCGCGCCGCGATCACCCACAGGTCGCCGCTTCGGCCCCGTCGTGAGATCGCGCGCACGGAGCGGTCGGACGTCGGGAGCTCGCGGGTCGAGCCCGGATTGACGAGCGCCGGCCCCAGCGGGCTTCCGGCGCCGATCTCTCGGACGAGCGGCTCCAGCACCCGCTCCCAGTACGTCCAGTTCCAGCCGCCCGCGGCATCGAGCTGCCCCCAGCACCTCGGGTTCTGGCCGCCGTAGAACGCGATCGCGCGGGCGCCGTTCAGGATCGCGTCGTAGATCATGAACCGCTGCTGCTCGCGTGTCGGGAGCCGGACGTTGCCGGCGGCGTCGTAGCTCCACGTCCAGCAGATCTGCAGCGTCGTCCAGACCGCCTTCCTCGGGGTCGCCAGGCGGAGGACGTTCGTCCACGAGCCCGGCTCGCCGAGCGGCGGATCGGGGTCGCCGATCGCGATCGGATAGCTGTTCACGCCGTGGACGTCGGTGACCTCCGCGTACGGCGCCAGCGACCAGACGCCGGCCCGCGGCGCCTGCACCGTGACCCAGAGGTGCCCGGTGTCGACCGGCTCGGCGCCGGCACACCACGCGCGACGCCGCCCGGTCGCGAGGCAGTACGCGTAGCGCAGCGACCGCGGGCGCATCCGAAACCGCCAGGGCTCGTCCGCGCCCTTCCACAGGGCGATCGCCGCACCTGACGGGTCGGCCTCGAGCGAGCCGACGACGTGGCGGAGCAGCGGCTCGCGCCAGCCGCCCGGCCGCAGCTGGGCGTAGGCGCTCAGGTTCACCCAGGTGCGCAGGCCGGCCGCCGCCGCGGCCCGGTTCTCCTCGATCGTCCGGGCGAGATCGGCATCGCTCCAGGCTCCCGCGGGCCCGGCCTTGACGACGTTCACACCGGCCGCGGCCACCTCGCCGAGGCCGTCAGCAGGCGGCCCCTTCGCGAGCACGATCGGGAAGACCTTGCGCCCGTCCATCACGACCGTGCCGTGCCGATCGAGCCGCGTCGTGGCCGCGGCTGCCGGCTGGCAGAGGGCGAGTGCGAGCAGGAAGAGCGGAAAGCGCCTCATCGCATGAATGTAGCCCCGCCGGCTCCCGGTGGAAGGCGACGCCGGCGACGACGAGGCCGATCCCGGCCGCCTCGACGAGGCTCGGAATTTGGCGGAGCACCACGACGCCGATCACCGTCGCCGTCGCCGGCAGGAGCGAGACCAGGAACGCGTAGGTCGCCCGCGGAATCCGCGCCATCGCCAGCTGGTCGAACACGTAGGGGACGACCGAGGACGAGATCCCGACGCCGGCACCCGCGGCAAGCAGCAGCGGAGCAGCCAGCGCCGGCGCGGCGTCGGAGGCGCCGAGCGGCAGCACGCACGCGAAGGCGACGAGCATCGCGGCGGCGAGCCCGTCGATTCCGCCCATCCCGCTCCGAGCGACCCGGTGCGCAAGGACGATGTAGGCCGCGAAGAGGACGGCGTTGAGGAGCGCGAAGGCCACGCCCAGCGGCTCGCCCTCGAGCCGCACGTCGGTCAGCACGTAGACGCCCGCAACCGCAGCGGCCAGGGCCAGACCGTTCCGCCGCGTCCGCGTCCCGAGCGCGGCGAGCGCGATCACCGGGAGGAACTCGATCGCAGCGACGGTCCCGAGCGGGAGCCGGTCGATCGCGAGGTAGAAGCAGGGGTTCATCGCGGCCAGGACGACCCCCATCGCGACCACGGTCCGGTTTCGAAGCAGCCTCCACGGCCGGCGCCAGAGCGCGAAGACGAGCGCGGCCGTCCCGATCCGCAGCCAGGCGACGCCCAACGGCTCCACCCGGGCGAAGAGGAGCACCGCGAACGCCGGCCCGAGATAGTGGAAGACCGCGCTGACCACGAAGTAGCTCTCCGGCGGGGCGTT
Source organism: Gaiellaceae bacterium (assembly GCA_035711385.1). Lineage (GTDB taxonomy): Bacteria > Actinomycetota > Thermoleophilia > Gaiellales > Gaiellaceae > JACDAN01. Next base: position 8,184 of record DASTCG010000166.1, read on the forward strand.
CGAGCCGAGGCGACCGAGCGGTCTGGACATCGCCGACATTGTCGTTGCGCAACAGCCGAGATGGCCTAAGCTTCGAAGGTCTTGGACGAAACGGACCGGCGCCTTCTAAGGGAATTGCAGGAGAACGCCCGCCTATCGCTCGCCGAGCTCGGGCGGCGGGTCAATCTCTCCTCGCCCGCAGTCGCGGAGCGGGTCCAGCGCCTCGAGCGGACGGGAGTGATCGCCGGCTACCGCGCGGACGTCGACTCGAAGGCGCTCGGGTATCCGATCGCGGCGTTCGTCCGGATCCGCCCGACGACGCGGCAGCTGCACAAGATCCCGGAGCTCGCGCGCGAGGTGCCGGAGGTCGTCGAGTGCCACCGCGTCACGGGAGAGGACTGCTTCGTGCTCAAGCTCCACCTCCGGGCCATGGACGACCTGGAGGACATCCTCGACCGCTTCATCGTGCTGGGCCAGACGACGACCTCGATCATCCACTCGACGCCGATCGCCGAGCGAGCCCTGCCGCTCGAGGACTGAGCTGGGCGGGTCTAGCCCGGCTGGTCGCCGACCGGCGGATCCGAGTGGACGACCTCGTGGTAGACGACGGTCAGCTCGCGGTCGACGAGGTAGCGGTCGTCCTCCGGGTAGAAGACGGCCGTGTCGTCCGTGGTGCCCGAGAACCCACCGGCGGCCTCGACCGACTCCCAGAGCGTGATCGTCGTGAACTCGGCGCGGTCGCCGTCGATTCGACGCAGGACGATCGTGGCCAGGTTGCCAGGGGTGTCGCGCGAGGCCCGCATCCCGGTGCGCTCCACGTAGTCCGTGTAGGCGTCGGCGTCCTCGGCGGCGGTCCACCCGCGCCAGACGCGCGCGATCATCGAGCCTCGCCGACGAGGTCGGCGTACTCGGGGTGCCGGGCGAGGTAGCTCCGCACGAACGGGCAGCGCGGGACGATCTGCAGCCCGCGCGAGCGGATGTCGTCGAGCGTGCCGGCGACGAGCCGGCCGCCGATCCCCTGGCCCTCGAACTCGGGGGCGACCTCGGTGTGGACGAGCACGATCGCGTCGTCGCGCTCCCTGTAGAAGACGACGCCCGCGACCCGGCCGTCGACCAGCCCCTCGTAGCGCCGCTCCTGAGGGTTGTCGCGAACCGTCATCCGCGGAACCCGGCCTCGCGATGGCTGCCGTCGCAGAACGGCTTGTTCCCGGACTGCCCGCAACGGCAGAACGCCCCACGCGTGATGTCCTCGACGGAGCCGTCCTGCCGCACGACCCGGATCGGGCCACGGACGAGCAGCGGGCCGTCCGGATCTGGGGTGATCTCGACCGAGGTCGGGGCAGGCCGAGCCTCGCCGCGCAGCCTGCGCAACCGCAGCGCGCCGGACGGGCAGCCCTCGACGGCGTCCTCGATCTCGTCCGCAGGGGCCTGCGTGGGGTCGATCCAGGGCCGGCGCTCCTTCTCGAAGACGCGTGGGAGGGCGCGGACGCAGTTCTGGGAGTGGTAACAGAGCCGGGGCCGCCATTCGACGACGATCTCTTCGGTGGCGTACTCGCGGACCGCCATTGGGCGACCGTAGCGAACGCCGGCGGCGCTACGCGCCGGCCTCCTCGCGCATGAGCGCCTGCCTCGCCCGCGCGCGCGAGCCGGCGAAGCGGATCGCCTCGAGGAAGATCAGCACCCAGAGCACGAGCGCGAGGATCGCCAGCGTGGTCAGCGCCGGGAGCTCCCGCGCGGCCGGTATCAGCCCGACAGCGACGAGGGCGGCGACCAGACGGTGGTTGTTGACCGTGTGGATGTTCCGGTAGCGGTGGGCGACGTGGGCAAGGAGGTAGAGCGCCGTCCCGCCGAGCATCGCCACCGCCGGGATCGTCTCCAGCGGGTCGCCGACGTGCGCGAGCGTCGTCTTCAGCCCGAGCGCGCCGAGGACGATGCCGGCGACCATCGGGAAGTGCAGGTACGAGTACGTGTCACGCGCGCGCTCGTTGCGCTCGCGGCCGGGCGGCAGGCTCGCAAGCCCCCGCTCGGCCAGCATCGCGACCACGTCGAAGTAGAGCCACCAGATCGCGGCGGCGACCGCGATTCCGAGCACTGCGGCGGTCACCTCCCCCGGCCCGACCGTGCCGCCTGCGCCCACGCCGATCGCGACGATCGACTCGCCCAGCGCGATCATGATGATCAGCCCGTGCCGCTCCGCGAAATGGCTCGGATGCTCGAGGCTCCACCCTTCGGCGCCGAAGAAGAACGGTCCGCCCATGTCGATAAGGAGCGCGGCGAGCCAGAGCCCTCCCTGGAGCCAGCCGTCGGTCGCTGCGGCTGCGACGAGCAGGCCGACACCGATCGCGGAGCTGGCGGCGAGACCGAGCACCGACTGCCGGAGCTTCGGGTCGTCGACGCTCGCGATGACGAACAGCGCGATGTGCGCCCCGCGCACGACGGCGTAGGCGAGCGCGAACAGGAGCGCCTCGTCGCCGAAGGCCCCGGGTACCGCCAGCGCCGCCACCAGGAAGGCGGCCATCGCGGCGAACATCGCGAACCGAACGCCGCCCTCCTCCGGATCGAGGACGCTCGTCAGCCACGCGTACCCCACCCACGACCACCAGAGGACGCCGAGGACGAGGATGCCTCTCCCGAGACCGGCCCAGGTGGGATCGGCCGCCATGAGCGCCGTGCACTGCGTGAGCGCGAGGACGAAGACGAGATCGAAGAAGAGCTCGAGCGGCGTCACGCGCTCGCTCTGGCGGACGACCGCCGAGATCCGCGGGGCACGGGCCGAGCCGACGCTCACTCGGGCCTCCCCAGCGGCGCGTTCCAGCGCAGCAGGACCCGCGTCTCGCGCTCGTGGCCGAGGACGCTGATCGTCGCCGGGTCGAGGGCGAGAAGCCTGCCCGCCCCGGGCTCGAGGCCGAGCCAGCGGGCGGCGAGCACGCGGAGCGAATGGCCGTGGGCGAAGACGAGCGCCGCGCCCTCCGTTTGCTCAAGCTCGGCGAGCACACGGTCGAGGCGGGCGGCGAGGTCCGCGGCCGTCTCGCCGTCGGGGACGCCGTCGCGCCAGAGCGTCCAACCCGGCCGCTCCTCGCGGATCTCCGCCGTCGTCCGCCCCTCGTGGGCGCCGTAGTCCCACTCCCTGAGCTCGTCCCGCAGCGCGGCGGTCTCGCCGAAGCCGGCGAGCCGGGCGGTCTCGGCCGCCCGCGAGAGGGGGCTCGTCAGTACCCGGTCGAAACTCCAGCCTCGGAGCCCAGCAGCGAGCGCGCGGGCCTGCGCCCGTCCGACCTCCGTGAGCGGGATGTCCGTGTGGCCGGTGTGCCTCCCGTCCCGGCTCCATTCCGTCTCGCCGTGCCGGACGAGGACGATCTCACTCGCCATGGGCTCGGCGGTCAGCCGGCCCAGGGGCCGACGCCGCCCAGCCGCTCGGGCGTCGTCCGCATCACGAACCCGGGAGGCGGGTCGTCCATCGGCGGGAACTTGACGTCGGGGCCGAGGTAGACGTACGCGAGGCGCTGGAGGAGCTCGGGCGCGCCCCCAGGCTCGAGCCGGGCGCGGCCGTGGACGACGAGGTACTCCTTCAGCCCCGGCGGGTGCAGCTTCGTGCCCTCGAAGGAGAGCGTGACGCGCGGGTCGCGCCGGACGTTCTTCAGCTTCTGCTGCGTCGGCGCGAGGTGCCCGGAGACGAGCTCGCCGTCCTCGATCCCGATCCAGACGCAAGAGACCTGCGGCGCCCCGTCGGCGTTGAGCGTCACGAGGTGCCCGAGCGCCCCCGACTCGATCAGCTCGCGGGCTTCTGCCGACAGTTCCACGGCGGCGACGATACCCCGAGCCGCTATGCCCGCGGAACGATGCGCATCGTCGGCTTCGGGGTGGGCGCCTGCGCGTCGAAGTCTGGCCACTCGGCGGCGAGCGCATAGACGGCGTCGCTCGCGCGGAGGGCGTTCGTCCACCAGGCGATCGGCGGCGGCTCGGGCGCCGCTCCGGCCTGCTGCCACTCGCGGACGACCCTGAGGAACGCGACCCGGCCCGGAAACTCGCCCTCGTACACCCCGGGGCGCCCAAACCCGGCTGGGCCGAGGCTCTGCTGGAGCATCTGCATCATCGTCCAGTAGCGCGTGATCCGGTGACGGTTCCAGTCGAACGTCTCGGGCTCGAGGACGGTCGAGCCCGCCTCGACGCCGCGCTCGACGAGCCGGTCGACGATCTCCGCGGACATGTTCAGGTTGAGCCCGCCCTCCTCGGAGGAGAGGCGGATCTGGCAGATCCTGTCGCGGTAGCCCGGGAGCTCGGCCTGCATGTTGTCGCGCCAGTTTCGAGCGGCGTTCAGGAGCTGCTCGAAGAACGCGCCGAGGCTGCCGACCTCCGTGAAGCCCGGCCTCCGGGGCTGGTCCGACATCTCCACGAGCTCCTGCCCCTCTCCGCGCCAGGGCTGGAGGTCGAGGCCGAAGGTCGGACGCCCGGGGAAGAGCGAGTCGAAGTAGTGGATCGGGAAGTTGCTCGAGATCCCGCCGTCCGACATCGTGTGCTGGACGAAGGCGTCGCCGGGCCCGTCCGCCCGCCAGAACGGGACGGTTGAGAGGAGGATCGGGAAGCTGAGGCTGAGCCGGGCCGCCACGACGATCGGAAGGTCGAGCCCCGGCACCGGGTAGAGGCGCCGGCCCTCGCGCCCCGGGTCCGCCGTCGCCCAGGGCGTCGTCGCCTCGACCATGTGGTCGACGACGGCCTCCGGAAACAGCCTCCGCCACTCGTCCGGGTCGAAGAAGTAGGGCTTCTCCTCGTCCGCCGGCTCCGGGAGGGGCAGCGTCACCGGCCGGGAGGCGCTCAGGTCGGTCGTGACCAGCTGGAGGTTGACCTCGGCGTTCGCGGGGTCGGAGCCGACGAGGTCGCGGAAGGTCAGGGGCGCCGGCGGGTCGCCGGCGCAGTGCTGGACGGTCTCGTAGAGCCAGTCGGTCAGCCCCGAGCTCGGCGGCCGGCCGGCCTCGGTCCGCCCGCTGCACATCCCCCACCAGGTCGCCTTCAGCGACCGGTCGAGGTTGCCGGCGAAGCGCAGGAACGCGGCGAGCGCGAAGGCCGCGACGACGAGCGCCGCGAGCGGAATTGCGGCCACGCCGAGCACCACGGCCGCCACGATCTCGAGCGTGCCGGGGTCGCCCGAGAGCAGCGCCCAGATCGCGGTCACCACGATTGCGGCCCAGAGGAGGACTGCGATCGCCGCGCCGAGAAGAAAGCGCCGGTCGACGCGGAGGATCGAGACGGCCGCGCCCGAGAGGCGCCGGGCGAGCGAGCCCGACGACGTGACGGCCCCGAGACCGACCTCGAAGGCGGGCCGTGCCGCCGGTGTCGGCTGGAAGAGGTCGAGCACGAAGCCTGGTTGGGTGATCTCCTCCCCCACCTCGTCCAGCACGGCGAACGCATCCGGGTCGCCGTGGTTCCGCCGGTACTCGCAGGCCGCGGCGGCGACCGCGGCGATCGCACCGGCCGAGGCGCCGCCGAGGTTCCGGAAGCGGTACTTCCCCGAGATCCTCGTGATTGCCCCGGGGTAGACCACGCCGCTCGTGATCCCGCCCTTCATGACGAGGTCGCACTCGAGCTCGGGCGGCGCCGTGGAGCTCACCGCCGGAACTCCCGGCTGGCGAGCACGGCGAGCAGGACGTTGGCCGCGGAGACCCCGGTCGCCACCCTGGCGGCCTTCGGCGGCAGCTGGCCGTTCAGCCCGGCCAGCGCCGCAGAGGCCGTGTCGGAGGCGTGGATCAGCACCGAGAACCGTAAGGCGTGTCGCCGGACCGCCGGATCGCGGCTGAGGAGGTCGAGCCCGATCAGCACGGTGCGGATCCCGAACATCCGCAGCGCGTGGACGGCGGCGCCGTCGGCGTCGCGCTCGCGTCCGATCCGCTGCGCGAACATCCGGGGCGCGACGAGCGCCGCGCCGCCGTTGAAGAGCCGGACGCCTGCGAGCGACACGCGGGCGGCCTTCCCGACGAGCCGCACCGCCTACCTCCCAACCTGGCGCCAGGGCGCGAACGGGTTCTCGACTCCCTGGAGCGCCGGCTCGAGCTCCGGAAAGTGCCGCAGGAGGAGCGACCGCATCGAGTTCTCCTCGACCCAGTCGATCCCGGCCTTCGTGTAGACCTCCGGCCGGTAGTCGCGCGTGAAGAACCGGTCGCTCTTCAGCCGCCGCGACGCCATCAAGATGAACACGCGGAAGGCGGTGTCGCTGAAGCCGAAGCCTCGGGGCTTCGGCTCCGCGTACATCCCGACCATGTGGTCGACCAGCTCGACGTCGCCGTAGACCTCCTCCAACTCGTCCGCCCACTCGGGGTTCTCGGTCAGCTCCCGGAACGAGCGCACCGGCTCCAGATGGAAGAGCCGCCGGAACTGGTTGTAGCGGGGCACCCCGCGCTCCCTCGTTCGGATGATGTCCGTTGCGGCCAGGTCGATCTCGTCGCCGGCCGGGCGCTTGAAGTCCTGGAGGAACCGCGGGTAGTTGTGGAGCTCGATCGCACCGGGATGCATGCGCCCGAACGAGTAGAGGACGTCGGTCATCGGCATCTCCTCCAGGCGCGTGCGCACCTCGAGCGCGCCCACCTCGGGGAGAGTGCGCTCCTGGGTCACGCTGTCGTCCCGGAGCGAGCGGAAGGTGAAGTCGTCCGGGATCAGCGGGTGCATCTTGTAGACCGCGACGAACTCCTCCGTCAACGAGTACGGCGCGGTGTGGTGGTCGGTCGGCGATCCGGGGATGCCGCGGATCACGTCGTTCGCTGTCAGCCGTCCGAAGCGCTTGACGAAGCCCTCTCCGAGGATCCCCCACCAGTTGGCGCGCAGCGCGACGACCGTCGTCGGGTGGGCGATCACCGCGGGCGTCCAGTCGACGGTGTGGATCTTCGCCATCAGCGCGGCGTTGACGAGGCGGGCCTTCTGGTAGAGCCCCTCGTCGTCGAGGTCCCGGTCGTTCGCGTGCAGGTGGTCGCAGATCGCGTTGTGCTCGCGCATGAAGAGCGAGTGGAGGAGCGCGAGGCCGATCCAGAAGTTGCCGGCGACGCCCTTCAGGTCGATGTGCTTCTCGAGCTCGGTCGGAGGCAGCCCAAGGTCGTCGATCCGGAGCTTGCCGTGCTCGCCCGTGCGCAGGGCGTTCGCGAGCTCCTCGTTCCCGCCGTAGACGTTCGAGGCGTCCCACCAGTGCGTGTCCTCGGTGACGTAGGTGGGCGGACCGCTCGGGTCGCCGCTCGGGTCACGCTTCGCCCGCGGAATCCGCATCGGGTTCTCGAACCAGGGGTCGCCTTCCTCGAGCGGAAGCTGCCACGGGTTCTCCTCCTCCCCCTGCCCGTGGCTGAACCAGTCGTGCACCTCGAACTGGATCCAGGCGGCGGCGAGCAGGTTGAGCGTCGTCGCCGGGGAGAACTCGTCGCGCGTGAGCAGCTTGCGGCTGACGAGGCGCGCGTTCGGCTCGAGCAGCGCGTCGTCTGGCTCGGGCCAGGTGTGGACGAGCGGCACGTTCCGGCCGAACCGCGCGTGGAGGGCGCCCATCTGCGGGTCGTTCAGGTCGTTGAACGTCCCGTCGATCGTCCTCGCCGTCAGGTAGTCGGCCGGCCTCGCGTGGGGCTCGGCGGCCCGGCGCCCCTTGCCCGTGTCGTGGAGATTTCGGTTGCGAAGCCGTGTGCGGAGGCCGACGAGCGTGAGGATCGCGATGGGCAACGGCAGGCGATCCCAGCCGAGCAGGCGGTCGAGCCGTTCGGAGGTTCGTTCGAGGGCCGCAGAGAAGATCGAGCCCATTCCGTGCTCCTTTTCGGATCCTCTCCGTGGCCGATCTAAGCAGCCTTCGCCCGACCGGTCAACGCGGTTGTCACCCCTCCGGGACCGTGCTAGCGTCAGCCCGCTGCGGCCGAATTCGATGCCGCTCCAAGCTGCCAACCTCCTGGATCTGCAGCGGCTGACGCCGGACGAGCTGGACGAGCTCTTCCGGGAGAGCCCTGCCGGCGAGATCCCCGACGGCGAGGCCGAGGGGGTCGTCCTGCTCGCGCCCGGCACCGACCTCCAGGGGCCCCTGGCGAAGCTCATCCACTTCGTCGGCTGGAAGGGGAAGGTCTTCGACCGCGAGCGGGGCGAGCTCCTCAACCGGATCAGCCCGCTTGACCTCGAGGCCGTTCGGGCCAAGGTCTACAAGGACACGAGCTGGTTCGACGAGCAGGAGACGATCGTCCTCGACTACTCGAAGACCTCGCTCATCGCGCAGTGGATCCGCGACGAGATCCGCGAGGTCTCGCCCGGGGTCTATCTCGGGCTCGTCTTCTGGGAGCGGTCGAAGCTCCTCCACTTCGCACTCGACTTCAACGAGTGACGGCGTGCCGTACCAGTCGGCGCTGACGGTCGTCGCGTCGGTACGCGACGACGCGGTCGAGGACCTGAACGCGCTGCTCGCAGAGATGGGCGACGGCGTCGCGAACGGCCGCGTGATCGACTTCGAGTCGCTGACGGGCGTCCACTTCGCGCGGATCGTCGTCGTCCCGGCGGACACCGACCCTCGCGGCCGTCCGCTGCCCGCAAACCTCGTCTACCTCACCGACCTCGACGTCCCGCCGTCGCACCACCTCGCCGAGCTGTCGCGCCACTTCGGCGAGGGGGTCGACCGGGTGTTCGGGCACTGTGACGGCTACGGCCGCTCGCCGAGCGCCGA
>DASTCG010000167.1:0-3585 GCA_035711385.1 Gaiellaceae bacterium
GGCGACATGTACCCGCCGCAGCGACGCGCGCGCGGGATCGCCTACGTGCTCAGCGGCGCTGTGCTCGGCGCGATCCTCGGTCCGGCCGTCTTCAGCCCCATCTTCTCCGGCCACGACAAGCTCGATGCGAGCGTGCTCACGATCCCGTGGCTCGGCGCGGGAGCGCTCTCGCTCCTCGCGCTCGTCCTCGCGCTGAACGTCCGGCCCGACCCGAAGAGGATCGGCGAGCTCCTGGCCCCGGCCGACTCGGGCCCGGTTCAGCCGGCCGCGCCGCTGCGCGAGATCGTCAAGCGCCCCGGCGTGATCCCGGCGATGCTCGCCGGCTTCGCGTCCATGGCGGTGATGGTCTCCGTCATGAACCTGACCGGGTACGTCGTGGTCGAGCACCGCAACCACCCGCAGCACCTGATCTTCCCGATTATCGGCGCGCACGTGCTCGGCATGTACGCGCTCGTGCTCGTGATCGGGCCGGTGGTCGACCGGATCGGGCGCACGCGCGCACTCGCGATCGGCCTCGCGACCATGGGCGTCTCGTGCGCTGGGATCCAGGTCTTCGAGGGTGTGTTCATGACCGGCGTGCTGCTGTTCGGCCTGGGGCTCGGCTGGAACATGTCGTTCGTCGCCGCGACTGCGCAGCTCGCCGACCGGTCGAGCCCGGCCGAGCGCGGAAAGCTGCTCGGCACGAACGACCTGATCGCCGCGCTGCTCGGCGCCGCGCTGGCGCTTCTCGGCGGGCTCGCGCTCGAGTTCCTGGGCGTGACGGCGCTCGCGTTCGGCGCGGCCGCACTCGTGCTGCTGCCGATCTTCTGGATCTACCGACTGCGTGAGGTGGGGGCGGGAGGATTCGAACCTCCGAAGGCAGAGCCAACGGGTTTACAGCCCGTCCCCTTTGGCCACTCGGGAACACCCCCAGGGGAATCAAGATAGTAGCCATGGAGCGCTTCGACGCCCTCGTCGTCGGAGCCGGCCCGGCGGGGTCGCTGGCCGCGTTCCACCTCGCGCGGGGTGGCGCCCGCGTGCTGCTCGCCGACAGGGCGCGGTTCCCGCGCGACAAGCCCTGCGGCGGCGGCATCACGGTCCGGGCCGAGCGCCTGCTGCCGTTCTCGATCGACCCGGTGGTCGAGGACGAGGTGAACGTCTTCGAGCTCGGCTTCCGCTACCGGACGCGGTTCGTGCGCCGCACCCGACAGCCGGTGATGCGGATGACGCAGCGGCGGCGGCTGGACGCCTTCCTCGCCGAGCAGGCGCAGGAGGCGGGAGCGGAGTTCCGCGACGGCGCCAGGCCGGACGGCGTCGAGGCGACGGTCGTGATCGGCGCCGACGGTGCGAACGGCACCGTGGGCCGCGCGGACGGCCTCCGCGACCACCTCCGCACGGTCGCGCTCGAGGGCAACGCGATCGTCGACCCGGCCCCGTTCGCCGGGAAGGCCGTCATCGAGCTCGGCCTCATGCGCGGCGGGTACTGCTGGGTCTTCCCCAAGGGCGACCACGTCAACGTCGGAGTGGGCGGCTGGCTCGACCAGGGACCGCTCCTCCGCGAGGCGCTGCACCGGCTCTGCCGGGAGAACTCGATTCCCGTGGATGCGCTCCAGGACGTTCGCGGCCACCAGCTGCCGCTGCGGCGACCGCAGGGCCTCGCTGCCAGCGGCCGGAAGGCGCTCGTCGGCGATGCCGCAGGTCTCGTGGATCCCGTGTCGGGCGACGGCATCTACGAGGCGTTCCTGAGCGCCGGGCTCGCGTCCGCAAACGCGCTCGACATCCTGGCTGGCAGGAAGGCCGACTTCAGCGCCTATGCACGGGAGCTGCGGGAACGGCTCGCGGTTCAGACCGCCGCGTCGTGGCGCGCGAGGACGGCGCTCGAGCGCTTCCCGCGGACGATCTACACGCTGCTCCTCATGCCGATGGCGTGGCGCGCGATCGAGGCGCTGCTCCGCGCCGACGCCCGGGAGCCGGCGGAGATCGGCGGCCCCGGCGGCGCCGCCCTCCGCCTCGCGGAGACCCTCATCCGTCTGCGTGACCTAAAGCGGGACTCCCAGACTGCCGATGCAGGCCGGGTCGCGGCATGGACCTGGACCTCCTCCTCACCCGCGCCGTCCAGAGCGGCGCCACCGACGTCCATCTGAAGTTCGGCCGGCCGCCGGCGATCCGCCGGGACGGCCAGGTGATCCTGCTCGACGGCGTCAACGCGCTGACCGCGAACGACCTCGAGACGGTGCTCGGCGCCGTCACGGCGGCCAACCGCCAGAAGGCCGCGGACTTCCGCGCCACGGGTGAGCTCGACATCTCGCACACGGCGAACGACCTCACCCGCTTCCGCGTCAACGGGTTCCTCCAGCGCGGCTCGATCTCGTTCGCCTTCCGCGTGATCCCGCGGGAGGTGCCGAGCTTCGAGACGCTGAAGCTGCCGCCGGGCGTTCGCCGGCTGGCGGAAGAGCACCGAGGCCTCGTGCTGGTCACCGGTGCGACCGGCTCGGGCAAGACCACGACCCTCGCCTCGATGCTCGACCACATCAACCGGACGCGCCGTCAGCACATCGTGACCATCGAGGACCCGATCGAGTTTCTTCACGAGGACAGCGGCTGCATCATCAACCAGCGCGAGGTCGGGCTCGATACCCAGTCCTTCGGCCAGGCGCTGAGGCGGGCGCTCCGCCAGGACCCCGACGTCATCCTCATCGGGGAGCTCCGGGACGCCGAGACCGCGGAGACCGCCATGCAAGCCGCGGAGTCCGGCCATCTCGTCTTCTCGACGATGCACACGATCGACGCCGCCGAGACGCTCGGCCGGCTGACCGAGTTCTTCCCGGGCGTCAAGCAGCAGATGATCCGCTCGATCCTCGCCGGCGTCCTACGCGGCGTGATCAGCCAGCGGCTGATCCCAAAGCTCGGGGGCGGGCGGGTTGCGGCCGTCGAGATGATGGTCGTGAACGCGCGCGTCGCCGACCTGATCCGCGAGGGGCGGCCGGAAGAGATCCACGACGCGATCGAGGAAGGCGAGTTCTTCGAGATGCAGACGTTCAGCAAGGCGCTGATCGACCTCGTCGTCGCGGGTCAGGTCGACCGCGAGGTCGCGGCCAACTCGTCGACGAACCGGCACGACTTCCTCGTCGAGCTCGAGCGCGCCCTCAAGCAGACGGAGGCGGACGCACGCGCCGCCGCCGAGCCACCGTCGGACTCGCCCATGCCGCTCCGGGCCGCCGAGGTGCCGGTCGGCGGGGCGGGAGCCGCTATCCGCGTCGTCCAGCCCGAGCCGACGTAGGCCGATGCGGCGGGCTGCGGCGATCCTGACGCTTGCATTCGCTCTCACGGCGGCGGCGAGCGCCTCCGGAGCTTCAGGCCCGGTCTTCACGATCGTGGGCCACGAGCCGGCGTTCCCCAGCGCAGAGGCGCCGAACGCCGACGGCGCGCTCCTGCTGCCGCCGGGTTGGACGGTCTCGACCCTCGCGCCGCGCACGCTCTCCTTCGGCGAGCTGAGCGCCCTCTGGCACCGGGCGGGCGCGACCTACGGGATCCCGTGGCAGGTGCTCGCTGCGATCAACAAGATCGAGTCGAACTTCGGCCGGAACATGGGACCGAGCTCCGCGG
>DASTCG010000168.1:0-52964 GCA_035711385.1 Gaiellaceae bacterium
AGGCGGCGACGCGCGGAACGCGTTGAACATCCTCGAGCTTGCGGTGCAGACCGCCGCGGCCGAGGGAGCCGAGCTCTCGGAGCAGCACGTCGAGGACGCCGCGCGCAAGCGGCCGCTCGTCTACGACAAGGGCGGCGACGCCCACTACGATTTCGTCTCCGCCTTCATCAAGTCCATGCGGGCGTCCGACCCGGACGCGTCCGTCTACTACCTCGCCGCGATGCTCGAGGGCGGGGAGGATCCCCGCTTCATCGCCCGGCGCATGGTGATCCTCGCCTCGGAGGACATCGGCCTCGCCGACCCGCAGGCACTCGTCGTCGCCGTCTCGGCAGCGCAGGCGGTCGAGCATGTCGGCCTTCCCGAGGCACAGCTCAACCTCGCGGAGGCGGCGCTCTACCTCGCGCTCGCCCCGAAGTCGAACGACGTCATCGCGGCGCTCCGCGCCGCGCAGGAGGACGTGCGCGACCACGGCCACCTACGACCGCCCGACGCGCTCCGGGACACGCACTACTACGGCGCGCGGAAGCTCGGTCGCGGAGAGGGCTACCTGTACCCCCACTCCGACCCTCGCGGCTTCGACGTCGACAACCTGCCCGACGAGCTGAAGGGCCGCCGTTACTATCGGCCGTCCAGTTCAGCCCGGGAAAAGGAGGACGGGGATGGCGGTTGAGCGCACCGCGAACGCGCACTGGGAGGGCAGTCTCGCAACCGGGACGGGGACCGTCTCGACCGGAAGCGGCGTCCTGAAGGACGCGACGGTGAAGTGGTCGTCGCGCGCCGAGCAGGCGGACGACAACACGAGCCCGGAGGAGCTGATCGCCGCCGCCCACGCGACGTGCGTGTCGATGGCGCTCTCGGCCGGCCTCGCGAAAGCGGGAAGCCCGCCACAGCAGCTTGACACCGAGGCGACGGCGACGTTCGAGCAGGTCGGCGACGCGTTCAGGATGACGACGATGCAGATCGCGATCCGCGGTCAGGTGGACGGCCTCGATGAAGACGGCTTCCGCGAGGCTGCTCAGGCCGCGATCGAGAACTGCCCGGTATCCCAGGCACTCAAGGGCAACGTCGACGTCTCCGTGGACGCGTCGCTCGCCTAGTCGGATCCCCGGCGGATCCGCGCCGCGAACATCTCGCCCCCGCTGATCGCCTCGAAGGCGCTTGCGGCGCGCTCGACGTCGTACTCGGTCCGGCGGAACTCGAAGTCGCCGTCCCAGACGGCCCAGGCGGCGCGGACGTCGCCGTCGAGCGGCATCCCGACGCTGCCCGGGTTTACGAGGTCGGTCCCGTCGGGCCCCGGCCGCCGGAACTGCTGATGGCTGTGTCCGAAGACGATCGCGCGGTCGTGAACGCCCGCCAGCATCCGTTCCTCGCCTTCTTGCGGCTGCGGCGCGAAGCTCTCGACGTCCGAGAGTGGAGAGCCGTGGACGTACAGCACGCCGTCCAGCTCGGCCTCCGCCGGAAGATCGTAGAGCCAGTCGATCGTCTCCTCCGGCACGCCGGGCACCAGCTGCTCGTAGATCGCCATCACCTCGGGACGGTCGAGCGGAGGCTCGCGAAGCCAACGTTCTCCGTTCCCCCGGATCCAGACCGCCTCGTCCAGCGCCTGCAGCCGCTCGAGCGTCTCCTGCGGCCACGGGCTCGGAGTGCCGTAATCGCCGCCGAGGAGATAACGGTCGACACCGACGCGCTCCGCCTCGGCGAGGACCTTCTCGAGCGCCGGCAGGTTTCCGTGGATGTCGTAGAGAACACCTAACACTTGTTCGGCCCGGTTAACGGGGGGTAAGTTCCAGACGCCGCCGATGACAGACGCCGAGCACATGATCACAGTCGTCCTGGCCGACGACGACAAGGGCTACCTGGAGCTGCTGCACGCGCTGGTCGACCAGCAACCGCTCCTGAAGGTCGTGGGCATCGCGCTCGACGGTCTCGAGGCGCTCGAGTGTGTGGAGTCGATCCAGCCCGATGCGCTCGTGATCGACCTGCATATGCCGCGCATGGACGGCGTCGAGGCGGTCCGGCGGTTGCGCATCGACCATCCCAGCCTCTGCCTGATCGCGATCACGGCCGACGCCGATCCAGCCCTCCATCAGGCCGCCGAGGCCGCCGGAGCCGATGCCGTCATGCTCAAGGGGCAGCTGCTCGAAGGGCTTACCGAGCGGATCGCGACGGCCCGGAGAGAGCGAGCAGCCGCCGTCCAGTAGCGGAAGGTGGCGAGGGCCGGAATCGAACCGGCGACACCACGGTTTTCAGCCGTGTGCTCTACCGACTGAGCTACCTCGCCGCGTCGCCCAGTCTAGCCGCGCCGCGACAAAGAGAGACGTCCGGGCCGGTGCTACCGCGCCGCGAACGTCTCAGTACGGCTGACGTTAGTCCCCTGCGCCTCGCCGGGCAAGCACGGCGTTGCCCCGACCCGCCGAAATTGCCGCAAAGTCCGTGAAGCCGCGGCGCTCGAGCTCCCGGCGAAGGCGCTCCGGCGGGACGTAGATCGGCGTCCCGGCGCCGCCGGAGAACGAGAACAGCGTCCAGCCGCCCGGCCGGAGCACGCGCTTCGTCTCGTCGAGGAAAGGGATCATGTTGGCGTGGGCTACGAGGTCGAATTCAGCGTCGCCGAACGGCAGCCTGGTCGCGTCGCCCTCCAAGAATGTCGGTCCCGGGACGAGCGCCCGCGCCTGCTCGAGCATCTCCGGCGAGACATCCACACCCACGACCTCGGCGCCCGGGAAACGCGTCGCTAGCACCGAGGCGCCGAGACCGGTCCCGGTGCCGACGTCGAGCGCCCGCTCGACGGGCCCGTCGATCTGCTCGAGCGCCGCCTCGTACGAGGCGAACGAGTCGGGCATTCGCATGGCGGCCCACTCGGGCGCCATCCGGTCGAACTGCCACCGGATCACCGGCCGGAAGAGCGGCCACAGCGCGGGCCACCGCACGAGGACGTTCGTGGCGAAGCGGACGAAGCGCTGCCCGAGCGTCACGGCTCGTCGAGGCGGAGACGAACCTCCGTGCCGGCGCGAACGCCGAAGGTCTCCGCGGCGTTGCCGCGTGAGATCGCGATCGCGATGTTCCCGTAGGCGTCCTCGTACAGGATGAGGTCGCCGGGCCGGGCGTCGGCGAAGGTGCGGGCCGCGACCGCGTAGAAGCGGTCGACGGGAAGCTGCGCCTCGACCCGCCGGCCGGGGACGATCCCAAGCGGCTCGAGGTCGCTCGCCCTCGCGTTGAGCTGGATGTTCCCGAAGCGGTCGACGTAGACACAGGTGGCCCGGATGCGGCGGCTGCCGATCTCCGGGGTCGGAAACTCGAGGCGGACCAGCGATCCCGCGTCGACGGGCCCGCCGAGCTCCGACGGCTCGAGCCCGAGCGCGAGGTACGCGGCCGCGGGCGCGAAGATGTCGCGTCCGTGAAAGGTCGGCGAAACCGGCTCGAGCGCGTAGTCGCGGTTGGTGATCTCGTGTGCACCGGCAACGCCGCCGAGCGTCTCTGCGGCCGGGACGAGGAGACCGTTGTCCGGCCCGACGAGCATCCGGCCGTCACCGGTCCGCAGGACGAGCGCCCGCCGGGGGGTGCCGACGCCGGGGTCGACAATCGCGAGGTGCACGCCGACCGGCATGTAGGGGAGCGTGTTCGCCAGCACCACGGCGCCCTGGAGCACGCTCGTCGGCTGGATCCCGTGCGTGATGTGGATCACGTCCGCCTCCGGCGCGAGCCGCTTGATCACTCCGTGGCACGTGCCGGCGAAGTCGTCCTCGACCCCGAAGTCGGAGAGGAACGTGATCACCACGGAGCGGGACGCTAACGCGTCGCCCTGAGGACCGCGTCGCTCAAGCCTGCGACGTCCTGCGTGCGCGCCTCCTCCAGCACGCGCACGCCGAGCCTCGTCGCGGCAGCCGTCGTCTCGGGCCCGATGGAGACGGCCGGCGCGTCGAGCCCGAGCGCGGCGTACGAACGCGCAGCCGACGGCGAGGCGAGGACGACGAGATCGGGGTCGACCGATGTGTCCGGGCGCACCTCGCGCGTCCGGTAGAGCGGGACGAAGTCGGCGTCGAGCTCGTCCACGAGCAGCCTCCGGGCGCGCTCTGCTCCCGCGAACAGCACCCGTCCGGCGGGTCGCGGGAGCTCGGCCAGCAGCCCCTCCTGCGTCGACACCTGCGGCACGAGGTCGACCTCGCCCCACGCCTCGGCCGTCGTCCGCCCGATCGCCGCGACCCGGCGGGGCCGACCCTGCCCTCGCCGCCTCAGCTCCCGGGCGCCGGTCATGCTCGTGAGGATCACCCAGTCGTAGCCGGCCAGCTCGATCGGATCGTCGCCGAGCGGCTCGAGCGCGACGAGCGGCTCGATCACGACCTCGAGGCCTGGGCAGCGGCGCAGGCTCTCCGCGAGCTGCTCGTTGCGGCCCTGCGGCCGCGTGAGCAGAACCCTCACGGAACGAGGGCGAGCAGCTCGCGGCCGAGCCGGACCGGATCGTCGCCGGTGCGGCGCTCGATCCAGCTCCCGTCGTCGGCGGCGACGAGCGCGGTCAGCACCTCGCCGTCGTGGAAAGCGGCGACCGGCGCCAGGCAGCCCCCGCCGACGGCGGCGACGCAGGCGCGCTCGGCCTCGACCCTGCGCCGTGTCTCGGCGTCGTCGGCATGGGCGACGACCTCCACCTCCGCGAAACGCACCTGGAGTGCGAGGGCGCCCTGCCCGGCCTCCGGGAGCAGCTCGCCGGGATCGAAGCGATGCCCGACCTCCGCCTCCAGCCCGAGCCTGTCGAGGCCGCACGCCGCGAGGACGACCGCGTCGAGACCGCGCTCGCCGCGCTTCCGGAGCCGCGTGTCGATGTTCCCGCGCAGAGCCTCGATCCGAAGCTCCGGCTCGAGCGCGAGAAGCTGGGCCCGCCTGCGGATGGACGCGGTCCCGACCCGCATCCCCGGCCGCAGCCCGTCCGCGCCGCACAGGGCGTCCCGCGGATCCTCCCGCTCGAGGTAGGCGCCGACCTCCAGCCCCTCGGCGTCGGTGGAGGTCATGTCCTTGGCGGAGTGGACGGCGACGTCGATGCGACCCTCGAGCAGTGCCTCCTCGAGCTCCTTCACGAAGACGCCTCGCGCGCCGATCTCGCCGAACGGCTTCGACCGGTCGCGGTCGCCGGCCGTCGTGACCGGGACGAATGCGAACTCGAGGCCTGGCCGGCGGAGCTGTTCGACCGCCCGCTCGGCCTGCGTCAGCGCGAGGCGGCTACCCCTCGAGCCGACCCTGAGGAGCACCGTCCTCCTCGCCGAGCCCGACCTCCTTCAGGCGCATGATCGGCTGGTGGAGGAGCTTGTTGACGATCTGGTTGGTCAGGGACTCGACGGCGTGCAGCTCTCCTTCCGAGAGACCGGCAAGGCGGGGCCCCGCCTTCGCGAGCTCCCTGCGGCGGATCGCCTCGGCCCGATCCCGGAGCGACGTGATCGCCGGCACCGAGTCCAGTGACTGCAGCCAGGCCCGGAAGCGCTCGCCCTCGGCCTCCACGATCGCTTCAGCTCGTGTGGCCTCACCGCGGCGACCCGTGAGCGTCTCCTCGACGACCGACTGGAGGTCGTCGATGTCGTACAGGAAGCAGCCGGCCAGTGTCTTCACCGCTGGCTCGACGTCTCGCGGAACCGCGAGGTCGAGCACGAGCAGGGGGCGGCCCTTGCGCGCAGGGAGCGCCCGCTCGACCTGTTCCCGCGTCAGGACCGGCTCGCGGGCGGCCGTCGACGAGACGACGATCTCCGCCGTCACGAGCTGCTGCTCCACGCTCTCGAGCGGCAGGGCCTCCCCGCCGAACCGCTCTGCCAGCGAGGACGCACGGTCGACCGTCCGGTTGGCCACGAAGGAGAGCTCCGCTCCGCGGCTCACGAGGTTCCTCGCGGCCAGCTCTCCGACCTTGCCGGCGCCGATCACCACGATCCGTCGGCCTCCGAGGTCGCCGAACACCTGCGCGGCGAGCGCCGCGGCTGCCGACGCCACGGAGGCGGGGCTCTCGCCGATCGCGGTCTCCGTCCGCACGCGCTTGCCGGTATGGAGCGCCTGCCGGAAAAGACGGTCGAGCAGCGGCCCCACGGCGCCCCGCTCATAGGCGGAGCGAACCTGCCCCTGGATCTCGCCCTCGCCGGGGATCAGCGAGTCGAGCCCGGCCGCAACGCGGAAGAGGTGCGTGGCCGCGGCCTCCTGCTCGAGCCGGTAGAGGTACGGCTCGAGCTCCGAGCGCGGGATCCGGCCGACGTCCGCCAGCGCCTCGGTCGCGCGATCTCCTGCGCCCTCCGCCTCCGAGCCGGCGAGGTAGAGCTCGGTCCGGTTGCAGGTCGAGAGGCACACGGCCTCCCCGCTCTCCCCGAGCCGAGCCGCGAGCTCCGCCTCGCCCTGGGCGTCGAGCGCCACCCGCTCGCGCACCTCGATCGGCGCCAGCCGGTGGGAGGTTCCGACGAGCAGCACCTTCATGCGACGTGGGCGAACAGGAGCCCGAGCTGGAGGACGACGACCGCGGCCACCCCGCCGAGCGCGAGCGCCGCAGCGAGCTCGCGCCGGCCCGCCCGAACACGCAGGTACAGGACCGACGCACCGAGCGCCCAGAGGACGACGGTTCCAGCGACGAGGACGTCGAGTCCGCGGTCGGGCAGGCGGGCCAGCCCGGGGATGATCCCGGCGGTCAGCGCGGCGAGCGAGACGCCGACCGTCGTCACTGTCAGCCGGTCGAGGACGACGAGTGAGGGGACCCGCTGGCGCAGCAGTCCGGCCGGGTGGCTCTTGAGCGCCCGCTCCTCCCAGAGCTCGAGCGCCGCCAGCCCTCCCGCCACCGTGAACCCGGCGAACGAGACCAGGACGAGGGCGACGTGGAGGACGAGGAGGACGTCGCTCCAGGCCGCGTCAGCTGCCTCAGCGGTTCCTCCGGCGGCATACGAGACGGCGAGCAGGGCGGCGGCGAAGGGCATCACCCCTACGCCGAGGAGCCGGTAGCTGGCACTGCAGCCCCAGATCAGGTACGCGCCGACGACGAGCCAGACGAAGAGGTTGAGTGACCCGGCCCAGGTGCCCCAGGGGAAGCCACCGGCGTCCACGGCCTGGGCGACGAGCAGCCCGGTCTGGGCGAGCCAGCCGAGCCTGACGCCCCAGGTGGCGAGCCGTCCCAGCCGTTCCGGGTTGCGTGCGCTTCCGGCGTAGGCCACGGCCGCCTCGCCGTAGCCGAGCAGCGCCGGCCAGACGAGGAGCTCAGCCATGCCCGCCCTCCCGCTCCCGGGTGAGCTCTGCGAGCGCGGTCAGCTCCCGCTCGAGCCGACCGACCTTGAGCGCGATCAGGACGACGTAGACGAGGACGGTTGCGAAGACGACGAGGTAGGCGGCCCAGAGGTACTTCTCGCCGGTGCTCACGCGAGGCGCTCCCGCAGCTCGCGCAGGCTCGCGTCCGCGCGCTTTCCCGACAGCTCCAGGAGATAGAGCGAGCCGGCGAGCGCCAGCATCGCGGCGAGACAGACGCAGAAGGTGAGGAACATCGAGCCCTCCATGTCCGGCCCGTCGCGCTTGAACACGACCGGGTGGATCAGGCCCTCGGCGAGCCGGATCGCCAGGAAGCTGACCGGGATCAACACGACCCCGAAGATCGCGTAGACGGCCGAGGTGCGCTCCCGTCGCGGCCCCGGATCGGTCGAGTAGCGGAGCATGAAGTACGCCGAATAGAAGAGGAAGAGAATCAGGAAGAGCGTCAGCTGGCGCTCGCTCCAGACCCACCAGTGCCCCCACGACACCTTTGCCCAGATCGACCCGGTGACGAGCGTGAGGGCGCCGAAGATCACACCCATATGGACGGCTGTATAGCTCTCGAGGTCGTAGCGGGAACCGCCCTTCCAGAGCAGCCGGAGCGCCTTCCACGCCGCCCAGAAGAAGGCCGCGTACGAGGTGAGCGCGACCGGCACGTGGACGTAGAAGATCTTCTGGCTGATGCCCTGGTCCGCGTCCTCGGGCGCCCAGAAGACGGCGAGCGAGAGACCCGTGATCAGGAGGACCGCCGCAGTGAGCGAGAGGAGCGCCGCGCTGTGACGAAAACCCTGCACAGCGGCAGAGTAAACCTCGTCGGGTTCCGGCCGTCTCAGGGGTCGGAGCGCTCCGGCGGGGTCATCGGCGCGGCCTATTCCGTCACCACGTACTCGAAGCTCGCCCAGGCGAGCACGGCGAAGATCAGGTCGTACAGGGCGAGAAACGCGAGGTACCGCCCCGGATCGTCAGAGACGGTTGCGCCGACGCCCCCGACGACGAGTGGGATCGCGAGCGGGAGGAACAGAAGCGGGAGGAGCAGCTCGCGGGCGCGGGCCGCGGCTGCCATCGCTCCGAGGAGCGTGCCGACCGTCGCGATGCCGATGTTCGCGAGCGCGACACCGGCCACGAGCTCCCACGTGACGTCCTCATAGAAGAGCGCGAAGGCCGGGAGCGCGACGGCCTCGGCGAAGAGCAGGAACGCGAGCACGCTGAGCGTCTTCCCGAGCCAGATCGCGCTGCGATCGCACGGTGCGAGGATCAGGCCGTCGAGCGTACCGTGGTCGCGCTCGCCGACGAACGCCCGCACCAGGGCGAGCAGCGCCGTGAAGAGCAGCGCGATCCAGAGCATCCCGCTCGCGGCGAACCGCGCGCTCTCCGCCGGGAGCGCGAAGTGGAACACCACGAGCGCCGCGACGACGAACAGCAGCATCGCGGGCACCGTGTCGCGGGTGCGGAGCTCGACGAGCAGGTCCTTCCTCGCGAGCGCGGCGACGTCTGCGACGTACCCCGTCATCCGAGTGCGACCCGCTCGGTGGCGAGCCCCGCGATCCGCTCCGGCTGGTGGCTCGCGACCACGACCGTGCGCGGGCCGTGATCGGCGAGCTCGGCGTGGAGGAGATCCACTCCCTCCGCGTCCAGCGCGCTGAACGGCTCGTCCATCAGTAGCAGCTCGGGATCGTGGAGCAGCGTCCGACACAGCGCGAGGCGCTGGAGCATCCCTTTCGAGTACGTCGCGGCCCGCTCGTTGCGCGCCTCCCAGAGACCGAACCGCTCGAGCAGCATCCCGGTCCGCTCACGGCGCTCGGGAACGCGGTAGAGCCGGCCGTAGAGGTCGAGGTTCTCGAGGGCCGTCAGCTCCCCGTACAGGAGCGACTCGTGCCCGAGGAAGCCGACGCGGTTCCGGTCGGCCACGACCTCGAGGCTCCCGGAGGTCGGGGCGAGGAGTCCCGCGAGGAGCCGGAGCAGGGTTGTCTTTCCGGAGCCGTTCGGCCCGGTGACGAGGAGGAAGCCCCCCTGGTCGAGGTCGAGGTCGACGCCGGAGAGAACGGGCCGCCCGCCGAAGCGCCGGCCGAGCCCGCGGGCGCTGATGATGCGCACTGCGGCTCCTTGCCGGTCTGGGTGCACAGGAACCCCCAACCTCCTCCCCGAGGCGATCGTATCGGCGTCGGACGCGCTCATGGGTGACGAGACCGTGCCGAGAGCGCGCCCGTCGCTCCCCAGGCCGTGCTCACGTCCACAGCACGTCGGCGAGCACGAACCCGCAGAACACGACGCTGATCACCCCGTTGACGGTGAAGAAGGCGGCATCGAGCCGCCCGAGGTCGCCAGGCCGCACGAGACTGTGCTCGTAGAGGAGAAGCGCCGCGACTGCGACGATCCCCGCCCAGTAGAGAACACCCACGTCCAGGTTCACCCCGACCGCGGCCAGCAAGACGACCGTCGCGGTGTGAAGCACCCGCGCGCCGGCAAAGACCCCGCGCTCGCCGAAGCGCGTCGCCCAGGAGTGGAGACTCTCGCGGCGGTCGAACTCGACGTCGAGCAGAGAGTAGAAGAGATCGAATCCGGCCACCCAGCAGGCGACCGCGGCCCCGAGCAGCCACGCGGCAAGCGGAAGATCCCCGGTCAGCGCAACCCAGCCGCCCATCGGCGCGAGCCCGTCGACAGCGCCGAGCCACAGGTGCGAGAGCCACGTCCATCGCTTGAGGTACGGGTACACGACGAAGCCGAAGACGGGGATCGGCCACAGCCAGCGCACGACGGGGTCGAGTTGCCAGACCGCGACGAGGAAGACGGCGAGCGAGACCCCACAGAACGCGAGCACCTGCCAGGGAAGCAGGGCTCCACTCGGCAGCTCGCGTCCGACCGTTCGCGGGTTCCGGGCATCGATGCGAGCATCGATCAGCCGGTTGAGCCCCATCGCCAGCGAGCGAGCACCCACCATCGCGACCGTCACCCAGAGGAGCTGGCTCCCCGACGGCACGGCGTCGAGCGCGAGCAACGAGCCGACGTACGCGAACGGCAGCGCGAAGACGGTGTGCTCGATCTTGACGAGCGACGCAAAGCGCCTCGGATAGCCGGCCGCCGCCGTGCTCACGTCTGGCGATGGCCTCCGCGTTCTCCGGCGAGCAGCCCAACCGCATGCGTGAGCGCCCCCCGCACCACCTGGAAGCCGTCTCGACACCCACCAGGCGAGCCGGGGAGGTTGATGACGAGCGCCTGACCACGAATGCCGGCAACGCCGCGGGAAAGGAGCCCGTGCGGGGTTCGCCGGATCGCGTCGGCCCTGATCGCCTCCGCGATGCCCGGCACTTGCCGCTCGACCACCGAGGCGGTCGCCTCCGGTGTCACGTCGCGCGGCGCGACGCCCGTTCCGCCCGTCGTAAGCACGACCTCGAACTGGTCCGTCAGGTCCTCGATCGCCTTGGCGATTTCACCGCGCTCGTCGGGAACGACGCGGCGCTCGACGTCCCACCCGGCGCCGCGCAGCAGCTCCTCCAGCGTCCCGCCACTCTCGTCGGCGCGCTTACCCTGCGCGACGCCGTCGGAGACGGTCAGCACCGCCGCTCTCAGAGCTCCTCCTTGGTCTTCTCGAGGAGGCGCACATCGCGGACGACCATCGAGTCGTCGACGGCCTTGGCCATGTCGTAGATCGTCAGCGCAGCGACGGCCGCGGCCGTGAGGGCCTCCATCTCGACCCCGGTCTGTGCCGTGGTGGAGACGGTCGCCGTGACCTCCGCGCCGTTGTCGGCGAGGGCAACGGCGACATCGATCGCCGTGAGCGGCAGCGGATGGCAGAGCGGGATGAGCTCGCTCGTCCGCTTCGCCGCCATGACTCCGGCGATGCGGGCTGTCGTCAGCGCGTCCCCCTTCGGGAGGTTGCCCAGCGCGGCAGCCGTCTCCTCCTTCATCTCGATTCTCGCGCGGGCGCTGGCGCGGCGTCGGGAGAGCGGCTTGCCGCCCACGTCCACCATCCGGACCCCTCCGCCCTCGTCGATGTGCGAGAAGCTGCTCACGGACGGGCGAGCGCGACGGCTTCGTCCAGGTCTGCGAGTTGGCCGTCGACCCAGGCCGCGAGGTCGTGGGCACGAACGTGCGCTCTGATCGCCTCCACGCGCATCGCCCGCTCGTCGGCCGGCATCTCGAGAGCCGCGTGGATCGCATCCGCCTGGCCCGCGATGTCGAACGGGTTCACCGTCAGAGCCCACTCGCTCAGCTCCTCGTGCGCGCCCGCGTTCTCGGACAGGATCAGGACGCCGTCCCGCTCGTTCACGAGCGGAGCCTCCTTCGCGACGAGATTCAGCCCGTCGAAGATCGCGTTCACGAGCAGCACGTCGTACTGCTTGTAGGCGGCAACGGAGCCCAGGAAGTCGTCCTCGATGCGCAGGTCGATCGGCATCCAGCCGTTGCCCTGAAAGCGGTCGTTGACGATCCGGGCCGTCCGTTGGATCGCGCCGAGGTACTCGGCGTACTCCGGGATGTCCTGGCGGCTCGGGTCCAGCAGGGTCAACAGGGAAACCCGCCCGTGGTACTCCGGATGCTCGGCGAGGAAGCGCTCGAACGCCAGGAAGCCGCGCACGACGTTCTTGGACGGGTCGGTCCGGTCGACGCGGAGGATGAGCCACTCGGGCCGGGTCGCGACGAGCTCTTCCTCGCGCGCACGGACGCCGTCGCTCGACGCCAGCTCGTCGAACTCTGCCGCGTCGACGGAGATCGGATCGCACGTCGCGATCACACACCTGTCGTCGTACTCGAGGGTCCCTCGGACGAAGTCCGCCTCGGCGCCGACGATGTCGACGCACGAGCGAAGGAAGTTGCGCCGCCAGCGATCGGTGTGGAACCCGACCACGTCGCTCGCGAGCAGTCCGTCGTGCAGCGCGCGCCGGATTCCGCCGGGCAAGACCCGCCAGTAGTCGGGCTGGGGCCACGGAACGTGGACGAAGTGCGACAGCGTCGCATCGGGAACGTGAGTCCGGACGAACCGCGGGGCGAGGTAGAGGTGGTAGTCGTGGAAGAAGACGGGCGAGCCGGGCGCAGCCTCGAGCTCGGCAACGACCGCCTCGGCGAAGCCGGCATTGACGGCCACGTACCCCTCGTCCCACGCGTGGTGCAGGCCCCGGTCGACGATGGGCGCCTGCGCGAGGTTCCAGAGGTAGTGCTGCAGGAACCAGAGCGTCGGGTTGGAGACGACGTTGTAGAACCAGTCGTAGGCAGACGGGTCGTGGACGACGAGCCGCAGGCGGTACGGCGAGCCGTCGCGTGCGGTCTCCTCGATCGCCTCGCCGCCGGCCTCCTCGACGACGACCCGGTCCTCGTCGCTCATCGCGCTCGCGATCCAGGTGACGTCGTGCATCGCCACGAGGCTTCGCAGGGCGGTCACGAGCCCTCCGCCGCCGCGCTTCGCGATGCGGGAGCCGTCGTCGGCCCGATCGAAGGTCGCAGGGCCGCGGTTGGAGACGACGATCAGCTTTCTGCGCGCACCCACCCCCGGGCACCCTACCCAAGGGGTTTCGCCACGCCCGTCCCGTCAGGCGGCGCCGGCGGAGACAGTGACGAGCTCGGTTCCGCCCGTGTCGTTCCCGTCGAGGCGGTTGAAGAGCGCCAGCCAGTCCCGGAGCAGGCGCGGCGTCAGGAAGTGCTGCCGCACGTACTCCTTGCCGCGGACGCCCCGCCGACGGGCCTCCGCGGGGTCGGCGAGGATCTGGAGGCAGGCGGCCGCGCACTCCTCGACCGAGTCCACGAGCCAGCCCGTCTCGTCGTTCTGGATCTGCGCGGGAATCCCGCCGACCCGGCCGGCGACCGTCGGCCGGCTCTTCCAGAGCCCTTCGGTGACGGTGAGCCCGAACCCTTCGCGGATCGATTTCTGGAGGACGGCGGACGAGTACACCTGGAAGGCGTTGACCTCCACGGAGCCGATGTTGTTCAGGTTCGAGAGGATGAAGATGTCCGGGTCACCCGCCGCGTACTCGACCGTCTGGTTGTAGTAGTCCCAGCCCTCCGGGTCGTCGTGCGCCATCGAGCCGACGAGGCCGAGCTGGAGGCCGGGGTGTGACTCACGCACGATCCTGAACGCGTCGATGACGCCGAGCGGGTCCTTCCAGGGGTCGAAGCGAGACACCTGGGTCAGGAGCGGACGCTCGACGTCGATGCCGAACTGGTCGACGATGTAGGCGGCGTCCTCGGCCGAGAGGGCGATGTTCTTCGGCGTCAGCGGGTCGATCGCCGGCGGCCAGATGAACGCCTCGGGGATGTCGCCCGACCGCGGAACGTACTGCTGCATGTGGAAGATGGCGGCGTCGTACCGTGCGATCGAGGGAACCAGAAAGCTGAGCACGTCCTCGTTCGGAGTCGAGAGATCGATGTGGCAGCGCCAGATCCACTGCGCGCCCGAGCTCGCAACGTAGTCGGTCATTGCCACCGGCTGCGGGTCGTGGATGATCACGAAGTCGTACTCCGCCGGGTCGAACTCGGCGGCGTTCGCAGCGTTGTACTCCCGGAAGATCCGCTCCTCCTCGTCGGTGAGGCCTTGCGGGTTGCCCTGGAGCGCGTTGTGGATCTTCTTCGTGACGTTGAAGAAGTCGTCCTGGCCCTTGATGATCCGCCAGTCGGTCTGGAGGCCGGCGCTGTTCATGAGCGGGATCAGCGTGTAGTTGATCTCGGCCACACCGCCGCCGAACGCCGTTGCGGAGATGTGACAGACGCGCTTGCCTTCGAGCGGGGCCGCGAGCCGCTGGATCTCGGCCATGAGGCCGCGCCCGCTGATCGTCGCGTAGTCCGCGAGCTGTTTTGTTCCGACGTTGACGATCGGGAGAATCTCAGGCCTCCGAACTCTGCCCCGCTGTGGTGTCGGTCTACGCCTGGATGAACTTTACGAGCCGGAGGCGAGAACCCTGCCCGTTCCCCTTCGGGCCGAGCTCGAGCTCGTCGGCGAGCTCCCGGATGATCGCGATCCCGAGGCCGCCCTCGGACAGAGCCTGCTCGGCAGGGGTCATCCTCTCGGGCGCGGTAAAGCCCGTGCCGTCGTCCGAGACTTCGACGACGAGCCTGTCGTGGTGCAGCTCGTAGACGACCTCGACTGATCCCTCGCGCCCGTCGCGATACGCGTGCCGCACAGAGTTGGAGCAGGCTTCGGTGACGGCGAGCTTCAGGTCGCCCAGCGTCTCGTCCGGAAGCTCCCGCGCCTGCGAGAGGCCGCTGAGCGCGAGGCGGACGAGCGAGACGAACTCCGCCTTCGCCGGGATCGTCAGCCGAACGGTCGGTGCCCCGCCGTTGGCCGAGGCGTCAGAAGGGTTCTCCATGAAGTGAGAGGTTCTACCAGCTTCTCGGGATGGGTTTCCGGTTTCGTTCCCCTCTGCCCAACCCCGCGCCGGTCTAAACCCTACGAGCGCGGCGGGCGTTGCGGGCGCTCCCCGAGCTGCACCGGCACGACGAGTCGCCGCCCGTCGCGAAGAATCGTGAAGGGCACCGTCTGGCCGGGAGCGAGCCGCTCGCTGACGACGCGGATCAGGTCGTCGGCGCTCCGAACCGGCCGGTCGCCGATCCGCACGACGACGTCGCCGCCGACGCGGACGTCGAAGCCGTTCAGGTGCCGCTGCTCCTTCCCACCTCGCAGCCCTGCCTCTTCCCCCGGGCCTTTCCGGACGACGGTGGCGATCACCGCGCCGCGGTCGACGGCGTATCCGAACGCCTTCGCGATCGACGGCGTGAGGTCCTCAGCATTGACGCCGACGTAGGCGTACGCCACGCGACCGTTCCGGACGAGCTGGCTGAACGAGCGCTTCGCCGCGTTGATCGGGATCGCGAAGCCGACCCCCTCCGATCCGCCCGATTCGCTGCGAATCTGCGCATTGATGCCGACCACGCGACCGCGCGCATCGAAGAGCGGCCCACCCGAGTTTCCGTGCGTGATGGGAGCATCCGTCTGGATGGCGTCGGCGACGTCGTAGCCCGACGTGAGCGAGTCGATCGAACGCCGCGTCGCCGAGACGACGCCCACGGACAGCGAGCTCTCGTTGCCGAACGGGCTCCCGAGGGCGGCGACCGGCTCGCCGACACCGACGCGGCCCGAGTCCCCGAGCGGCACGGGCTCGAGTGGATGCGCGTCGGGATCGACCTTGAGCACGCCGACGTCGTCGAAGACGTCCCAGCCGACCACGGCCGCGGGGACCCGGTCGCGGTCGCGAAAGCCCACGTACACCCGGTCGGCGGCGTCCGGCTGGACGTCCCCCTCGCCCGCAGTGGTGACGACGTGCGCGCTCGTGAGGATGTAGCCCTCGCGGGAGATGACGAAGCCGGATCCCTGAGCCGCATGCTCGGTCGCGGGACGATCGTCGAAGTAGGCGTAAACCGTGACGACGCCGCTCGAGCGAGATCGGTAGACCCGGGCTGGGTCGAAGCCGTTGCCGGCGAGCGGCCTCGCAGCCACACCCGGATTCGCGATCTCTCGCTCGACAGGAAGCGCGGTGCCCGAGCTGCCTACGAAGACGGTCTCTGTGCCGCCGTCGAGCAGGCCCGTCCCGTCAGCGACAGCGACCGAGAGTAGGCCGCCCACCAGGGCAGCCGCAAGCACGATGGCGGCGAGGGCGGGCGGACGCACTGCCGCTCACTGTAGCCACGGCTCGACGAGCGACCGGCGGCGTTTCACGTGGAAACGCCTACCGCGCGAGCGCGTGCTCGGGCTCCACGGGCGCAGGACTGCGCGGGAGTTTCAACGTGAAAACGGTCGCGCCCCGCTCCGAGGTCAGCACGATCTCGCCGCCCATGACGCCCGCAAGCTCACTGGCAATCGCGAGACCGAGTCCCGAGCCGGCCGTGCGCGGGCCGTCCGCGCGGTAGAAGCGCTCGAAGATCTGCTGCTGATCGTCGGACGGAATGCCGGGACCGGTGTCCTCGACGCGGAGCTCCGCACCGTGCGCCGTCTCCCTTGCGGTCAACCGCACCTCGGTGCCCGGCGGCGTGTGGATGATCGCGTTCTCTACGAGAATGCGGCCGATCTGACGCACGCGCTCCTCGTCGGCGAGGGCGAAGACGGCGCGATCGCCGACCGCTTCGAGCAGGTGTTCGCTCCCACGGCCCACACCGCCGAACTCGCCGACGAGGGACGAGGCGACGTCGCCGAGATCGACCGGCGCCAGCTCTACGTGCAGCCGGCCGGCGTCGAGACGCGAGAGGTCGAGCAGATCGGTCGCGAGCTTCGTCAGGCGCTCGACCTGGAGGCGCATCTCCGCGAGGAACTCGCTCCGCGTCGCCTCGTCCATGTCCTCCTCGGTCAGGAGCTCGACGTGGCCGCCGAGCGCGAAGATCGGCGTCCGCAGCTCGTGGGAGGCGTTCGCGATGAACTCGCGCCGCGCCCGCTCGAGGGTCGCCAGCTGCTCCCGCATGCGATCGAAGGCACGAGCAAGCTCGCCCAGCTCGTCGGCGCTGGGGTCGACGACCGGCTCGTCGAAGCGTCCGCCCGCGATCCGGTCGGCCGCTCGCTCGAGGCGGTGGATACGACGCGCGAAGATCCTGGACAGGACAAAGCCGGCAAGCGCGGCGGCTAGAAGCGCGACCAGGCCGGCGACGAGGAAGCGCTCGCGAACGAGCGTAACGGTCTCCTGGGTCTCGGTCAGCGGCGACGAGACGAGGAGGACGTAGTAGCCCTCGAACGGAACCGCGACCTCCGCAAACTTGATGCCGGATCGCTCGACGATGCCGTGCTCAGTTCGCCGGTGCTCCGCGGCGCGCTGGGCCACGGGGTCGCCTTCCGTCTGCCCAAGTCGGCGCGAGTCGGCGATCGACTGGAGAAAGACCGGCGGGGTGTCGGTGACGTACGCGAAGACCGTTGCGCGGACACCACGAGCCTGGCCCTCGAACACGATGAGGTCCTGCATGGAGAAGTCGGGGCGGTTACGCGAGCGAACGTAATCGGAGACCACCGAGTCCGCCGTCCGCCCGAGCTGGTCGATGCGGCCGTTGACGAGCCGATCCTCGAGCGTCGGCACGACCGCGACGTAGACGATCGCCAGCGCGCCTGCGACGAGGGCGACGAGCGCCAGGCTGAGCTTGAGCCCGACCGTGCGGAACCGCATCAGGAGTCTCGGAAGCGGTAGCCGGCGCCGCGGACGGTGAGGATGAACTCCGGGTCGCTCGCGTCTTCCTCGAGCTTCTCGCGCAGATGGCGGACGTGGACGTCGATCGTGCGGGGCTCGCGGTACGCGGAATCGCCCCAGAGCGCCTCCAGCAGCTGGCGCCGGCTGAAGACGCGTCCGGGGTTCCCGGCAAGCGTCCGGAGCAGCTCGAACTCGACGTAGGTCAGCTGCACGGGCTCGCCGCGAACCTTCACGATCCGCCGCGACGGATCGACGAGGAGGCCCTCCGCTTCGATCACGGCGCCGTCGCGACGATCCTGCTGCGCGGGTAGCGACGCGCGGCGAAGCAGCGCCCGGACACGGCTCCGGAACTCACGGATCGAGAACGGCTTCGTGATGTAGTCGTCGGCGCCGAGCTCCAGACCGAGCACCTTGTCGAGCTCGTCGTCCCTGGCGGTGAGCATGATGATCGGGACGGTGCTCTGGGCGCGAAGCCGCTTGCAAACCTCGAGCCCGTCCAGCTTGGGGAGCATCAAATCGAGAACGACCAGATCGACCGGCTCCGAGGCGAACTTCTCGAGTGCCTCCTCTCCGTCCTTGGCCGCAAGCACACGGAACCCGTCCCGCTCGAGCGGGTACGAGAGAAGCTTCTGAACTGAATCCTCGTCGTCGACGAGGAGGATTGTCGAGGAGTCGGGCACAGGCGCATCTCCGCCGGACGCGAGAGGCCGGGGCCCTCCTTACTATAGCCTCGGCATGCCGCCCTTCCGGCCACCAGCCTCACGGAGGCGGCCGCGGCCAGGCTCGCTCGAGCGACCCGTCAACGCCCGCGCCTACCGTGGAACGGCGCTCCTCGTCGGCATCCCGCTCCTCGTCCTGGCGTTCACGATCACGCGCCCCGAGAGCCTTCCGCCGCCGACGCTCCCGCCCGCCTTCGACGAGGTCGGCGCCACGCAGTCCGCGCGGGACCTCGCCACCCAGTTTCCGAACCGGACGCCCGGATCGCCGACCGCACGCGGCGCCGCCGACTGGGTGGCAGAGCGCCTGAGATCGTTCGGGTTCCGCGTGGAGCGTGACCGCTTCCGCGCGCGAGTGCCCCAGCAGGGCACCGTCACACTCGAGAACGTGGTCGCGGTCTCGCCGGGCCGCTCTCCCGATGTGCTCGTCGTCGCCGCGCACCGCGACAACGTCGGCGCGACGGGCCAGGGCGCGAACGACAACGCATCGGGGACCGGCGTGCTGCTCGAGCTCGCCCGCGGCTACGGCCTTCGAACCGCGACGTCGCCGGGTCAGGCGCGGGCGCCGGCCGGTCCAGCGCACACGATCGTGTTCCTCTCGACCGACGGCGGCGCCTACGGCGGTATCGGCGCCGCGCGCTTCCTCAAGACGTCGCCGTACCGGAAGCGGATCGAAGCCGCTGTGAACCTCGTCGCGGTCGGCGGGCCGAAGAGGCTTCGAATCGACCTCACCGGCGACCGGCCTCGATCTCCCGACGCGACGCTCGTCGAGACCACCGCAGCGCGAATCGCGGACCGAACCGGCGCGCCGCCACGCAGGAACGGCGCCGCCGGCCAGCTCATCGACCTCGCTTTCCCGTTCAGCCTGTACGACCAGGCTCCGTTCGTGGGCGCCGGCGTCCCCGCGCTCAGCGTCACCACGGCCGACGAGCGGCCGCCCGACTCCGGCGGCGATACGCTCGACGGGCTCGTCGATACTCGCATCGCGCAGGCTGGGAGATCGGTCGAGGCGTTGCTCGGCTCGCTCGACGAGGGTGTCGCCCTCGCACGCGACACCTCGACCTACATCTACCTCGACGGCCGCGTCGTCGCTGGCTGGGCGATCAAGCTGGTGCTGATCACAGCGCTGCTGCCCTTCCTGCTGGCCGTCGTGGACCTCTTCGCCCGCTGCCGCCGGCGCCGGATTCCTCTTGCTCCTGCGCTCAGGAGCTACCGCACGCGTCTCGCGTTCTGGCTCTGGCTTGGCCTCGCGTTCGGCCTGCTCGCGCTGCTCGGAGCCTGGCCGGCGATCGAGCGGCCGCCGCCCCCAGGGCTCGCGTCCGCGGGCCATTGGCCGGCGGTGGCAGTGGCGGTCTTCGGCGTCTTCGCCTTCGCGAGCTGGCTCGTCGGCCGCGAGCGGCTCCTGCCACGACGACCGGTCTCGGTCGAGGAAGAGCTTGCCGGGCAGACCGCCGCGCTGCTCGTGCTCGCCGTCATCGCCCTCCTGACGGTGGCGCTCAACGCGTTCGCGCTGATCTTCCTACTCCCGTCGCTCCACGCCTGGCTCTGGCTGCCGCAAGTGCGAGATGCCCCGGCCTGGCAGCGGGCGGGGGTGCTGGCGATCGGGCTCCTGGGGCCGGCGATCCTCCTCGGCTCGTTCGCCTGGCGCTACCAGCTCGGACTCGACGCCCCGTGGTACCTGCTTCAGCTGCTGGCGATCGGCTGGGTGCCGCTGCCTGTCGTCCTGCTGGGCCTCGCCTGGCTCGCCGCTGCCGGACAGCTCACGGCGGTTGCCGCTCGACGCTACGCGCCCTACCCGAGCGCGCGCGAGCGACCGCCGCGCGGGCCTGTCCGCCAGCTCGTCGGCCGGCTCCTCGCCCTTGCGCTCGGCCGCCGGCTCACCCGCGACCTCAAGCGAGCGGCAGGTAGCTGACCGTGCTTCCCGCAACCAGCTCCGAGCTCCCGGCGGGAACGAGGACCAGCGAATCGGCCGCTGCGGCCCTCGCGATCATGTGCGACTCCTGTCCGCCGAGAACGTCGAGCTCGACGGCGCCGTTCGCGACGCGCGACCGTGCACGCACGAGCTCCACCCGGACGGGATTCCGGCGGACGGGGCCACCAAGACGACCGGGGCGGAAGCGAGGAAGCGGCGAACGGTGGCCCTGGAGCGCGAGCACGGCCGGCCGCACGAACAGCTCGAACGTCACGAGGGCCGAGACTGGGTTCCCGGGCACGCCGAAGACGAGTGTCCGATCACGGACGCCGAACCACAGCGGCTTCCCCGGCTTGACGGCAACTCCCCAGAGCACTTCCTCGACCCCGAGCCCGGCCCCGACCGACCGGACGAGGTCGTGTGGACCTACGGACACGCCGCCGGAGGTCACGAGCACGTCGGCGCGCAGACCCGACTCGAATGCTGCCCGATGCGCGCCCTCGTCGTCCTCGACCGCCTCGAGCTGCTCGACGTCGGCTCCGGCGGATCGCAGCTGTGCGGCAAGCAGGACGCCGTTCGCCTCGTAGACCTGCCCGAACCGCAACTCCTCGCCGGGGCGCTGCAGCTCCGTCCCCGTTGCGAGCACGGCAGCCCTGGGGCGACGGGAGCACGAGACCTCGGCGACCCCGGCGGCAGCGAGCGCTCCGATCTGCGCTGGGCCGAGGAGCTCGCCGGCCTCGACGACCACCGCGCCTGCTGCGACGTCTCCGCCACGGGGCCGAACGTGCGCTCCGGGCTCGACACCGGCAGCCACCTCGATCGTGTTGTCGATCTCGACAACGGCCTCGATCGGAACAACGGCTTCGGCTCCGATCGGCACCGCGCCTCCCGTGGCGATCGCCATCGCCTCGCCGGGCCGGAGCTCCCGCTCCGCGGGACGCCCGGCGGCAATCCGCTCGCCGACCGGGAGCCGGCCTGGCGTGTCGGCCGACCGGACGGCAAAGCCGTCCATTGCGGAGCTGTCGAACGGCGGCAGATCCACAGTCGAGCGGGCCTCGGACGCGAGAACCCGTCCGGCCGCCTCGCCGAGCGCGACCTGCTCGCTCTCTAGCGGGCGCACGCGCTCGAGGATCAGTCGCTGAGCCTCCTCCATCGACAAGAGCGTTGCCACGGCGCACATAAGCTACTGCCGTGATCTCCGTCGTCGTCCCCGTCCACGACGAGGATCGAAGCGTCGAGCTGCTCTACGACGAGCTCGCGAGCGCGCTCACGCCGCTCGCCAGGCCCTGGGAGGCGGTCTTCGTGGACGACGGCTCCACGGACGGCTCTTTCGCCGCGCTCACGCGCCTGAATGACCGCGCACCCAACGTCCGGGTCGTTCGGCTCCGCCGCAACTTCGGCAAGGCCGCAGCGCTCGCCGCCGGCTTTCGCCACGCACGCGGAGACGTGGTCGTCACGATCGACGCCGACCTCCAGGACGACCCGGCCGAGATCCCCCGGCTGCTGGCGAAGCTCGACGAGGGCTTCGACCTCGTCTCCGGGTGGAAGGCGAAGCGCCGGGATCCCTGGACGCGGCGGATCGTGTCGAGGCTCTTCAACTGGGCTGTCGCCCGCTCTTCGGGTCTGGAGCTCCACGACATGAACTGCGGGCTGAAGGCCTACCGGGCCGAGGTCGTCCGTTCGCTCCGAGTCTACGGGGAGCTCCACCGGTTCCTGCCGGTCCTCGCGCACGACCGCGGCTTCCGTGTCGCCGAGCTTCCGGTGAACCACCGGCCGCGAGAACACGGCCGCTCCCGCTACGGCGCCGAGCGGTACCTGCGGGGATTCCTTGACTTCCTGACCGTTTCCTTCATGGGGCGCTACCGGCACCGGCCGCTCCACCTCTTCGGCGGCCTGGGGCTCGTCTCGGCAGCGCTCGGCACCGCCGTGCTCGTCTACCTCACGGTTCTGAAGGCGACCGGGGAGGCGATCGGCCACCGGCCGCTCCTCACGCTCGGCGTGCTGCTCGTCGTCGTCGGCTTCCAGTTCTTCTCGCTCGGCCTCCTGTCCGAGCTGATCACGAGCCAGCACGAGGAGCGCGCCGGAACCGTGGACGAGCTCTACGTCGACGAGGTCCTCGAGTCGAAGGCGCACGACCGGGTCTCCGGCTAGCGCCACCGTGCGCGTCCTCTACTTCGGCACCTACGAGCGTCGCTACCCGCGGAACGCGCAGGTGATCTCGTGCCTCCGCGGCGCAGGAGTCGACGTCATCGAGCAGCACCGGTCGGTGTGGGACGGCGACGAGCAGAAGTGGTCGGTCGGATCCCGTGCCGGCTTGCGCCTCGCCGCCGCCGAGACTCGGCTCCTGCTCGCTCGAGCGCCCGCCGCGGATGTCGTGCTGGTCGGCTACCCGGGACACCTCGACCTCCTTCCGGCCAAGCGGGCAGCACGGGGAGGAGCCGTCGTCTTCAACCCGCTCGTCTCGCTCTGGGACACGTTCGTAGGCGACCGCAGGAGGTTCCGAGCCGGATCCCTCGCGGGCCGGGCGCTGCTGCGGATCGACAGGCACGCCTTTCGCTCGGCCGACCTCGTGGTCGCCGACACCGGCGCCCATGCCGACTACCTCTCACAGCTCACGGCCGTCCCGCGCGAGCGCTTCCGTGTGTGCTTCGTCGGTGCCGAGGAGCGCCTCTTCCGGCCCACCTGGGAGCCGGAGGAGCCGTTCACCGCGCTCTTCGTCGGCAAGCTGATCCCGCTGCACGGGCTCGAGACCATCCTGGCCGCCGCTCGGCTCGCGCCCGAGCTCCGAGTCCGGATCGTGGGCAGCGGCCAGCTCGACGAGCTCCTGGCACGGCGGCCGACGAACGTCGAGTGGATCCCCTGGGTCGACTACGAGCGGCTTCCGTCCGAGCTCGGGCGCGCATCGTGCGCCCTCGGCATCTTCGGACGCTCGGCGAAGGCGCAGCGCGTGATCCCGAACAAGGCCTTCCAGGCCCTCGCCGCCGGTGTCCCGCTCGTGACCGCGGACACGCCGGCGACCCGTGAGCTCCTGGGGGACGAGAGCGCCGTGCTCGTGCCCCCTGGGGATCCTGACGCCCTTGCCGGGGCTCTCCGTCGGCTGGCGTCCGACCCTCGGCTCGCCGGACAAGTCGCGACAGCGGGCCACGCCGCCTACCGTGAGCGGGCGAGCGAGGACGTCCTCGGCAGGCGCTGGCGCACGATTCTCGAGGAGCTCGCGTGAGGACGCACGAGTGGGGAACGGCTCCCGAGTTCGTGGGGCCGCGGCACGAGCTCCGAGAGCGCCTGCTACTCGACCTCTTTCTCTCGGGATCACCCGGCAACCTCGTTCTCGACGCGGGCGCGGGCCAGGGGACGATGTCCGCGCGCCTCGAGCGGCTCGGCTTCGAGGTCGTCAGCACGGACAGCTCTCGCGCCGCGGTCGAGGTCCTCGCCGGACGGTTGAGCGGCGAGGTCTTGCAGGCAGACGTCACCGCTCTGCCGTTCGACGATGCGTCGTTCGACGGCGCCCTGCTCGGCGAGGTGCTGGAGCACATCGAAGACGACCGCGCCGCACTCCGCGAGCTCCGGCGCGTCCTCAGGCCGAACGGGGTGCTCGCGCTCTCGGTTCCGGCCGACCCGAGCCTGTACGGCCCGAGCGACGAGTGGGCAGGACACGTCCGCCGCTACACACGAGCCGAGCTGCTCGATGCCTGCCGGGAAGCCGATCTGCAGGTCCAGCGCTGCTCCGCCTGGGGCTTCCCGTTCACACGCCTCTACCATCGCCACGTCTATGAGCGGTACCTCGACCGGCGCGGGCCAAGCCGGCCCGACGGACGGCGCCGGGCCCTCGTCGCCCTCGTCGGAGGCCTCCTCCAGGTCGACCGGCTCTTCGTCGGCGTCGAGCGGGGAGCGCTGGGCTACCTCCTTCTCGCAACGCGTCCGTAGTCCGGCCGCGGTCGTCTGGACCGCGATGGCCGTCTTCGCGGCCGGCTTCAGCGCGCTCGCGGTGCTCAGGCAGCGCGCCTTCGAGACCGGGCGGTTCGACCTCGGCAACATGACCCAGGCCGTCTGGTCGACAGCGCATGGCAGGCCGCTCGACGTCACGGAGCTGAGCGGCGACCAGATCTCGCGCCTGGGCGCCCACGTCGACCCGATCCTCGTGCTGTTCGCACCGCTCTGGTGGCTCTGGCCGAGCCCCTCGATGCTCCTCGCCGTCCAGGCCGCGGTCATCGCCCTCGGCGCACTGCCGGTCTTCTGGCTCGGCCGGAAGCATCTCGACTCCGCCTGGGCCGGGACCTTCTGCGCGCTCGCCTACCTCGTCTATCCAGCCGTCCAATGGCTCGCGCTCGACGAGTTCCACCCGGTCGCGCTCGCATGCCCGCTCCTCCTCTTCGCCTTCTGGTACCTCGACGAGGAGCGGCTCGCCGCGTTCGGGGTCTTCGCCGTGCTCGCCTCGCTGACGAAGGAGGAGATCCCTCTCGTCGTCGGCGCCATGGGCATCTGGTACGCGCTGGAGAAGGGCCACCGCGCCGCCGGGATCGTGATTGCCCTTGTCGGAGCGACGGCGGCCGCCGTCTCACTCGGAGTCGTGATGCCGCACTTCCGGGAAGGTGCCCCATCGCCGTTCTCCGGGCGCTACGAGGCCGTGGGCGGATCGCCGGGAGGGCTCGTCAGGACCGTCTTCACCGATCCGCTCGCTGTAGTCGAGGCGGCGACAGGACATCGCGACCTCGTCTACTTGCTCGAGCTCGGCCTCCCGCTCGCAGGGCTGTTCCTGCTTGCACCGCTGGCCGCGCTTCCGGCGGTGCCCGAGCTCGCCGCCAACCTCCTGTCGTCAGTCTCGACGCAGACGTCGATCCGGTTTCACTACACGGCGCCGATCACACCGTTCCTCTTCGCGGCCGCGATTCTCGGCGCCGCGAGTTTCTACCGCAGGCGAGAAGGCGCCGTCATCCTCCTCGCAGCCTCGCTCGCCGGAGCGCTCCTCGTCGGCCCGCTGAGGGCCGGCGAGCTCGCTCCCGCGCGACGCTCACAGCACGATCGCGCCGCCGAGCGGGCGCTCGCTCTCGTTCCACCCGCGGCGGCGACCAGCAGCACGAACCTGCTCGGAGCCCACCTCTCCGAGCGCCGCCGCGTCTACAGCTTCCCCGTCGTCCGGGACGCGCAGTGGGTCCTGGTCGACCTGAAGCACCCCTCCTACCTCGACCGGAGCTCGACTCCCTCGACGGCGGCGGTGCCGCTCGCCCGGCTGCTCGCGAGCGGCTCCTGGCGGAAGGTCTTCGACGAGGACGGCGTCATCGTCCTCGAGAGGACTTCGTCAGGCTAGTTCTCCCCGTTCCCGGGCGTATGCCCGGGAGGCGTCGAGACCGGACCCTGGTCGGCAGGCGGAGGCGGAGGCGTCGCGGGCGGAGGCGGCGGGGCCGGAGGCGGCGGCTCGTCCTGCGAGTCGGACGGTGTGTAGTAGTAGCCGCCGCTGCCGCTGTCGTAGGAGCCATTCACGTACTGACCGCGCGTGAAGGGATGCCAGATCGGGTCTCTCGACGGCTCCGGGAAGTCGACCTCGGGCGTGTGACCGATCGTCGAGCGCATGAACAGGTTCCAGATCGTCGCGGGGAACGTGCCGCCCGCCACCGAGATCCCGTGGACGTTCTCCATCGGGATCTGTCCCTGCGGGTATCCGACCCAGACCGTGGTCGAGAGGTTCGGCGTGTAACCGCAGAACCAGGCGTCGGTGTGCTCGTCGGTCGTGCCTGTCTTCCCTGCTGCCGGGCGACCGAAGTCGACGCCCGCGCCGGTCCCGGTGCCCTCGTCGATGTTGTCCTCGAGGATCTTCGTGACCTCGTCGGCGACCCAGTCGGCGACCACGCGGTGGCGCTGTGGCTTACCCCAGCCGGCGTCCTTGTCCACGGTGCCGTCCGGCAGGACGACCTTCCGGATCGCCATCGGTTCCGAGTAGACCCCGCCGGCCGCCAGGGTTGCGTACGCCGACGCCATGTCGAGCGGCGACACCGACGCCGAGCCGAGCCCGAGGGAGGGGACGTGAACACCCTCGCTCGTCTTCAGGTTCGACCGCACTCCCAGCCGGTGGGCCATGGCCGCCACCTTGTCCGGACCGAGGTCGAGCGTGAGTTGGGCGAAGACGGTGTTGTCGGAGCTCAGCGTCGCGTTGTGAATCGACGTCGAGCCGAGGTACTCGTGGCTGTAGGTCGTGACCTCCCACGGGGCGCTCATCGGGTCCGGTTGATAGCGGAACGGCGCCGACGTGTAGTAGGTCGAGTCGGGATCCACGCCCTCCGCGACCGCCGCCGACAAGACGAAGGTCTTGAACGTCGATCCGGCCTGCCGCCTGCCCTGCGATGCGAGGTTGAACTGATTCTTGCGGCGACCTGGCGTGACGGCGGTCATGGCGCGGATCGCGCCGGTCCCGGGATTGATCGCGACGATCGCGGACGCAGGGTCGTCGTGGTACGGCAGCGTCCGCAGCACGGCGTTCCGGGCGGCCTGCTGGAAGCGGCGGTCGACGGTCGTGTAGACGCGGAGGCCTCCCGACCGGACCGTGTTCGCCCCGTACTGCGCGACGAGGAGCGGACGGACGTAGGAGAAGAAGTACGGCTCGCGGATCCGCGTGTACAGCCGGCCGGGCCGGAGCGCGAGCTCCCGTTGGGAGACCGCCTCCCGGTACTGCCGCTGTGTGATCTTTCCCTGCTCGGCCATCGCTGCGAGCACCTGGTCCCGCCGGGCGAGCGCAGCGCGTGGATTCGTGAACGGGTCGTATTCGGACGGCGCCTGGGTCAGTCCGGCGAGGAGCGCGGATTCACCGAGACCGAGCTTCCACGCCGGCTTCGAGAAGTACGTCTGGGCCGCGGCCTGGACCCCGTACGCCCGGCTGCCGTAGAAGACCGTGTTGAGGTAACTGGCGAGGATCCAGTCCTTCGACCGGCGCCGGTTCAGCCGCACGGCGAGACACGCCTCGATCGCCTTGCGCTCGAAGGTGACCTCGTTGCCGACGTAGAGGTTCCGAACGAGCTGCTGGGTCAGCGTCGAGCCGCCCTCGACGACCCGCCCGGCTCGGACGTCGGCGGCAAGCGCGCGCGCGATGCCCTCGAGGTCGATCCCGCTGTGCTCGTAGAACCGCCGGTCCTCGATCGCCACGGTCGCGAGCCGCGTCCACTTGCTGATCCGGTAGAGCGGCACCGGCTGGCGGTTCTTCTCGGCCGGAATCGAGCCGAGCAACGAGCCGTCGGCGGCGTAGACGAACGAGTTCTGGCCGATCTCGACGGGGCGGAGACGGTCGAGGTCGCAGCGTGGCCCGATGGTCGCCGCGCCGGTGATCCCGGCCGCCCCGACGCCGGCGAGCAGCACGAGAAGGATCGCAACGAGGATCGCCAGATTGCGGCGATGCCTGGCCTTCGCCCGCCGGCGCTGGCGTCTCGTCCGCCGGCGGTACGCGTCCTCGTCGAGCCGGCCCCGGGTCTGGCGCTTCCGACTTCGCTCGTACGGGCTCACGCGTAGACCCCAGCCTCGAGCAGCCGCGCATGAGCACGAAGGCGCAGATCGCTCTCGAGCCGGCGCGCCGCGCCTTCGTCGCCTGCCCACGCGCGAAGCGTCACGACCGACTCGGCGTCGAGCGCCGTCACCAGCACGTCAGTCGGAGTCGTCACATCGCGGAGAAGGTCGATCACGGCCTGGAGATCCTTGTTCCGCGGGACGGGCACAGTGACCTCGGCCAAGGTCTCCCGGCTCGCGATGGTGGAGTTCGTGATGGTATCGGCAGCCAGGCGCTCGTTCGGGATGATCAGCCGCGTCTGGTCGTCCTGTCGCAGCCGCGTGTAGACGAGGCCGATCTCCTCCACGACGCCCTCGCCCTCGGTCACGGTGACGCGATCGCCGAGCCGGATCGGCTGAGCGAGCCCGATCATGACGCCGGCCACGAAGTTGGACAGCGTTCGCTGCGCCGCGAGGCCGATGACGAGACCGAGGATCGCGGACGAGGCCAGGAGGCCGCCCGCCACCGCCCGCACCTGCGGAATCAGCAGCAGCGCCATCAAGACGCCGACGAAGATGATCGCGCCCATGATGCTGCGGCGAAGGACGCGGTAGCGCGTCGCCGTGCCGGGAGCGAGCTCACGCCTGGCCATCCGCATGTCCACGAGCTTCGCGACCACGACTGCCACGGCGATCACGGCGCAGACGATCAACAGGCGCTGCCACTCCACGGTGCGCTAGTTCGACGCCCTACAGGGGTTTCCGGCCGTCTGCAGGCCATACCGGCTCTGCCGGTGCGGCCGCCGTCGCCGGCCCGGGCTAATCACCCGTATCGACAAGCGGTTTCCGCCCGCCAAGGCATCGCTTGCGATGCCGTCTCCAGGCCATACCGGCTCTGCCGGTGTGGCCACCGTCGCCGGGCCGGGCTAATCACCCGTATCGACAAGCGGTTTCCGCCCGGCGAACCCCTCGTCCGTTCCGTGGTAGTAGCCGATCGAGTCCTCACCGAGCTCCCAGCAGAGCAGGACCTCCTCGCCCTCCCGCAGCGACGGGAAGTCGAGCAGCCCCCGCTCCAGGTCCTTGACCTGCGCGCCTTCGGACTGGATCTGCTCGACGCAGACCGCGAGGGCCGTCGTCTCCAGCTCGAGCTCCTGCTCCACGTCTGCGAAGTCGGCCGGCGTCAGGTCGCCGCCGTTCGACCCCGCTCGCTCGGCCAGCTCGGCGCGCAGCGCCTGCGCCGCCTGCAGCCGCCGCCGGTGCTCGACCATCTGCTCGACGATCGGACGGAGCCGCGCGAGCATGCGATTCGCCTCGTCCAGCGTGAAGTAGCGTGGCGGCATCCGCCGTATTCTCGACCTCTTCCTCTGGAGCCGGGCGGCCATCTGGGCAGCTGTCGTGCTCGCCTACCTCACGTTCGAGCCGAACGTCCACCCGGATGCGGTCCGCTGGGACCAGCCGGAGCTCACGCGGCACACGGGATTCGTCGTCGACGTCTGGGCGCGCTGGGACAGCGTCTGGTTCCTGCGGATCGCGCAGGACGGCTACGGCACCGTCGAGGAAACAGCCGCGGCCTTCTACCCGCTCTATCCGCTGCTCGTCGGCCTCCTCGGCCGAGTCTTCTTCGGGCACTACGTGCTCGCTGGCGTCGTCATTTCGCTGACGGCAACCTTCGGCGCGTTCGCGCTCCTCTACCGGCTCGCGCTGCCGCGGCTCGGCGAGGCAGGCGCGATGCGGGCCGTGCTGTACCTGGCGATCTTTCCGTTCGCCCTCTTCCTCGGCGCGGTCTACGCCGAGTCGCTCTTCCTCGTCTTTGCGATCGCGAGCTTCCTCTTCGCCGAGCGGGGGCGATTTCTCGCCTCGGGGGTCGCCGCAGGTCTCGCCTGGCTGACGCGACCGATCGGGATCGCGCTCCTCCCGCCGCTTGCGCTCATCGCCTGGCGCGACCGGCGACGCGGGGCGGCGCTCGCCCGCCTCGCAGCGGCACCCGCCCTCTTCGCTCTCTACCCACTGACGCTCTGGTGGAAGGTCGGCGACCCCTTCGCGTTCGTCCACGCCGAGCGCACCTGGCACCGGGAGGTCTCTCCCCTCGGACCGCTCGGCGGCATCTGGGAGGGCCTGCGCGCCGGCTGGGCCGGCGTCCGCCAGCTTGCGTCCGGATCCGACTCGACGCGCTACTGGACGGCCGTCCAGGACACGGATCCAGACCGGGTGGCCGCCCTCAACCTCGCTCAGCTCGCGTTCTTCGTCCTCTTCGTCTTCCTGACCGTCGTCGCGTGGCGCCGGTTCGGCGCGCCGTACGGCCTCTTCGCGGTACTCAGCCTGGCGATTCCTCTCAGCGTTCCCTCCGAGCGCTGGCCGCTGCTCTCGATCCAACGGTTCGGGCTCGTCGTCTTTCCCTTCTTCATGGCGCTCGCGGCGCTCGGTGACCGTCCCCGGGTCCACACCGGGGTGGTAGTCGTGAGTGCGGTGCTGCTCGGAGTCATGTGCGCGGAGTGGGCCCTCTGGCAATGGGTGGCCTGAGCCAACCGTCGATCGAGCCCGCACCGCAGCCCGAGCTGGGCCGGAAGCTGCTCGCCTGGTGGCTCCTCGTCGGGACGCTCATCCTCATCGGCTTCCTCTCGGCTGCAGCCGCCGAGGAGGACACCAACCGGGCCGACGCCGTCTACCAGTACTCGTTCGGCCTCGGCGGGCTGATCGTCTACGGGATTCTGATCGGGATCGTCCTCCTGATCGCCCGGGGGCTGCAGATCCGCGAGGTCTTCGCGTTCCAGCGGCCGCGGTCATGGGCACGCGCCGCCGGCTTGATCGCCGGACTCCTCGTCGCAGTCATGATCGTCGGCGCGATCCTCGAGGCGATCTTCCATGCGGGCGAGGAGCAAGGTCTCGACCCGGCCGGGTGGCAACCCGATCGGGCGGGCGCGCTCTTCGTGAGCTTCCTCGCGATCTCGGTTGCCGCGCCGATCGCGGAGGAGATGACCTTCCGCGGGCTCGGCTACTACCTCCTGAACCAGTTCGGCCCCTGGGCGGCGATCGGCGTGACCGCGATCACCTTCGCCCTCGCCCACGGGCTCCTCGTAGGGATCCCCGTCTTCTTCGTGATCGGCGCAGGGCTGGCGTTCCTGCGCTACCGGACGGACAGCCTCTACCCGTCGATGATCGTCCACATGTCGTTCAACACGCTCCAGCTCCTGATCGGCGTCTTCGGCTGAGCCGAATCAGTTGTCGTCTTCGCCGACCGCGAACTGGTCCGGCGAGACGTCGTCGAGGAACTTCTTGAACTCGTCGACGATCTCTTCCTCGTTCACGTCCTCGCCCTCGAACTCGATCGCGGACTCCTCGATAACACGTTCGGCAGCGAAGATCGGCGCGTCGGAGCGAACGGCGATCGCGATTGCATCGGAGGGGCGCGAATCGATCTCGATCTCGGAGCCGTTCTGCTGCACCGTGATGCTCGCGTAGAACGTGTTCTCTCGAAGCTCCGTGACCGTGATGCGGACGACCTCCGCGTCGAGCTGCTCGAGCATGTCCGCGAGCAGGTCGTGCGTCATCGGGCGAGGCGTGGAGGCGCCCTGCAGCTTCATCAGAATCGCCGCCGCCTCTGGGTGCCCGATCCAGATCGGCAAAAACTTGTTCCCGTCGGCGGTCTTCAGAAGCACGATGGGCTGCTTCCCCACCAAGTCGAAGCTGACGCCATAGATGACCATCTCGTGCATGCGCGACCCGTTCTGATGTTAGCGCCGAGCTCCTCCGCGAAACCTGGTTGAGTCGTGCGCTACCATCGCCTGCTCGCGGGCGATTAGCTCAGTTGGTTAGAGCGCCGCTCTGATAAGGCGGAGGTCCGTGGTTCGAATCCACGATCGCCCATCACGGAGTGATGCCCGCGAAGCGGGCGGTGGAAGGGGCCTGGGAAACCCAGAGGTTTCCAGCTAGTACCGAGCCTTTAATGCCGGACGTGAGTCTCGCGGAGGTAGTCGGCGACAGCGAGGAGAAACGCCGTGTCGCCCGCCAGCTCTGCGACCGTCCCCTTCGTCTGCTCGTCCAGCTCGTCGTCACAGGCGAGCTCGGTCAGGAAGGGCTCGAGCCGGCCTTGCTGCGAGAGATGGGCCATCCGCAGGAAGAGCGCGCGGGCGTCCTCGTCCTGCGAGATCGTCTCGAGCCACTCGAGGTCCTGTTGCCAGAGTCCGAGCACATAAGGGACAACGAACGCCCCCGCACAACGGTTACGGGCTTACGCGCTCCAGGGCCTCGACGAGCTCGGCGAGCTCCACGTCGTTCCCGAACGAGATCTCGAGCTTCCCGCCGCGGACGCGGGCCGGGCGTCCCGTGAGGCGCTCGGCCACGGTCCGCGCCCGATCGGCGAGCACGGGGTCAGCGGGTGTGCGGGCCGCCCTCCGCGGCCGCCGGCGAGCGCCGGCCCAGCGCGCCGCGCGCTCCGCCTCCCGGACGGAGAGGCCGCGCCTGACGATCTCGCGGGCGAGGCGCCGCCGCTCCTCGTGATCCGGCACCGCCAGCACCGCACGCGCATG
The DNA here is from genome assembly GCA_035711385.1 of Gaiellaceae bacterium. Taxonomy (GTDB): domain Bacteria; phylum Actinomycetota; class Thermoleophilia; order Gaiellales; family Gaiellaceae; genus JACDAN01. The sequence continues at coordinate 31,952 of DASTCG010000168.1, forward strand.
GCCCTCGCTCAACTCGTTCCGCTCGAGCATCGCCAGCACGTCCTCCGGAAGGTCGAGCAGGCGCATCCGGTTCGAGACCGAAGGCTTCGAGCGGCCGACCTGCTCGGCGATCTCGCCGAGACCGAGGTCGAACTCGTCGGTGAGGAGCGCGTAGGCCCGCGCCTCCTCGACCGGCGACAGCTGCTCGCGGGCGACGTTCTCCACGAGCCCGAGCAGAAGCGCGTCCCGGTCCCCGCTCTCGCGAACCACAGCCGGGATCGTGGCGAGCCCGGCCTCCTGCGCCGCTCGCCAGCGCCGCTCACCTGCGATCAGCTCGTAGCCGCCCTCCCGCCGTGAGCGGACGACGATCGGCTGGACGACGCCCTGGGCGCGAATCGAGTCCGCAAGGCCCGCCGTCGCCTCGTGGTCGAGCCGGCGACGCGGCTGCTTCGGGTTGGGATGGACGGCCTCGACCGCGAGGTTCGCGAGCTCGGCGGGCGGACGCCCGCCGATCAGCACCTCCAGGCCGCGGCCCAGGCCTCTTCTCGGGCTAGCTGCGCTCGACAAGCTCCATCGCCGCCTTCCAGTAGGCATCGGCGCCCGCCGAGTTGCGGTCGTAGGCGATCACCGGCAGCCCGTGACTGGGGGCCTCGGCGATGCGCACCGAGCGCGGCACGCGCGTCTTGAACAGCAGCGCGCCGAAATGCCGCTCGAGCTCGCCGCCGACCTCGGCTGCGAGGTTCGTGCGGCCGTCGACCATCGTCAGCAGCAAGCCGGCGATCGTCAGCCGAGGATTCAGCCGGGCCCGCACGGCCTCGATCGAACCGAGGATCTGGGCAACGCCCTCGAGCGCGTAGTACTCGGCCTGCACGGGAACCAGCACGCGGTCGGCCGCGGCCAGGGCGTTGATCGTCAGCGGCCCGAGCGACGGCGGACAGTCGAGGAAGACGAATCGGTACCGGTCGGCCACGCCGCTCAGCGACTCCGCGAGGTAGCGCTCGCCGTTCCCACGGTGCGCGAGCTCGGCGGCGGCGCCGGCAAGATCGCTCCGAGACGGGATCAGCTCGAGGTTGGCAAACCGAGTTCGGGCGGCCAGCTCGGTGGCTCGTGCACCGTCAAGGAGATCGAAGCTCGAGTGCCCGTTGGCTCGCTCGCCGAGCCCCGAGGTGGCGTTCGCCTGCGGGTCGAGGTCGATCAGCAGCGTCGGCTCGCCGGCCTCGGCCAGGCAGGCGGCGAGGTTGACCGCGGTCGTCGTCTTCCCGACGCCGCCCTTCTGGTTTGCGAGCGCGTAGACCGCCAACGCATAGGCACGGTACTCACGCCAACGGACGTTTCCTGGCCATCCCCGGGCGGCGCGGAAAGCCCGCCGGCGTAGCCCCGACCTTGGGAACGACGAGGAGGCCGTCACGCTCCTGCGGCCGGCCGCCCGCGAGCAGCTCGGATACGCGGAAGACCGCGCCGAGATCGGCGGTCGGGCCCACCCAGAGGACGGCGGCGCCTCCGGGACGGACGAGCGGCAGCACCCACTCGACAGCAACGGGCGGAGGCGCCAGCGCCTTCGCCACCGCAACGCCGAACCGGTCGACCTCCTGCTCCTCGGCACGACCCCAGACGACGCGAAGATTCGGAAGCTCGTGCATCCAGCGGCGGAGGAGGTCCGCTTTCCGCCGCTCGGCCTCCAGCAGCGTCACGTCTCGCTCCGGCAGCGCGGCGGCGAGAGGAATGCCAGGAGCGCCGCCGCCCGACCCGACGTCCACGATCGGGCCCTCGAGCTCTCCGACGACGCCGGCGCCACGGAGGCTGTCCTCGAGCAGCATCCGTCGCGCCTCGCCCGGGTCGCGAATGGAGGTCAGGCCCGGGGTCGAGACCACGACGGCGATCCAGCGCTGAAGGAGCTCGGCCGCGGCAGCAGACAGCGGGAAGGGGTCTGGGGAAACCGGAGGGTTTCCCCGGCTACTCGACACCCGCAGGAAAGACGACGACGAATCGATTGGGCTCGGTTCCCTCGCTCGTCGTCTCCACGCCGGGCATCTCCTTGAGCTCGAGATGGACGATCTTGCGCTCGACCGCCGTCATCGGCTCGAGCTCGACCGGGCCGCCGCGACGGAGAGCGTCGTCCGCGGCCCGGCGGGCCATCGCACTCAGAGACGCCTCGCGGCGCGCGCGATATCCCGCCGCGTCGACAACGGCCATCGTCCCCGGGAAGCGACGGGCGAGAATTGCGTTCACGAGGTACTGGACGGCATCGATCGTTTGCCCGTGACGACCGATCAGAAGGCCGAGATCGCGGCCGGAGCAGGTTGCGACAACCCCGCTGTCCCCCTCTTCGACATCGACGCGGCACAGCACGCCCATGCCGGCTGCGATGGCGTTCACGAGCTCCCGCACGAGTGCAGCCGCCTCGCTCTCGTCCGGCGGTGGTCCCTGCGCGGAAGAGCCGTCCGTGTCGACAGTGGCCACCACCCTGGCGGGCGTGTACCCGATGCCGAGAAGCCCGCGCTCACCCTCGGCGACGACCTGGAAGCGAACCGCCGCCTTGTCGAGCGCCGGATGCAGCCGCTCGAGCTCCCGGAGCGCCGCCCACTTCGCCTCGCCGACCGTCTCTCCGGTCGCCTCGACGCTGAGCTCCTCGGTCACCGCCGAGCGCCCCGCTTTCGCTTCCGCTTGACGCGGCGCGGTTGACCGGCCGGTTTGGGCGCCTCCGCCGCCGCCTCGGCAGGAGGTTGCCCGTCGGCACCCTCGCGCTCCGCCTTGGGAGGCGTCCGCGACGACCGCTTCGCCGGAGGCGCGACGGTCTGTTGCCGAAGACCGCGGGTCACGATCCCCTGTCCCACCGTCCACAGGTTCGTCGTCATCCAGTAGATGAGGAGGCCGACCGGGAACGTCGTGCCGCCCGGCGGGTTGAGGATGAAGACGATGAAGACGAACGGGAGGAAAAGGAAGATGATCCGCTGGCTCCGGCTCTGAGCCGGCATGAACCATGTGGACGCGACCTGGCTCGCAAGGTAGACGGCGAGCAGCACGTAACCCGACCAGTGCGCGGTGATGTTGTCCGTGATGTCGGGCACGAACCCGAGCCATCCGAGCTGGGACTGCGGATACTTGGGGAAGATCTCCTTCTCGAACCCGCGCAGCACGAAGTAAAGAGCGAAGAAGATCGGGATCTGCGGAATGATCGGCAGACACGAGGCGGCCGGGTTGATCTGGTTCTCCCGGTAGAACTTCATGAGCTCCTCGTTCTGCCTTTTGCGGTCGTCCTTGTAGCGCTTCTGGATCGCCTTCATCTCCGGGAGGTGCTGCTGCATCCGCTGCATGGAGTGGATCTGCTTGACGGTCAACGGGACGAGCAGCATCCGCACCATGATCGTGAGCGCGACGATCGACCACGCCCAGGTGAAACCGAGCGTCGTGTGCAGCCACTCGAGCATCCACGTCAGGACGTCTTCGATCGGGGTCAGAATGGAGAGGAAGCCGATCACCGGAACAGGCGCTGATCCTCCGCGTAGTCGACCCCTCCGTGGCTCCACGGGTTACAGCGGAGCAGCCGCCACCCGGCGAGGACCGACCCTCGAACGAGCCCGTACCGGCGCAGGGCATCGATCGCGTACTGCGAACACGACGGGTGGTACTTGCAAGAAGCCGGGAAGAGAGCTCCGAAGGTGATCCGGTACGCCCAGACCCCGGCGATGCCGACGTACTTCACGCCCGGGCCTTTCCGAGCACCTCTTCGAGCCGCTCCTGCAGCCAGTCGGCCCCACGGCTCTCCTCTGCCTCGGCGAGCGGCGCCCTGACGAGGACGACGTAGTCGGTGCCCGCCTGGATCTCGGGCAGAAGCGCCCGCCACGCCTCCCGAAGCCGGCGTTTGATCCGGTTTCTCGTCACCGCGCTCCCGATCTTCTTCGGGATTGCGATCCCGAGGCGGGCGTCACCGTCTTCGTCTCCTTCTCGCTCGAAGCGGTACAGAACGAGGTAGCGCGTCGAGACCGACCGCCCCTGTCGATAGACGGCGTCGAAGTCGCGGGAGCGCGAGAGGCGGTTGCGGCGATGCACGGCGGCGGGACGTCGCCCGCTAGGCGGACAGGCGCTTCCGGCCGCGCGCCCGGCGCCGCTTGAGGATTGCGCGTCCGGCCTTCGACGCCATCCGCTGCCGGAAGCCGTGCCGGCGCTTCCGTCGTCGCACGTTGGGCTGATAGGTCCGTTTCACAGTCGGGTGGGAAGAGAGGGAGTCTGCCCGAGAGGGCGGCGCCAGTATAGAGAGCCGATTGTGTGTGGGCTTTTCCACAGTCTGTGTTGACAACACCGGCTGGGGAAACGCCCTGCGAGGCGACTGTTTTCCGGGTTGAATACGCCGCGTGAGGCACAAGTATCCACACCTGTGGAGCGAGCTGGGGAAGCTCGGGAAAGCCCTGCAAATCGATTGATTTTCCCGACCCATCGACGCACTGCGGAAGCCTTTGAACCGCTGGTCGGACACTGCTATGCTCGCCCCTTTCCGGCAGCGCAAGGGAGGATCGAACACTCAGCGTGGAGCACCAGCAGTTGCTCACTGCAGAGGATCTGTGGACCGAGGTTTCAGAGCGGCTGCGAGCAGCGCTCAACGACAAGACCTACCGCACGTGGTTCTCTGAGGCCGCGGGCCTCGATCTCTCCGACGAGTCGTTCGTGCTGGCGGTTCCGAACGACTTCACGCGCGAGTGGATCGAGAGCCACTTCCTCGGCCTCATCGACGCCGCCGTTCGCGACGCCACCGGCCACGAACGACGCATCGACCTCTCGGTACGGCTTGTCGAGTTCGACGGTGCCGAGGCCGACCATCCGCACGAGGTCGCCGAGCCGTCACGCGTCGAGGGCCTGAACGAGAAGTACAACTTCGACTCGTTCGTCATCGGCTCCTCGAACCGCTTTGCGCACGCCGCCGCCCTCGCCGTCGCCGAGGCGCCGGCACAGGCCTACAACCCCCTCTTCATCTACGGCAGCACGGGGCTCGGGAAGACACACCTGCTCCAGGCGATCGGCCACTACATCGGCGAGCACTCGCGCGACCTCTCGGTGTGTTACGTGACGAGCGAGCGCTTCATGAACGACTTCATCAACTCGCTCCGCGACAAGCGGATCGAGGGGTTCAAGCAGCGCTATCGGACCTACGGAGTGCTGCTGATCGACGACATCCAGTTCCTGGAGCACAAGGAGCGAATCCAGGAGGAGTTCTTCCACACCTTCAACACGCTCTACGAGGCCGGCAAACAGATCGTGATCTCGTCGGACCGGCCGCCGCGTCAGATTGCGACGCTCGAGCAGCGGCTGCGCTCCCGCTTCGAATGGGGGCTCATGACCGACATCCAGCCGCCCGACCTCGAGACCCGGATCGCGATCCTCCAGAAGAAGGCGCGAACGGACGGGATCCAGCTCGCCGACCCGCAACTCCTCACCTTCATCGCCGGCCGTGTGTCCACAAACATCCGGGAGCTCGAGGGTGCGCTCACGCGCGTTGTCGCGTTCTCGTCGCTCACAGGCCGCCCGATGACCGTGGAGCTCGCCCAGGACGTCCTCAGAGACGTCTTCCCGCAAGGTGAGGCAGCGCAGGTCTCGATCGAACGCATCCAGGACGAGGTCTCCGAGCGTTTCGGCCTCTCGAAGGAGGAGCTGATCGGCGACCGGCGCTCGCAGAACATCGTCTATCCGCGACAGGTTGCGATGTACCTCTCCCGCGAGCTCACCGACTCCTCCCTCCCGCGTATCGGCCGGCACTTCGGCGGACGCGACCACACGACCGTGATCCACGCGACCTCGAAGATCGCGCGTCTGATCCGCGAGGACCGCTCTGTGTACAACCTCGTGCAAGAACTGACCGCACGAATCAAGCAGGCGGGGTAGAACTGTGGAGACCATGAGCGCTCCCCGAGCGGCCTGTTCAAACCACCGGTTTTCCCCCAGTCGCCGTCCCCAGGCGAATGCGGCTTCCCGAGCGACATTGCGCCGTCTTCCCCGGGATTCACACTCCCTACTGCTACTACAACCTTTTCTTTCTTAAATGATCGAAGTAGAAGCTGTGGTTACAGGAAGCGCGCTGAAGATCTCCGTCCCGCGCGAGGAGCTCACGAGGCAGCTCGGCATCGTCTCGCGCGCCGCCTCGACGCGAACGACCGTGCAGGTCCTCGCCGGGATTCTGTTGCGTGCGTCGGAGGGCCGCCTCGAGCTGGCCGCGACCGACATGGAGGTCTCGCTGCGGTCGTCGTTCCCGGCCGGGGTGGAGTCGGAGGGCTCGGTCGTCGTTCCCAGCAAGCTGCTCGCCGATCTCGCCAGGCTGCTGCCCGCCGACGGCGTGACGATCGAGCAGCGCCCAGGAGAGGGCGTGGTCGAGGTCGTGAGTGGGCCGGCGACCTACCGGCTGAACACGTACAACGCCGAGGATTTCCCTCGTCTGCCGGAGACGTCCGGCGTCGAGTTGGTATCGGTCGATGCGGATGCGTTTCTCGAGACCGCCGGCCGCGTCAGCCGAGCGGCGTCGCGTGACGAGTCACGGCCCGTGCTGACGGGAATCCTCGTCCGATTCGAGGGCGAGAAACTGGTCATGGCGGCCACCGACTCCTACCGGCTAGCGGTCAAGGAGACATCGACGAGCTCTCCCGGCCCCGAGCTGGACGCGATCGTGCCTGCACGAGCGCTCACGGAGCTCGCCCGCATCGCTCAGGGTGCCGGCGGGCTGGAGATCGGAGTGCTCGAGAACCAGGTCGTCTTCGCGACGGACGGCGTCCTGCTGACCACGCGGCGGATCGAGGGCCAGTTCCCGAACTATCGCCAGCTCCTTCCGGAGACGTTCGAGCACGAACTCGGCCTCCAGCGCGAGGAGCTTCTCGACGTCGTCCGGCGAGTCGCCGTGATGGCGCAGCGAAATGCCCCGATCCGGCTTCGCTTCGCCGAGGGTGAGCTGACCGTCTCGGCGCAGACGCAAGACGTCGGCGAGGCGCGCGAGACGATGCCGGCGCCGTACGCAGCGGAGCCGCTCGAGATCGGCTTCAACCCCGAATTCCTCCGCGACGGGCTCGAGTCGGTGGACGGCGACGAGGTGCGCTTGAAGCTGATCAGCTCGCTCCGACCGGCGGTGGTCCAGGGAGAGGGCGACGACTTCTCCTACCTGATCATGCCGATCCGCCTCGCAGGCTGATCGTCGAGGCGCTCTCGCTCCGCGACTACCGCTCCTACGCCAGGCTCGAGCTTTCGCTCGCGCAGGGGCTGGTCCTCGCCGTCGGGCCGAACGGGGCCGGAAAGACCAACCTGCTTGAGAGCCTGCACGTCGCGACGCAGGGGTTCTCGCCACGTACGCGGTCGGATGCTCAGCTGATCAGGTTCGGTGAGGAGGGAGCACGAATCGGCCTCGCGGGAGAGCACGGAGGAGCGCCGGTCGGCGTCGAGCTGACGCTCCGGTTCGGCGAAGCGAAGCGGGCGAAGCTGAACGGTGCCCCACTTCGTGCCGCCGAGGAGCTTCGTACTCGGTTGCCGACGCTCGTGTTCACGCCCGATCGGCTGGCGATCGTCAAGGGCGGCCCTGCCGTCCGCCGTGCGTACTTCGACAGGACGCTCGGCCGGCTCTTCCCGAGCCGCTCCGGCGCGGCGACCGACTATGCCGCCGCCTTGGCCCAGCGCAACGGGGCAATCCGGCGCATCGCCGCCGGCGTGTCCACGCGTGAGGCGCTCGCCCCGTGGACGTCGAGGGTCGCCGAGCTCGGTCAGAAGCTCGTGGTCGCACGACGCGAGCTCGTAGAGCTGCTTTCGCCGGCGTTTGCCGCCGCCGCGGCCGAGCTCCGCCTCGAGGGGGGTGAGCTGCGATACGAGGGCGAGCCCGCCGGCGAAGAGCAGCTCGATGCCCGCTTGGAGCAGGACCTCGCCCGCGGGTTCACCGGCCTCGGCCCGCACCTGCACGATGTGGCGATCCTCGCGGGGGGACGTGACCTGCGCAGCTTCGGCTCGCAGGGCGAGCAACGGCTCGCCGTCCTCTCCCTGCTTCTTGCCGAGACCGATCTTCTCGTGCAGCGCGGCCCGGCTCCGCCGCTCCTGCTCCTCGACGACGTGCTCTCCGAGCTCGATCCGGAGCGTCGTCAGATCCTGGCCGGTCGACTCCGCACACCGGGTCAGCAGGCGTTCCTGACCGCCACGTCGACGGGCGCGTTGCCGAGCTCGCCCGACGTCCTGGTCGAGGTCGTGCCGGGGAAGGCGGAGGTGGTCTCGTGAAGCCGGAGCGCCTCGGCGAGGACGTGCGCCGCGAGCTGGATCGCTTCGGGTCGGCGGGGGTGATCGCCGACGTCGTCACGGTCTGGCCGCAGAGCGTCGGCCCCCACATCTCCGAGAACGCCTGGCCGGCGCGGATCGCCCGCGACGGGACGCTGCACGTGGCTACGAGCTCTTCGGCGTGGGCCTTCGAGCTCGGCCTGCTCGAGTCGACGCTGGCCACGCGGCTTGGGGAGGCGCTAGGCCCATCGGCACCGAAACGGCTTCGATTCGCCCCGGGACCGTTGCCCGAGCACGGCTCCGATGGGCCGGAAAGCCACCGGAAGAAGACCCCGACCGTCACGGAGCAGCACCGATTTGCAGGCGAGCAGCTCGCAGCCGGGATCGAGGACGAAAAACTGCGCGAACTTATCGCTCGAGCGGCCGCCGCAAGCCTCGCCAGGCCGCCGGACGACCGCTCCGTCTGGTAGACTTACCTCAGCCCTGAAGGCGCGTATTTGCAGGGCTTTTTTCGTGGCAGAGGCAGCGTACACCGCAAAGGACATCACGGTTCTCGAGGGCCTCGAGCCCGTTCGTCTCCGGCCGGGCATGTACATCGGCTCGACGGGGTCTCGGGGGCTCCACCACCTCGTCTACGAAGTGGTTGCGAACTCCGTCGACGAGGCGCTCGCAGACCGCGCCGACCGCATCGAGGTCACGCTCCATCCGGACAACTCCGTCACCGTGGCCGACAACGGCTCGGGGATTCCCGTCGACGTCATGGCCGAGCAGGGCCTGCCCGCAGTGACCGTCGTGATGACGAAGCTCCACGCCGGCGGGAAGTTCGGCGGCGAGGGCTACAAGGTCTCCGGTGGGCTCCACGGTGTCGGCATCTCGGTCGTGAACGCGCTCTCCGAATGGCTGAAGGTCGAGGTCCGTCGCGACGGCAAGGTGTACCGCCAGGACTTCGCCCGCGGCGATGCGACGACCGAGCTCGAGGTCGTCGGCAAGACCTCGGGCAAGAAGGACACGGGCACGATCATCACGTTCCTGCCCGACCTGGAGATCTTCGACGAGGACGAGTTCGAGTGGTCACTGGAGACCCTCGTCCAGCGGCTCCGTGAGACGGCTTTTCTGACGCGTGGCCTGCGGATCGTCCTCGTCGACGAGCGCGAAGGCGAGGTCCGGCACGAGTTCCACTACGAGGGTGGGATCAAGGACTTCGTTGCGCATGTGAACGCTGCGAAGGAGCCGATCCACAAGCGGATCGTCTACCTCGAGGGCTCGATGGAGAACGGCAACGTCGAGGTCGCTATGCAGTGGAACGGCTCCTACGTGGAGTCCGTCTTCTCCTTTGCGAACAACATCAACACGACGGAGGGCGGCGCCCACCTGTCCGGCTTCAAGGCGGCCCTGACCGGGACGGTGAACAAGTACGCCCGCGACAAGGGGCTGATCAAGGAGAAGGAGGATAACCTCGAGGGGGAGGACGCCCGCGAGGGGCTCGTCGCCGTCATCTCCGTCAAGCTGCGCGATCCGCAGTTCGAGGGCCAGACCAAGACCAAGCTGGGGAACCCGTGGGTGCGCGGCCTCGTCGAGCAGACCGTGAACCAGCGGCTCGCGGAGTTCCTGGAGGAGAACCCCTCCGACGCGAAGCAGATCGTCCAGAAGGCCCTGGCGGCGCGGAATGCGCGCCAGGCCGCCAGAAAGGCGCGCCAGCTGAGCCGGAAGAGCGCGCTCGAGAGCTCCTCGCTTCCGGGGAAGCTCGCCGACTGTCAGATCAACGACCCCGAGGAGGCCGAGCTCTTCCTCGTCGAGGGCAACTCGGCCGGCGGCTCGGCCGTCGAGGCCCGCAACCGGGTCAACCAGGCGATCCTCCCTCTGCGGGGCAAGGTCATCAACTCCGAGAAGAACCGGATCAACAAGGTGCTTTCGAACCAGGAGATCCAGTCGATGATCACCGCGATCGGCACCGGGATCGGCGATGAGTTCGACATGGACAAGCTCCGGTACCACCGGATCATCGTCATGACCGACGCCGACGTCGACGGCGCCCACATCCGGACGCTGATCCTCACCTTCCTCTACCGGCAGATGAAGGAGCTCGTCGAGGCCGGCCACGTCTACATCGCCGCCGCGCCGCTCTACCGCGTGAAGATCGGCAACCAGGAGATCTACGTCGAGAAGGAGTCGCAGTTCGAGGACCTGCTCGTACGCGAGCGGATCAAGGACATGGAGGTCTCCGACCGCAACGGGTCGACGTTCAAGCTGACCGAGACGCGCTACAAGCGGTTCACGACCGCCCTTGCCGAGTTCGAGGGCTGGGCGGCGCGCCTGCGCGCGGACTACGGGGCCCCGACCGTGAACTTCCTCATCGAGCACCGGTTGATCGAGGGCGCGGACGCCGGGGCCGACCTCGAGGCCGCGCTCGGAGGGATGGACACCGACGGCTACGACCTCGACCTCGTCGAGCGCTCGGCCGAGTCGTTCCGGGTCAAGATCATCGAGCGGGAGACGAGCGCGGCGAGCCACGTGGTCGTGCCCGTCGAACTGCTCGCCTCGCCGCACTACGCCAGCCTCGCCCGTTCGTACGCCCGCCTGGTCGAGCTCGCCGGCCCGCCGCCGTTCACCATCTCGCTCGGGAAGAAGTCTCGGACCGCGGAGACGTTCGAGCAGCTCCGGCACCAGGTGCTCGACCTCGCCAAGGACGGGATCGAGATCGGCCGCTTCAAGGGTCTCGGCGAGATGGACGCCGAGGACCTCTGGGAGACGACGATGAACCCGGAGAACCGCATGCTGATCCGCGTCGAGGTGGAGGACGCGGCTGCGGCCGACCTGGCCTTCTCGATGCTGATGGGCGACCAAGTGGAGCCGCGCCGGCTCTTCATTGAGCAGAACGCACGGGACGTCCGCTTCCTCGATGTCTAGCGTCGAACCGTTCGGCGCCGGCCGGATCGAGTCGCGCGACCTCGAGCAGGAGCTCCGCTCGAGCTTCCTCGACTACGCAATGAGCGTGATCGTCGCGCGTGCCCTGCCGGACGTGCGCGACGGGCTCAAGCCGGTGCACCGGCGCGTCCTCTACGGGATGCACGAGGCCGGCATGCAGCCGAACCGGCCGTTCAAGAAGTCGGCTCGCATCGTCGGTGACGTCATGGGCTCGTACCACCCGCACGGCGACACGGCGATCTACGACACGCTCGTCCGTCTCGCACAGCCCTTCTCGATGCGCTACCCGCTCGTGGAGGGACAGGGCAACTTCGGGAACATCGACGACTATCCGGCGGCCGCGATGCGGTACACGGAGTCGCGTCTCTCGCGCATTGCGACCGAGCTGCTACGCGACATCGACGCGGACACGGTCGACTTCCAGCCGAACTACGACGAGTCGCGCCGCGAGCCGTCCGTTCTCCCGTCGCGCTTCCCGAACCTGCTCGTCAACGGCTCCTCCGGCATCGCCGTCGGCATGGCGACGAACATCGCGCCGCACAACCTCGGCGAGGTGATCGACGCGGTCGTCGCGCTGATCGACGACCCGCAGATCGACGTCGACCGGCTGACGCGCCACATCAAGGGCCCCGACTTCCCGACCGGCGGGATCATCCTCGGACGGGACGGGATCCGCGAGGCCTACCGCTCCGGACGCGGCCGGATCGTGATGCGGGCCCGAGCCCACGTGGAGGAGCTCCGCGGCGGCAAGTCGGCCATCATCGTCACCGAGCTGCCCTACGGCGTGAAGAAGGGCGGGGACGCCGGCGTCATCAAGAAGATCGCCGACCTGGTGAACGACAAGGTGCTGACGGAGGTCTCGGACCTCGCCGACCACTCCGACCGGTCCGGCATGCGCATCCAGATCGAGCTCAAGCGCGACGCGATCCCGCAGGTCGCGCTGAACAAGCTCTACAAGCACACGCCGCTCCAGTCGACCTTCGGGTTCAACGCCGTCGCGCTCGTCGATGGCGTCCCCAAGACGCTGTCTCTTCGGGACATGCTGCAGCACTACCTCGACTTTCAGCGCGAGGTCATCACCCGCCGGTCGAAGTTCGAGCTGCGGAAGGCCGAGGCCCGAGCGCACGTCCTCCAGGGCTACCTGACGGCACTCGACAATCTCGACGCGGTCATCGCGCTGATCCGCGGGTCGGCGGACCCGGACGAGGCGCGCGAGGGACTTCAGCGCGAGTTCGACCTCAGCGAGATCCAGGCCCAGGCGATCCTCGACCTCCGCCTTCAGCGCCTCACCGGGCTCGAGCGCAAGCGAATCGAGGAGGAGTTCGCCGATCTTCAGGAGCGCATCGCGGAGCTTCGGGCGATCCTCGGCGACGAGGCTCGCATCGACGCGCTCATCCGCGAGGAGCTGCTCGAGATCAAGTCGATTTACGGCAAGAACGACGACCGGCGAACGGAGATCGTGGCTGCGGAGGGCGAGATCGAGATCGAGGATCTGATCGCGGAGGAGGACATGGTGATCGCGATCACGCACTCGGGCTACATCAAGCGGCTGCCGGTGACGACTTACCGCGAGCAGCGCCGCGGCGGCATCGGCGTGATGGGGATGGAGCTCAAGGACGACGACTACATCGAGCACCTCTTCGTCGCCTCGACGCACGACTACATCCTCTTCTTCACCTCCGTCGGAAAGGTCTACCGACTGAAGGTGCACGAGCTGCCACTCGGGAGCCGCCAGTCGAAGGGCCGCGCGATTCCGAACTTCCTGCCCTACAGCCAGGGTGAGACGACGCGCGCCGTCATCGCCACGCGCGACTTCAAGGAGGCTGAGTACCTCACGCTCGCGACGAAGAACGGAATCGTCAAGAAGAGCCGCTTCGAGGACTTCAACACGCCGCTCAAGGCCGACGGGATCATCGCGATCAACCTCCGGGACGGCGACGAGCTGGTCGGAGTGGTGCACACCGACGGCGACGACGACATCCTCATGGTGTCGTGCAGGGGCCAGGCGATCCGCTTCCACGAGAGCGAGGCCCGCCCGATGGGCCGCGCCACGGGCGGCGTGCGCGGGATGAACCTGCGCGCCGGCGACTCGGTGATCGCGATCGCAAGGGCCGAGAACGATGCCGACCTGCTCGTCGTGACCGAGAACGGGTTCGGCAAGCGGACCCGGGTGGACGAGTACCCGATCAAGGGCCGCGGCGGGCTGGGCGTCAAGACCGTGCAGCTGACAGAGGAAAAGGGGCACCTGGCCGGCGCCAGGGTCGTGCGCGACGGTTACCAGGTGATGCTCATCTCGACCGGCGGCACGGTGATCCGGATGCCGGTCGAGGACGTGAAGCGGCTCGGCCGCTCGACGCAGGGCGTGATCGTCATGCGGCTCCGCGAGGGTGAGCAGGTCTCCGCGCTCGCGCCGGTCGTCGAGTCGGAGGCGACGGCGGAGGTTGTCGAGGCCTCGGCGCCGGCAGTGGAGTAGGTTTTCGACCTGCCGCCGCCAGTTTCGCGAGGGTTCACGCACATTTCTCTAGGCAACTCGCGACCTAAGCGCTACAGTCGTGCAGGGGTCGTAGGTCAATCGAACAAGGGTGCCGTATGCCTCCAACAACACAAGCGGATCTTCTCGAACCGATCGACATCGCGGAGCACCTTGAGAAGGTGGAGCTCTACCTCGGACAGGTCTGCCAGATCGCGGGCATCTCGAAGATGCAGCTGGACTACTGGACGAACAAGGCGCAGATCCCGACCAAGGGCCGCAAGCAGCGGATCTACGACATGGATGCCGTCGAGACAGTGATGCTGATCAAGCAGGCCAAGGATAAGGGTCTGAATCTCGGAGCCGCCATCGAGGCGGCCCGCCGGTTCCGCGAGCGCGAGAAGCGCGAGGTCTCGATCACTGCCTGAGACGCTCGGCCGCATGTTCCGGGGGGACGACGTTCACGTAGAGGCCGCCGCCGAGCTCGAGTCCTGCGAGCGCGGTCAGGCGCGGAACGAAGTGGACGTGCTCCGGGCGGGCGTGCAGCCACGCGTTCCAGGCGAACGGCCCCTCGAGCTCGCACAGCCTCCCGGCGATCCGGCGCAGGGCGCCGAGTCGAGCTGCGAGCGAGCCGCCGGCGACGAGGCATTCGTAGGGTGCCGCGCCGGCGTGGTGGGCGACGGCCGTCGCCCCCTCGTGCTCGAGGACGACGAGCTCGGCATGGGCCAGAAGCTGCTCGAGTCCGTGCGGGTTCTCGCCGGCGACGGCCGGCGGCTCTTCGCGAAGCCAGACGAGCTGCGAGTGGCTGTGGGGCAGGCTCGATCCCGCCAGCCGTCCTTCGTTGACAAGCGCGTGGACGTAGGGGAAGCCCTCGGCCTCGGCGGCCTCCATCCGTAGCTGCCATGCCTCCGCGATCCGCTCCACCTGCTCTTCCGGCAGGTCGGCGAAGGAGCGGACGTGCTCGGGCGTGTGGACGACGACCTCCTGGCGCTCGAAAGCGGGGTAGAGGTTGGGCACGACACGGACCTCCCACGGCTCGCCGAGCCTGAGCGTCTCCGGCGGCGTGCGGTCCTCGCGGCCGGCGTCGAACGGGCAGCGTTCGAGCTCGTCCGGCGTCGCCGGCTCGGGCGGAGGCAGCCAGGCGCCCGGCCGCCCGCTGCGAGCCGGTGCGACGACCACCTGTCGACCCGAGAGCGGGTCCGTTCGCAGGTCGGTCAGGTGCGACGCAGGCGCGATTCCGCGTCCAGGATCGGTCTGAAGAGGTCCAGCGGAAGCGGCAGGATGAGCGTCGACGAGCGCTCAGAGCTGATCTCGAGCATGGTCTGGAGGAAGCGGAGCTGGAGCGACATCGGATTCTGCGCGAGGACTTCGGCTGCATCCTTCAGCTTCTCGGAGGCCTGGAACTCGCCGTCGGCGGCGATGACCTTCGCACGCCGCTCGCGCTCGGCCTCGGCCTGGCGGGCCATCGCGCGCTGCATCCCGGTCGGGATCTCGACGTCTTTCACCTCGACGATCGAGACCTTGACGCCCCAGGGCGACGTGGCCTCGTCGATGATCCGCTGCAGGATCTCGTTGATCTTGTCCCGCTCGGCGAGCAGCTCGTCGAGCATGTGCTGGCCGAGCACGCTGCGCAGCGTCGTCTGGGCGATCTGCGACGTCGCGACCATGAAGTTCTCGACCTGCACGATCGCCTTCTCCGGGTCGATGATGCGGAAATAGGCAACGGCGTTCACGCGGACCGGGACGTTGTCCTTCGTGATCACCTCCTGCGGCGGGACGTTGAGCGTCACCGTGCGCAGGTCGACCCGCACCATCTTGTCGACGATCGGGATGAGGAGGAAGAGACCTGGCCCCTTCGGCGGCGACTTCAGCCGTCCGAGGCGGAAGATCACGCCCCGCTCGTACTCGCGCGCGATCTTGATCGCCGCCGAGAGGATGATGACGAGGAGGACGGCGACGACCGCGACGACGATGAGTGCGACCACGGCTGAATCCTACGCGGGGTGCGTGACTGCCGGCGCGGCCGACGGGGTCGGCGCGACGGTGAGACTCAGGTCGTCCTCCAGCCGCTCGACGCGAACTTCCTCTCCCGGCAAGACCGGCTCGCCGTCGGTCCTTGCGCGCCAGAGCTCGCCGTGCACGAAGACGAGGCCCTCCGGGTCGAGCGTCTGGCGCACGACGCCGACCTGGCCGATCAGCTCCTCCAGGCCCGTCGTGACCTTTGCGCGCCGCACCTGGACGAGCTTCACGACGACGATTCCGGCCATCAGCGCCATCGTCGCCGCCACGCCGATCGCGACTTGGAGCGAGACCTGGTACTGCTCGCCGGCCGGGTCGAAGAGCATCAGCGAGCCGATGACGAAGGAGACCGCGCCGGCGAGGGCAAGGGCGCCGTGGCTGACGACGAACGCCTCGGCGACGAAGAAGCCGACGGCGAGCGCCATGAGCAGCAGGCCCGCCCAGCTGATGGGAAGCACGTGGAGGCCGAAGAGCCCGATCACGAGGGAGATCGCCCCGACGGTCCCGGGGAGGATGAGGCCGGGGCTCCAGAGCTCGATCGTGAGGCCGAGCACGCCGAGAGACATCATCAGCACGATGATGTTCGGGTCGATGAGCGTGTCGAGAATCCGCGTCCACAGCGACATCTCGACGCGGTCGACCTTCGCGCCGGCCGTGTCGAGGACGAGGCCCTTCGGCGTCGTCTTCCACCCGTCGACCTTGTTCAGGAGGGTCGGGAGATCGGGCGCGATCGTGTCGATCACGTTCATGCGAAGCGCTTCGCGCGCAGTGAGATTCGAGGCCTTGCGGACGGCATCGTCCGCCCACTTCACGTTGCGACCGTGTTCACCGGCGAGCGCCTTGAGCGAGGCGGCGGCGTCGTTGACGACCTTCCTCCGCAGATCCTTCTGGATGTCGGTGCCGCCCACGCTCACCGGCGTCGAGGAGCCGATGTTCGTCTGCGGCGCCATGGCCAGCAGATCCGCGGCCTGGCTGATCCAGACGCCGGCGGACGCCGCCCGGGAGCCCTCGGGCGAGACGTAGACGATGATCGGCACCTTCGACGCGAGCTCGGCCTCGTAGATGTCCTTCATCGAGTCCGCAAGCCCGCCCGGGGTGTCGAGCAAGATGACCACCGCGTTGTAGTGCTCCGCGTTTCCCCGCTTGATCTCGTCGACGACGTAGTCGGCGGTCACCGGGTTGACGTCGTTGTCGAACTCAACGGCCAGGACGCGTGGCTGGGAGGTGGCCGCGGCGGCGAGCGCAGGAACTACCGCCGCTACCGCCAATGCGGTGAAAACTCCCCGCAGAAAGCGGTTTTTCACGGTGTAAGGATGCTATCAAGAGCCCTTGTCTTACCGGCGGCACGATGCGACGCTGGCGTGGGGTCGTTCATGAAGGTTCTCGCCGCCGCCCTCGTCCTCCTCGCCTTCCCGGCTTCCGCGTGGGCGGACGCCACCCTCGTGACCCGTGAGCTTCCCGTGGGCGGCGAGCGCACGCTCGCCTCCGTCACGGCGCCGGAACGCTTCAACCTCGTCGGGCTGCACTGGAAAGGGCCGGGATCCCTCGCGCTCAGGACTCGCGACGCCTCGGGCTGGAGCGTCTGGCGGACGGTCGTTGCCGAGTCGGACGAGGCTCCCGACCGCGGCACCGACGAGCTCCGCCGCCTGCGCGGCTGGCATCTCGGTGCGCCGCTCTGGACTGGCGAGTCGAGCCGCCTCGAGGTCCGCGTCCGCGGCCGGGTGACGCGGTTGCGGGCGAGCTACGTGTGGAGCCCGGAGGAGCCGCTCGGGCGGACGCTCCAGATGGCGGGCAGCCCCGCGATCATCACCCGGAAGGCCTGGGGCGCGAACGAGAAGATCCGGCGGGACGACCCCGTGATCGCGAAGACGCTGACGACCGCCCTCGTGCACCACACCGTCGGCGCCGAGCCCGCCACGCCGGCACAGTCGGCTGCGATCGTCCGCGGGATCTACGTCTATCACGTGCGCGGAAACGGCTGGGACGACATCGGCTACAACTTCCTCGTCGACCGGTTTGGGCAGGTGTTCGAGGGCCGGTACGGCGGCATCGAGCGGAACGTCGTCGGCGCGCACGCGCAGGGGTTCAACACGGGCTCGGTCGGGATCGCGCTCATCGGGAATTTCGCGAGCCGGCTGGAGACGCCGGCGGCGCGCTCGGCGCTCGTCCGCCTGCTCGCGTGGCGGCTCGACGTCGCACACGTCGACCCCCTGTCGAGCGCGCCGGTCGTCTCGGGGGGCAATCCGAAGTACCGCAAGGGCGTGCCGCTCTTTCTCCGCGCCGTCTCCGGCCATAGGGACACGGGCTTCACGACCTGCCCGGGGCGGGTGTACGGCGAGCTTCGCTCGCTCGCCTCCTCGACGGCCGGCCTGGGACTGCCCAAGCTGTACGCGCCCGAGGTGGAGGGGGGCCTCGGCCAGTTCGTCAGCTTCTCCGCCCGGCTCTCGACTGCGCTTCCGTGGCTCGTGACGATCACGGACCCGGCGGGCAAGCAGGTCGCGAGCGGCTCCGGGTTCGGGACGACGGTGCGGTGGACCTGGGACGCTCGCTTCGCGGCGCTTCCCGGGTATCGCTGGCGAATCTCGGCCGGCGTGGCCGTCCGTCCGGCGACCGGGACCCTCGGCGCGGCCGGCCGTCCGGCGGTGATCGAGGGGCTCGCAGCCGAGCCGAGCGGGTTCACGCCGAACGGCGACGGCCGCACCGACACCACCTCGATCACCTTCCAGCTCAGCCGGCGCTCGCCCGTGCGCATCGAGCTCCAGACCGAGCAGGGGGTGCTGATCGCGCTCCTGCAGAGCGGTTCGCGGCCGGCGGGGCGCAATACCTTCGTCTGGAACGGCGCCGGCATGCCCGACGGCCGCTACCGGATCATGGTCGCCGTCGCTGCGGCCGGACGGGAGGTGACGGCCGCCACCAACGTCCTCGTGAGCCGCACGCTGTCGAACTTCGGCATCGTCCCGAAGGCGATCTCGCCGAACGGGGACGGCCGCGCCGACGCGCTGACGGCGTCATTCACCCTCTCGGTGCCCGCATTCGCGCAGCTCACGGTTCGCCGTGGATCGGTCCAGGTCGTGTCGGTCCTCGACTCGTTTGTCGCAGCCGGCCCACAGGCCGTGCTCTGGCCGGGCGGCGTGCGGGACGGCACCTATTCGGTCGCGCTGACGGTCACGGACTCCACCGGTCCCGTCAAGCAGCTTCTTCCCGTACGGGTCGATCGTGTGAAGCCGAAGCTGAAGGTCGTGAACAGGCGGCCGCTCCGGGTCTCCCTCTCCGAGCCCGCACACGTGACCTTCGTGGCCGACGGCGTGGCGACGACGATCTGGCGCCCGCGGGCCGGGGTGTTCACCGTCGTCCTCGGGCGGGGTGCGGTGCGGCTGGAGGCGTTTGCCGAGGACCCGGCCGCAAACGTCGGCCCTCGGGTCCGGCTCCGCTAGCGGCGCAACCAGCGGTCGTAGCGGCGCTCGAGCTCGAGCAGGATCGCTGCGAGGAGCGATGCCCGGCCGGTTTGCCGGCCCAGCTCCGCGAGCAGTGAGGTCGGCTCACGGTCGACGTTCGTGGGAAGGTGCTCGAGCTCGACGTTGACGTTCACGCCCATGCCGAGCACGACGCGGCCCTCGCGCGCCTCTGCCAGGATTCCGGCCAGCTTCCGGCCACCGACGAGCAGGTCGTTCGGCAGCTTGATGTCCGGCCGGATCCCGGTTTCTCCCTCGATCGCATGCGCAGCTGCGAGGCCCGCGAGGATCGTCAGCTCGGGGAGGCGCGGCGTCTCGATGGTGGGACGGAGGTTGAGCGAGAAGAGCAGGCTCGTCCCCGGCTCGGCGAGCCAGGTGCGCCCGAGCCGTCCCCGTCCGTCCGTCTGCTCGTCCGTCGCGACGACGGCGCCTTCGGGTGCATCCGGCTCGAGCTCGCGCTGGGTGGAGGCGCATCGCCGGAGATACCGGTACGGCCTGCCGAACCCGCCTTGCAGCAGGGGCTCGACGACCTCGGGCCGCAGGGAGTCGCGAGGGCCCGTTTCGCCACTAGACTCATCCGGCACGTGGCCGTCCTTTCGAGACACGAGATCGAGGCGATCCTGCCTCACCGAGACCCGTTCCTGCTCCTGGACGAGGTCATCGACCTCCGGCCCGGCGAGAAGGTCGTCGCCCGCAAGCAGGTGCGGCCTGACGAGTGGTACCTCGCCGGGCACTTCCCGGGCCGCCCGATCATGCCGGGCGTCCTGATCGTGGAGGCAATGGCGCAGGCGGGCGCCGTGGCGGTGCTCTCGGAGGAGGCAAACCGCGGGAAGCTCGCGCTCTTCGCAGGCATCGACGGCGTCCGGTTCAAGCGCGTCGTCGTGCCGGGAGACGAGCTCGAGCTGACGTGCGAGCTCGAACGCGTCCGCGGGCCGATCGGCCGTGGAAAGGCGACGGCGACGGTGGGCGGCGAGGTCGCTGCGCGCGGAACGCTCACCTTCGCGGTGGAACAGTGATCGGCCAGGCGAACGGCGCGCCCGTCTCGATCACGGGGCTCGGCACCTACGCGCCCGACCGCGTGCTGACGAACGACGAGCTCGCCGAGATCGTCGACACCACCGACGAGTGGATCACCGAGCGCACCGGCATCAAGGAGCGCCGGATCGCAGCGCCGGAGCAGGCGATGACTGATCTCGCGCTTCCTGCGGCGCGCCAGGCGCTCGACCACGCCGGCGTCCGGCCGGAGGAGCTCGACCTGATCATCGTCGCCACGGTGACGCCGGACATGATGTTTCCGACCACGGGCGCGCTCCTCGGCGATCTCCTGCCGGCCCCGAAGGCGGCGGCTTACGACCTGCTCGCCGGGTGCACGGGCTTCGTCTACGCGCTCGCCCAGGCGCACTCGATGGTCTCGTCGGGACTGGCGACCAAGGCGCTCGTCGTGGGCGGCGACGTGCTCTCGAATATCCTGGACTGGACCGACCGCTCGACGCTCGTGCTCTTCGGCGACGGTGCGGGAGCCGTCGTGCTCGAGCGGGTCGAGGACGGTGGGTTCCTCGGGTTCGAGCTCGGCGCCGACGGCGGTGGCGGGCAGCACCTGTGGTTGCCGGGAAGCGGGTCGCGCACGTTCGAGAACCCGGACAAGCTCGTGAAGATGAACGGCCGCGAGGTCTTCAAGTTCGCGACGCGCGTGATGGTGTCCTCGGCGGAGGCGCTGCTGGGCGAGGTCGGCCGTTCGATCGACGACGTGGACGTGTACGTCCCGCACCAGGCGAACACGAGGATTATCGACTACGCGACGAAGAAGCTCGGAATCGCGGAAGATCGCGTTGTCGTGAACGTGGACAGATACGGGAATACGTCCTCCGGGTCGATCCCCCTGGCGCTCGCCGACGCGGAAGCGGACGGCCGGCTCCGGAACAGCCCGCTCGTCCTGATGACC
>DASTCG010000169.1:0-10824 GCA_035711385.1 Gaiellaceae bacterium
CTCGTCCTCGGGCTTGCGTTCGCCTGGTTCCTGGCGGGGACGCTCGCCCGCCCGCTCCAGCGGCTCGCGGCGACCGCGCGTCGGGTCGAGGCGGGCGACCTCGACGCCCGGGCGGAGGTGGAGGGCTCGACGGAGAATCGCGAGGTCGCCGAGGCGTTCAACGACATGACGGGGCGCCTCGGGGCCGTGCTGGTGGCCCAGCGTGAGTTCGTCGCCAACGCCTCGCACCAGCTGCGAACGCCGCTGACCGGCCTTCGGCTGCGCCTCGAGGCGGCCTCGCTCAAAGCGGGGCCCGAGCTCTCGGGAGAGCTCCAGGCGGCGGAGAAGGAGGTCGAGCGCCTCGCTCGGCTGCTGACCGCGCTGCTGACGCTCGCTCGGGAGGGCGACCGGCCTCCAGCCCGAACCGCGGTGGTCGTCGCCGATGCGCTGGCGCGGGCCCAGGAGCGCTGGGAGGAGCCGGCGGCGAGAGGCGGCCATCGGCTCGAGCTCGAGTGCTCGGAGCGCGTGCCGGCCGCGGTCTCCGAGGAGGATCTCGCAATCGTCGTCGACAACCTCGTCGAGAACGCGCTCGTGTACTCGCCCGACGGCGGCACGGTGACGCTCGCCTGCGGGCGCGAGGGCGACGAGGTCGTCATCACGGTCTCCGACGAGGGGCCCGGCCTCGCGGCAGGAGAGGAGGACGCAGTCTTCGAGCGCTTCACGCGCGGGAGCCGCGCCGGAGGGTCGCCGGGAACCGGGCTCGGCCTCGCCATCGTCGCCACGCTCGCGCGGCGCTGGGGCGGATCGGCGTCGATCGCCAACCGCGAGGCCGCAGGCGCCCGCGCCGAGGTGCGGTTTCGCGCCGCGCCGGCGTCTTTGCAAATCCCGAACGAGCGCTTGGACGAGGCTTTACCCGGCCGCGTCTAGCCTGGATCCGTGCGGATCGTCCTCATCGGCGCCCTCGGGCTCGTCTTCGCGGCCGGCCTCGGCTTCGCCGCGCAGGTGATCGCCCGCGACACGGTCGCCGAGCCGGTGGCGAGCATCGACGCGCGCGAGGGTCTGGCGCCGACGACGGCGCGGCGGCGGGGGGCCACGACCGAGCCGGCTCGGACGCGAAGGCGAGCCGACACCACGACCTCGCGAACCGAGACCCGGGCCGCCACCACGACGACAGAAACCGAGAGCGAGCATCGCGGCCGAGGGCGCGGCCGCGGCGGTGACGACTCTCGCTCGAGCGGCTCAGGGAGCTCCGGCTCGAGCGGCGGCGACGACGACTGACGGCTAGCCGACGATCTGGGCGAACGCCGGCTCGTCCCTGATCGGGTCGAAGTCGGTGTCCGTCCGGGCGAACTCGCGATAGCGCTCACTCTGATCCGCCGATGCGCGCAGGTGCTCGAGGGCCTCGGCCGTTCGGCCGGTTCTGCTCTCGGCGCAGGCGAGGTTGTAGAGCACGGCCGAATCGTCCGGAAACTCGGCGTGCGCCTCCTCCAGCACTTCGCGCGCCTTCTCGTAGTCACCCGACGCGAAGAACGGGAACGACGGCGCGGAGCGCTCCCACGGAGACGGCGCGAACGCCTCGCCCCGCTTCGCGCCGACGGCGAGGACGCGCGTTCCGGGCTCGACCGCGACCGCGCGGCGCGTGGCCGCCGGGTCGCGGACGAAGACGACCGTCCCCGGCGGCCCGTCGACGATCTCCCCGTCGATGGTGAACGTCGCCCGCCCGGAGAGAACGAGGTACAGCTCCTCGTGACCGGCAGCGCCGCCCGTGACCTCGTCGTGCTCGCCGATGACGTCCTGGCCGGCTTCGTCCGCCGCCCAGGCGTTGACCCCGAAGCTCTGGATGTCGAAGTGCCGGCGGATACTCGCCCACCGGGCGGTGTTCGCGAGCGGCGGGATCTCGATCTCGTCGAGGCTCGCGACGGTGTAGCCGTCGGTCATGCGGCCTCCACGAGCTCGCGGAAGTCCTCCCGCTCGCGGACGGCGCCGAAGTCGTCGTCGCTTCGTGCGAGCTCCCGGAAGCGGTCCTCCGCCTCGACGGCCCGCCGGAGATGCTCCACCGCCGCGTCGTGCTCGCCGACGAGGGCCTCGGCGCAGGCCAGGTTGTAGAGCACGATCCCGGCCTGCGGATGCTCCTCGACCACCGCGCGGAGGATCTCGACCGCTTCGTCCATCTCACCGGCCCGCCAGAGCGGGTAGGCGTCCGCGGCCGCCTCCCATGCCGAGACGCCGTAGGGCACGCCCGGCTTGCCGCCCACGACGAGGACGACCGTGCCGTCCTCGTCCGCAATCGCCGCCCGGCGGATCGCGGGGTCGCTGATGAAGACCATCTCGCCGACACCGACCTTGCGCTGCTCGCCGTCCAGCTCGAAGTTGGCGGCGCCCCGGAGGACGAGGTACAGCTCCTCGTGCCGTCCCGCTCCCGTGCCGAGCTCGTCGTGGCGCTCGATCACGCGGTTGCCGGCGTCCGCTCCGTAGGCATTGACCCCGAACGCGCCGACGTCGAGCTCGCGGCGCAGCCGGTACCACCGGGCACCGTCGGCGCCTTCCTCGGGCTCGAGCACGTCCAGGCTCGTGACCAGGAACTTCTCGCTCACGACCGTCGTCTCAGCTCCTCGAGGACGACAGGGTCGATCGACTCGACGCCGTCGACGCGCTCCTCGAGGTTCTCGTTCCCCGCCCAGCGGAAGAAGGCGTCGGCGAGTTCGCCGTCATAGCCGAGCCTGGCCAGGCGCTCCTCCAGCTCCCGCGCCAGCTCTGCGTCCACGGCGATCCAGTCCTCCCTCGGTGTCTCCCCGAAGAGCGCGACATGCAGGCCGTGCAGGCGGCGAAGCTCCTCGAGCGGGCGGTCGTGGTCGTCCACGCGGAGGTCGAACACGACGTCGGAGAGGCCGGCGTAGCCGCCATCGCTCTCCACGACGAGCAGGGCTGCGGATTGTTGGCCGCGGCTGTCCCCGCCGGCCGCCTGGGCCGCGTCGAGGCAGTCCATGAGGCGGAGCTCGAGCGGTTGCCCGCTGCTCGCCTCGAACGTCTCGGCGATCGCGTCCACGGTCTCGCCCGAGACGAGGATGTTGCCCTGGGCGGCGTAGCCCTCTCCTGTCCTGCCGCCGGCCCAGTCGAGGCACTCGCCGCCCGTGAACGACGCGCTACCGCCCTTTGCGTCCACGATCCCGAGCTGACGGTGCTCGCGGCCCTCGTCGGCGGAGGTCAGACGGTCGACGACCTCCTGCGCCGGGAATCCTTCTCGCAGGAGGGCCAGCCCGTCCGGTCCGTAGCGTGGGTTGGCGTACGCCTGCGTCGCGACCGCGCCGACCTGCGGCTCGGCCCAGGGGACGACGGAGCCCACGCCGAGGAACTTCGACTGCGTCGCGACCCCCCAGCGGCCGGCATCGAGGTCGCAGGCGGCGATCGAGTAGGTCGCGACGAGTCGGTCAGCCATAGGTCAGCTTCACGAAGTCGAGCTCGGCGAGGGCCGGGTCGGCGACGAGCACCGACGAGACGCCCGGGCGGCGGAGCGCCTCGAGGACCTCCTCGGCCGAGCCGGCGCGGACGACGACCGGCCGTCCCGAGTCGAAGGCCGCCCCGACCGCCGCGTCGTCGAGCGAGTCGAGCACAAGGGCGCCGTCCAGGTCGAGCTCGCCCTCGACCGCCACCTGGGGCACCCGGCGGCCCGTCGCGCCGAACCAGCGCTGCCTCAAACCTCGATCGTCTCTCCCGGCTCGGGCGAGAGCACCTCGACGTCCGTCAGCTCTCGGAGCTGCTCGGGCGTGCCGGTGAGGAGCGGGAACGTGCCGTAGTGGGACGGGACGCAACGCGGCGTGCCCAGCAGGTCGAGCGCGACGGCCGCCTCTTTCGGGCCCATGGTGAAGTGGTCGCCGATCGGGAGGATCGCGACGTCCGGCTCGTAGATCCGACCGATGAGCTGCATGTCTCCGAAGACGCAGGTGTCGCCGGCGAAGTAGAGCTTCGTCCCGTTCTCGACCTCGATCACGAAGCCCGCGGGATCGCCGAGGTACTCGCCGTTCGGTCCGCCGCTGGAGTGCTCGGCGTTCGTCATCGTGAAGCTGATCTCATCGACGTGACGCGTCCCGCCCTTGTTCGTGCCGGGCACGTCGCCGACCTCGGCGCCCTGGTCGCCGAGCCAGTTGAGGAGCTCGATGATCCCGACGACGGTCGGCGTGAACTGCTTCGTCAGCTCGACCGTGCTTCCGACGTGATCACTGTGGCCGTGGGTGAGCGCGAGGATGTCCATGCGCTCCGGTTGCTTCTCGCTCTCCGGGCACTTGGGGTTGTCCAGATACGGGTCGACGTAGACGCGCTTGCCGCCGGGCGTGTCGAATCGGAAGGCGTTGTGGCCGAGCCAGGTGAGCTGGACGCCGGGCATCGACTGCAATCTAACGAAGGCCGGTGAGCCGGTAGGCAACGACCGGTGCCGACTTGCCCCTGACGTCGAGCTCCCCGATCGGTTCGAGCTCTGCATTGCCCCGAACCGCCTCGTACGTCTCCGGGCCGATCACGACCTCCCCCGGCTCTGCGGCCGTCTGGAGCCTGGCCGCCAGGTTCGTCGTGTCGCCGATCGCGGTGAAGCTCCGCTGCTCCTCGGTCCCGACGTTGCCGACGATCGCCGGGCCCGTGTTGACGCCGACCCGGAACCTCGGCCAGTCGCTCTCGCCGTCGGCGGAGCGCTGGAGGTCGAGCGCGGCGCGCGCGGCGCGCACAGCGTGATCGGGCTGGTCGGCGGCGGCGTTGAAGACGACCATGATCGCGTCGCCCGCGAATCGCTCGATCATGCCTCCGTGCTGGCCGAGGACGACCGGTACGGCCTTCGCCCAGTAGGAGTTCAGCATCGCGAGGATCTCTGCAGGGGTGTGGCGCTCCGAGAAGGCGGTGAAGCCCTGGAGGTCGGCGAAGAGCACGCTGACCTCACGCTCCTCGCCGCCGAGCTCCGCCGTCTCCGGCTCCTCGCGTAGGCGGGCTGCGAGCTGCGGCGAGAGATAGGGCTGGAGCAGGCCCTCGACGGCCTCCACCTCGCCCGCGGCGCGCCTGACGACGGCCGCCTCGTCCGCCGCGAGGCCGAAGCGGTCGCGAAGCTCCTGCTCGTCCAGCCCCTCGGCCGCGGCCGCTTTCACGGCCGCCGCGTAGCGCTCGTCGATCCGGCCGAGGGTGTCGTCAAGGTAGAGGGAGGCGAACGCCTCGCCGTGGTGGCGTTCGCGGAGGGCGGTGAACGCAACGATGCCGAAGGCGAGCGCCATCAGGACATGCCACTCCCACCACGAGGCGTGCCAGTTCTGTGAGAACGCGATCGCGATCGACGCCTCGGCCAGGAGGATCCACGCGGCGGTCACCCCGGCGACGAGGTGGGAGGGCCGCCGTTGGTAGAGGCGCAAGTAGCGCCAGGCGGCGAACCCGTAGAGGACGACGGCCGGCACCGCGAGGCTGAAGAGCCAGCGGTCGGTCTCGTCTTCCGAGAGCGCTCGGTCGAGCGGCGGGATCTCTGTGAGCGAGGCCACCGCCCAGGCGAGCACGATCCCTCCCAGCACCAAGCGGAGCAGGCGGCGGCTCGGGTAGGTCGGGTTGTCCAGCGACGACCAGGCGGCGAAGACCGAGGCGAGCAGGAGGCCGACGGGCGTCGCGACCGTGAACCCGGCGTTCTTCCCCTCGAGCAGGACGCCGGGCGTCGCGAGGGCGTGGAGACCGAGGAAGGCGGCGCTCGCGAGGAACGCGAGCGAGACGAGGAAGAGCCGCTCGTCCGAGCGCCGCGTCGCCGCCTCGCTCGTGAGGGCGCCGAGCGCGACGCTGACCAGGGAGACCGACAGGACGAGCCAGAAATGGGCGGGATGGTGCTCCCAGTGAACGTCCAGCTCGGGCTGAACGAGGAGGAGCGCGAGGCCTCCGAGCGGTACCGCAACGAGGAGCGGCCAGAAGAACACCTGCGAGGAGACACTACTCGGGCGTCGAACGGGGGGCCGTGAGCCGCCAGCTCTGGCCACTCGCGCTCGTCGTCGCCGCCGCGCTCGCGCACTCCGCCGATCACCCTTCCGTCTCGCACTACCTGCTCCTGATCGCGATTCCCG
The DNA here is from genome assembly GCA_035711385.1 of Gaiellaceae bacterium. Taxonomy (GTDB): domain Bacteria; phylum Actinomycetota; class Thermoleophilia; order Gaiellales; family Gaiellaceae; genus JACDAN01. The sequence goes on from DASTCG010000169.1 coordinate 6,051, forward strand.
TGATCGGGGCGGCGGCGCTCGCGTCCTACGGCGAGGTGGTGGCCGGGGAAGGCGGCAGTCCGGGTCGGACGGCGCTCTGGACGCTCGCGCTCGGCGTCGTCGTGGCGACGGTGGCGCTTCCGACCCTCGGCAGCATCGCCCTCTTCGCCTGCCTCGTGCTCGTCGGAATCGAGGGCGTGACGGCCCTGGCGGCCGAGCTCCGCCGCCGCCCCACGGCCTAGTAACACAGTGTTACTAGGCTAGAACGGGAGCTGCGCCGCAGCTTTCTCGGTCAGGTCGATAAGGGGCCCGACGAGGAAGAACGAGCCGATCGTCACGACCATGCAGACGGCGACCGACGTCGAGAGCAGCGCCTCGCGCGGCGGCGATCCGCCCGCGGGGGCGAGCCGCAGCTCGGCCGGCATCCGCATGTACATCGCCCGGACGATCGCGAGGTAGTAGTAGAGCGAGATCGCCGTCGCGATCACGCCGACGAGAACGAGCCACCACCAGCCGGTGTCGATGGCAGCCGCGAAGACGTAGAACTTCGCGACGAAGCCGCCCGTCAGCGGCACGCCGGCGAAGGAGAGCATGAAGACCCACATCGAGACCCCGAGCACGGGCCGCTCCCAGCCCATCCCGCCGATGTTGTCGAGCGTCACGCGCTCGCCCAGCTCCCGCTCTCGCGCGGCGATGACGCCGAAGGCGCCGAGCGAGGCGGCCGAGTACGGGATGAGGTAGTAGAGGAGCCCCTTTCCGCCGAGCTCGTTGTTCGCCGCGACCGCGATCAGCAGGAAGCCGGCCTGGGAGACGGAGGAGTAGGCCAGCATCCGCTTGAGATTGCGCTGCGTGAGCGCGGCGATGTTCCCCCAGGCCAGCGACACACAGGCGATGACGGCGACCGCGATCGTCCAGAGGTCCTCCTCCGCGGGAAAGGCGGTGACGAGCAGGCGCATGGTGAGGACGAGGGCGACCGCCTTCGTCGCCGCGGACATGAACGCCGTCACCGGCGTCGGCGCACCCTCGTAGACGTCCGGCGTCCACATGTGGAACGGCGCAGCGGAAGCCTTGAACCCGAGCCCCGCCAGGAGCAGGGCGAGCCCCGCGAGCACGAGGCCGTCGTTCACGAGGCCCTGCTCGTCGATCGCCGAGGCGATCGCGCCGAACTCGAGCTCTCCGGTGGCGCCGTAGACGAGGGCGGAGCCGAACAGGAGCACCGCCGAGCCGAAGCTTCCGACGACCAGGTACTTCAGTCCGGCCTCCAGCGAGCCAACGCGGTCGATCTCGATCGCGCTGAGGATGTAGAGGCAGATCGAGAACCACTCGAGGCCGAGGAAGAGCGTCATCAGGTTCGTGGCCTGGACGAAGAAGGCCATGCCCGCGCCGGAGGCAGCGAGGAGGGCGAAGTACTCGCCGATGTGGCGGCTCCGGATCCCCTGCGCGTAGGAGATGCCGACCGCGAGGAGCCCGGCGCCCGCGACGATCAGCTGGGCGAACGCACCGAAGCGGTCCCGCCGGATCGCCTCGGCGACCTCGAGGCTCCCGTTCGGGGTCTTCCAGTAGAGCAGCGCCGCGGCGACACCGGCGCCGACGAAGCCCAGGGCGCAGACGATCGCGCCGAACGCGCGGACCGTCCGGCGGGGCACGAGCACCGAGCCGAGCAGCGCGACCCCGGCGGAGGCGAGCAGCGCCAGCGAGGGCGAGATCGCGAACCAGTCGACGGACGGCGTGTCCATCAGAAGGAGAGGTGCTCCGTGATCGCGGCGGGCCAGGCGGAGAGGACGAGCAGGCAGGCGACGAGCGGGACGATGACGGCGAGCTCGGCCGGGCGGAGATCGAGGGCCTCTTCCGGCACCGCCGAACCGACCTCGCGGTGGAGGACGGCCGAGATCAGCCGCAGCATGTACATCGCCGCCAGGACGATTGCCACCGCGCCGGCCACGGTCCAGCCCCAGCCGTCGTCGAATACGCCGGCGAGGATCGCGAACTCCCCGGCGAAGAGGCTCGAGCCGGGCACGGCGAGTGCGATGATCCCGGTCGCCATCAGCACGGTCGCGAGCGCAGGCCGCCCTCTCGCCATCCCGCCGAGCCGGGTGAGGTCCCCCGTCGCCGTCCGCCGCTCGACGGCCCCCGCGAGCAGGAAGAGCGCGGCGGAGACGAGGCCGTGGTTGACCATCTGCAGGACGGAGCCGGTTGAGCCGATGTCGTCGAGCGAGAAGATCCCGATCGTGATCAGGCTCATCTGCGCGAGGCTCGAGTAGGCGATCACGCCGCGGACGTCGGGCGCGCGGAAGGCGAGGATCGACCCGTAGATGAGGCCGGTGGCGGCGAGGGCCAGAACGAGCGGCTGCAGATCCTTGGCCGGTTCCGGAAACAGGCGGACCGCGATCGCGAGGAAGCCGAAGCCGGCCGCCTTCGAGACGACGCCGGACAGCACGGCGGAGACCTCGGCCGACGACTCGCGGTAGGCGTCGGGTAGCCAGCCGTGCAGCGGGAAGAGCGGCGCCTTGACCGCGAAGGCGACGACGAAGCCGAGGAAGATCCACTCGTTTCCGCTCGTCGCGCCCTGTGCGATGTCGAACGTTCCCTTCTCGATCCCGTAGGCGATGATCGCCACCAGCATCAGCAGCGAGCCGGCCATCGTGTAGATGACGAACTTGATCGTCGCCCCGAGGCGTCCCGGCCCGCCCCAGACGCCAACGAGCACGTAGAGCGGGATCAGCATCGCCTCGAAGAAGACGTAGAAGACCAGGAGGTCCTGCGACGAGAAGACACCCACGACCGCCCCTGTCAGGAAGAGCATGAGGCCGAAGTACGCGCGGGGGTGCTCGCGGCCCGACCAGTAGGCGTAGGCGATCGACGCCGCCATGACGACGACCGCCATCCCCACGAGCCAGAGCGACCAGCCGTACAGGCCGACGTGGTACGAGACCCCGAGGTCGCCGAACCACTCGCGCTGCTGCTCGAGCTCGAGCCCGCCGTCGAAGTCGAAGCGGGTCAAGGCGTTGATCCAGACCCCGACCTCGACGAGCGCCGCCAGCAGCGCCAGCGAGCCGGCCAGCTGGTTCGACCACGGAACGAGCCAGACGACGAGCGCCGCCGCGAGCGGGAAGGCGATCATCGCCGTGGTCAGCCAGTCGTTCACCCGCGCACCGCCAGGAAGACGAGGGCGAGGACCGCGGCACCGGCCCCCAGCGCGAGCACGTACGTCCGCAGAAGCCCTGTCTGGGCCTCACCGGTCCGCCCCGAGATGACGCGGGCGCCGTACGTGAGCCCCTCGATCGAGCCTGCGATCAGCGGCTGCTCGACGAGGCGGTACGACGCCCGGGCGATCCAGACGGCCGGGCGGTAGAAGACGAGGTCGTACGCCTCGTCCCAGTAGAGCTTGTGCTCGAGGGCGCGCTGGAGCGCGGGAACGTCGGGCACGCGAATGCGGCCCGCCACGTACACGGCCCACGCCAGGTAGATGCCCACGACGGCGAGCGCCACGGAGATCGCGCTCGTCACGAGCTCCTCGACGCCGCTCGGGTCGACGCCCGTCGGCGCGACCGGGTCGAGGAAGGTCGTGATCGGGTCCCAGAGGCCCTCGACCTGGATCCATCCGCCGACGGTGGCGAGGACGGCGAGGACGCCAATCGTCCAGCTCATCCAGGTGTGCGGCTCGTCCGCCCTCGGGGCGTGGAAGTGCTCGCGCGCGTACGCGGACGGCTCGCCCCAGAAGACGATGAAGATCATGCGGAACGTGTAGAGCGCCGTCAGGAAGGCGCCGACGAGGCCGGCCACCCAGAGGATCTGGCCGTAGGTGCCGGAGGCGAGGGCCGACGAGAGGATCGCGTCCTTGGAGAAGAAGCCCGAGAGCGGGGGGATGGCCGAAAGCGCGAGGGCGCCGATCAACGTCGCGGCGTAGGTCTTCGGCAGGAGGCCGCGGAGGCCGCCCATCCGGCGCATGTCCTGTTCCTCGACGAGCGAGTGGATGATGAGGCCGGCGCACAGGAAGAGCAGCGCCTTGAAGAAGGCGTGCGTCATCAGGTGGAACATCGCGTCGCCGTAGGCGGTGAGCCCGGCGCCGAGGAACATGTAGCCGATCTGCGACATCGTCGAGTACGCGATCACGCGCTTGATGTCCGTCTGGACGAGGGCGATCAGCCCTGCCATCAGCAGCGTGATCGCGCCGAGGCCGGCGGCGAGATCCTGGACCGAGGCGACCTGCTCGAAGATCGGATTGAGGCGGACGAGCAGGTAGACGCCCGCCGTCACCATCGTCGCGGCGTGGATCAGCGCGCTGACCGGTGTCGGGCCCTCCATCGCGTCCGGCAACCACGTGTGGAGCGGAAGCTGCGCCGACTTGGCGACGGCGCCGCCAAGGAGGCCGAGCGCGACGAGTGTCATCGCCCAGCCCGTGATCTCGTCCACCTGCGCGAACACGGACGCGTACTCGAGCGTGCCGAGGCGCTGCACGAGGATGACGAGCGCGAGCACCATGGTCGCGTCTCCGAACGCGTTCATGATGAACGCCTTCTTGGCGGCCGCGATCGCCGCCGGCCGGTGCTGGTCGTAGCCGATCAGCAGGTACGAGCAGAGCCCGACGAGCCCCCAGCCCGCCAGGAGGATGAGCAGGTTGCCGGTCTGGACGAGCAGCAGCATCGAGAAGACGAAGAGCGACATGTAGGCGAAGAAGCGCCGCTCCTCGTCGGAGCCGTCCATGTAGCCGATCGCGTAGCCGACGATCAGGAAGCCGACGCCCGAGACGACGAGCATCATGAAGACCGAGAGCGGGTCGACGAGGATCTGGAGG
>DASTCG010000170.1:0-8587 GCA_035711385.1 Gaiellaceae bacterium
CCGGGCGTTGGGCGGGGTGCGCGTGCCGATCACCGGTACCGTCGTCGCCCGCGATCCGGGCCTCTTCACGAGCGGTGTGCAGTATCCGTGTGGCCAAGGGGTTCGCCACGAGGCCGTCTGGACGATCGAGACGTCGCTCGCAGGCACCGCGCTGACGATCCCGATGTACGTCGACCGGATCACGGCCGGGCCGGAGGCGGCATTCGCGTCCGCGAAGATCCGGGTCTGCCTCTCCTCGCCGTACATCCCGCCGCCGCAGGGCGCGGCGAGCGGGGCTTCGCTGATCGTCGCCGCGTTCTCCGTGGTCGGCGTCTTCAGCAACCCGAACACGCGGGGCAGTTATCCCTGGAACGCGTTGTTCATCCCGTATGCCCCCGGAACGGGCACGCTGAACCCGACGAACGCCGCGCAGAGCACGTCGTTCACGCGGCTGCCGGTGCAGCTGGCCGTGACCGCGAAGAAGGTCAAGCGCGGGAAGAAGCGCTTCGCCCGCGTCACGGCGTGCCTGAGCGAGGCCGGCCAGGGCGTCCGCGGCGTCCGCGTGAACATCCTCGCCGGGAAGACGGCCCGCAGGACGGCCCGCGTGGCGTTCGGCCGCACGAACTCGCGCGGCTGCCTGACGCGACTCGTCCGCCTCAAGAGCAAGGTGACGTTCATCCGGGCTTCGACGACGGTGCCCGAGCGCGACGTCACGAGCTCGCCGGGCTGCACGCCTCCGATCCCAGTGGCGACGGGGCTGCCGCCGGCCCGCTGTACGTCGGCGACGTTGGCTCCGGTCATCGGCCTGTTCAGCAGGAACACGGCGCGAGTCCGCCGCTAGAGAGAACGCAACGAGAGGGCCCCGCAAGGGGCCCTCTCACTATCCTGGTCTCGTGGCGACCGAGATCAGGGTCGGAACCTGCTCGTGGGCCGACGAGGCGCTCTCGAAGCACTTCTACCCTCCGGGCCTGAAGGCCGGCGAGCGGCTCGCCTACTACGCCGAGCACTTCGACACCGTCGAGCTGGACTCGACCTACTACCGCCTGCCGGTGGAGTCGATGGCGGCTCGCTGGGCCGAGCAGACGCCTGACCGCTTCGTCATGCACGTGAAGGCCTTCGGCCTCATGACGAGACACCCGGTGAAGAGGGATCAGCTGCCGACGGACCTGCGCGACCAGGCGCCCGTCGACGGCCGGGACCGGGTGGAGCGGCCGTCCCGCGAGTTCCGAGGCGAGGTCTTCAAGCGCTTCCGCGAGGCGCTCGAGCCCCTCCGCGCGGCGGGGAAGCTCGGAGGGATCCTCTTTCAGTTCCCGCCCTACGTCGTCGTCAAGGACGCCTCGTTCGACTACCTCGCCTGGGCGAAGGAGCAGCTCGGCGAGGACGAGATGCTCGTCGAGTTCCGCCACTCGAGCTGGTACGAGGAGAATGTCCGTCGGGAGGTGCTGTCGTTCCTCGAGGAGCACGGCATGTCGCTCGTCGTCGTGGACGCGCCGAAGGTGGAGGCGAAGAACGTTCCCCGGACGCTCCTCGCGGTCACCGGGCCGACCCTCTACGTCCGCTTCCACGGGCGAAACGAGAAGACGTGGAACGTCCGCGGTGGGTCGGCCGCCGAGCGTTTCGACTACCTCTACTCCGAGGAGGAGCTGCGCGAGTGGGTCGAGCCGCTCCGCGAGCTCGCGGGCCAGGCGGAGAACGCGTACGCGTTCTTCAACAACAACAACCGCTCGCCCGGCGACGGCGGCTACGGCGGCTACGTCGCACAGGGGGCGGCGAACGCGCAGATGCTGAAGGGGCTCCTGGCGACTACCGGGGTACCCGGCTAGCCGAACGATCCGTCCGGCTCAGGGACTCGAGCGCCGGGCCCGGACGGCCGTGACCCGACCGGCCGGCTGTGGAAGCCCGTCCGGCCGCCGCGCCGCCTCGGCACCCACTTGGGGTCAGACCCCGTCACGGAAGCCGCGCGGGCTGTCCCCACGGCCGAGTCTCCAACCGCCGTCGCCTCAGCGGCCGCCTGCCGCCTCGGCGAGGAACTCCCGCAGCAGCTCGTTGAAGCGGTTCCGCCGCTCGATGTTCGTGAAGTGGCCGGCGCCCTCGAGGACCTCGAGGCGGCCCTTCGGGGCCGAGGCGACGATCTCGCGCGCCTCGTCGGCCGGCAGAAACGGATCCTCGCTCCCGACGACGAGCCAGAGCGGCCCCTGGAACCGCCGGACGACGTCGGTCGAGTCGCGGCGGTCGCGGAGCGCCTCGGTTGCGCGGATCAGCTCCTCGATCGTCCGCTCCGGCGGCGGCGGCGCCGGAGCGGTCGGCGCCCAGGCCTCGATGCCTTGCTCGCGCAGCGTCCGGATCGCCGCGTTCCGGGCCGCCTTGCGAGCGTCGTCGTCGGCTCCGGCGCGAGCGCCGGTCAGGAAAAGCCCCCGCGCCCGCTCGGGCGCGAGCCGCGCCAGCGCGTAGGCGACGTAGCCGCCCATCGAGCCGCCGACGGCGACGAAGTCGTCGTCGAACCCGTCCCAGATCTGCTCGGCCCAGCCGTCGATCGAGCTCCCCTCGAGCTCGTAGAGGTTCGGCGCCACGACGTCGTAGCCCTCGAGCACCTCGCGCTGCGGCGCCCACATCTCCGGCCCCAGCGGAAACGCATGGAGGAGAACGACCTTCATTCGTGCTCGACGATCACGGCGCCCGGCAGCTCACGAGCCTGCTCGAATCCGTACTCCGAACCCTCGAGCCCGAGCGCCGAGCCGACCTGGCCGATCAGCTCCTCGGCGTGGGGAAGCTCGTCGGGCGACTCCGCTGTCCGGACGACGGCTCTCACCGCCGCGGCCTCCGCACCGGTCAGGCGCGAAAGGACGGTCGGGTTGGCGCGGAGCGCGACGGCGTCGCCGGGCGCGACGTTGCGAAGGCTGGGAACGGACACGTACTCGTCAAGGAGACGCCCCCGCTCCATCGCGATGAGATAGACGAGGCGCGCGTGCTCGACGCCGATCGTGATCGTCACGTAACCCGAAGCGCTCGAAAGCTCCCGGCCGAGCGCACGGAGCCTCTCCGGATCGAGGTCGGCCGTCACGTCGTAGACGGCGATCCAGCCGTTGCGCGCCGGCGAGACGAGCGTCTCGCGCGATGTGACGACCCGCGGAGCGAGCCGCTCCACGAGCTTGACGATCGCCCCCTGGTCGTCGGTCTGGAGGTGGACGGAGCCGAACGACCCGATCTCCGCCGGAGCGGCCTCCTCCTCCGTGTCGGCCGCAGCGGCGCGCAGGAGCGCGAGCGCGACGCCCTCGCTCGGCCGTGTCAGCTGGAGCAGGACGCCCTCGCCCGCACGACGCAGCGAGCCGGCGCGCGCGCCGTCCTCTTCGGCGACGTATTCGTCGCCTTCCCGCCGGACGTTCACCGGGGGTTCCTCGTCGCCATGAGGAGGTAGTGGGCGCTCAGGTTCTGGAACGGCTCGAACCGGTTTGCGAACTCTCGGGTCTCGTTGATCGTCAGCACGCGGCCGTCACCATAGAAGGCGGAGACCGCGTACCGCAGGGCTAGGTCGCCGGCCGGCCAGGCACGGGGCCTCGCGAGGTGGCGCGCAAGGTACCAGTCCGCCGTCCACTCGCCGATCCCCGCGAGGCGCGTGAGCGCATCCTTGACCTCGTCGTCGGGAAGCGACCCCAGCGCGTCCAGGTCCAGACCGGAGCGCGCCAGCTCGAGGACGTAACGCGCCTTGGCGCGCGAGAAGCCGAGCGCGGTCAGGTCCTCCGGCGAGGCGGGGGCAACGGCCTCACGCGTGGGAAATGCGTAGGCATGCCCTGCGGGGTCGCCGTAGCGCTCGACGAAGCGGTTGAGGACCGCGCGCGCCGCCTTCAGGGAGATCTGCTGGGCTGTGATCGCGCCGACGAGCATCTCGAACGGGTCGGGCGAGAGCGCCGGCCGGTACCCGCGGAAGCGGGCCACCTCCGGCCCCAGCACCGGGTCGGCGGGGATAAACGCGGCCAGGTCGAACTCGGCGCCCAGGAGCTTGAGGACAACGGCGGCGATCCCGCCGTCGAGCGGCTCGACGTCCAACCCGTTTCCGGCGGGCTCGATCCGGACCTCACGCCCGCCGATCACCCGGTTCAGGCCGCCCTCGTTCCACAACGTGACGAGGTCCGGCCCGAAGGCGCGGAACCGCTCCGTCGTCAGCTCGAAGTCGAACGGTTGGGGCATGGCCAGGAACGCCACGCACCAACCGTACGGATGAGCAACCAGGCCAGGAATCCGTGGAGGGGGCTACCGTCTACGAGGATGGACGTGCAGCAGATCGCACCGCGGCTCTGGCAGTGGACGGCCCCCCACCCGGATTGGAAGCCGGAGCATCGCGGTGAGGACGGCCTCGGCTGGGACGAGCTCGTCTCGTCCTACGCCCTGGTACTGGACGACGCGCTCGTCCTAATCGATCCCCAGGTGCCGTCGGACAACGCCGACGCCGCGCGGTTCTGGGAAGCGCTCGATCGCGATGTCGAGGGCCATGGCCCGCCGGCGATCCTGATCTCGATCTACTGGCATTCCCGGAGCGCGAGTGAGATCGCCGGCCGCTACCCCGGAGCGACGATCTGGGCGCCGTCGGACACGCCGGACGGGCACGTGCCCTGGACGCACACCTACGGCGCAGGAGACGACCTTCCGGCCGGGATCCGCGCCTATGACGTCGGCACGCTGGGCGAGCTCGTGCTGTACCTCCCCTCGCACAAGGCCGTCGTCTTCGGGGACACGGTGCTCGACGGCCCGCGGCTCCTTCCCGACGGCTGGCTCCGCAACGACATGACGAAGCGGGACGTCGCCGACGCGCTGCGCCCGCTGCTCGACGAGGACATCGAGCTGCTCCTTCTCACGCACGGCGGGCCCGTCACCGACGGAGCCCGAGAGACGCTTGAGCGCCTTCTAGAAGTGTGAGGTCGCGCCGGCCGGGTCGGCGTCGTACGACGCGGGCACGCCGTCCTCCGTGTACCAGGAGTACGCGTACTGCCCGTCGTCGAGCTCCTTCGCGAGCTTCGTGAGCTTCAGGGGATGGAACGTGTCGCACATGACGGCGAGCTCGTGCGTCTCCGCCATCCCGATCGACTTCTCGGCGAGGCCGGGGTGGGGCCCGTGCGGAATCCCCGACGGATGCAGCGTGACCGATCCGACCTCGATCCCTTTCCGCGACGAGAAGTTCCCGTCGACGTAATAGATCATCTCCTCGCTCTGGAGGTTGGAGTGGTGGTACGGGATCGGGATCGCCATCGGGTCGAAGTCGAGCTTCCGCGGGCAGAAGGAGCAGATGACGAAGTTCGGGCCCTGGAACGTCTGGTGTGACGGAGGCGGCATGTGGATCCGCCCGGTGATCGGCTCGAAGTCGTTGATGTTGAAGGTCCACGGGTAGAGGTAGCCGTCCCACCCCACGACGTCGAACGGGTGGTAGTCGATCTCGTAGTCCTGATAGCCGTCGCGGACCCGGATCTTCAGGTGGAACTCGCCGCGCTCCCGATACGTCTTCAGCTCGGTCGGCGGGTGGATGTCGCGATGGTAGTACGGCGCGTGCTCCATCAGCTGCCCGTGCTGGTTCCGGTAGCGCTTCGGGATCTCGATCAGCCCGGGTGTCTCGAAGAGCAGGTAGCGCTGAGGCCCGGTCGGCTCGAACGTATACGTCGTCCCTCGCGGGATGACGACGTAGTCCCCCTCCGTGTAGGGCAGGTCGCCGAAGTTCGTGTGCAGCGTCCCGGAGCCCTCGTGGACGAAGTAGACCTCGTCTCCCTCGCCGTTGCGGAAGAAGTAGTCCATCGACTCCGCCGGCCGCACGAGCGAGATCTCGACGTCGTTGTTCCACATCAGCAGCTTGCGGCCGGAGATCTCGTCTCCCTCGGGCTCGATTCCGATCGTCCTGAAGTGCCGGTGCGCGTGCGCGTCCGGCACCCACTCCTTGCGCTCGATGGACTCGAAGCCGCCGAGCGCCTTGATCCGGCAGGGGGAGGTCAGGTGGTACAGGATCGACTCGTTTCCGGCGAAGCCCTCGAGTCCCATGACCTCCTCGGTCAAGAGCGTGCCGTTGTCACGGAACTGGACGTGACGCTTGCGCGGAAGGTCGCCGAGGCTCTGGTAGAAGGGCATGGGCGAAGGTTACCGCGGGCCGACGGTGTTCCTGAGCGTGCCGATCCCCTCGACCTCGAGCTCGACGACGTCGCCCGGCCGGAGCCAGCGGCCGTCCCCGTGCTCGAGGATGCAGCCCGTGCCCACCGTGCCGGACCCGAGGATGTCGCCCGCGTGGAGCTCCGTGTTCCGGCCCGCGCGGGCGCGGATCGCCTCCCACGAGTGGTACATGTCGGCCAGGTCGCCGCGTGAGCGCTCCTCGCCGTTCACGCGCGCGATCATCGTGGCCGACGAGCCGTTGAACTCGTCCGGCGTGACGACGATCGGGCCGATGCTCGTCGCGAAGTCCTTGCCCTTCGCGGGCCCGAGGCCGACCTTCATCTCCTCCCGCTGGAGGTCTCGCGCCGACCAGTCGTTCAGGATCGTGAAGCCGCCGATCTGCCCCTCCGCGCCGATCACGGCCGCCACCTCGAGCTCGTAGTCGAGCTCCTCGGTGCCCTCCGGGTACGGGATCTCGTCGTCCGGGCCGTAGATCGCGCTCGGGTTCGAGAAGTAGAAGACGGGGATCCGATACCACTCGTCCGGCACTTCGAGGCCGCGCCTCGAGCGTGCCGTCTTCACGTGCTGCTCGAACGCGTAGAAGTCGCGCACCGCGGGCGGATGGAGCACCGGAGGGCGGAGCTCGACCTCCGCGAGCGGGTACTCCGCGTGCTCCCTGGCCTTGCCGCCGCCGGTGAAGAACGACTGGAGCGTCTGCGCCGCGAGCTGGATCACGCGGTCGTCCTCGATCCGCCCGGGCCACCCGCGCTGGAGATGCTTCCCGCTTGGCGAGAACATGCAGAGCTTCACGGCTCGGTGTGCACCACCACGTCGGCCACATCCGGAAGCTCGGCGCGGATGCGCTCCTCGATCTCGCTCGCCAGCCTGTGCGCCTCGGCCAGGGAGCCGCCTTCGACCCGGATCGTCACGAAGAGGAGGACGCCGTCGTCCGTACCGATGAAGCGGACGTCCCTCGGCGCCTCGCCGGTGAGCTCTCGGACGATCACGGCCACAGTCCGCTCGTCGGGCTCCGTCAGGCGCGCACCCCGGCCCGGTTCCCGGAGGGGCTCGAGATGGGTTCGCACCGACATGACGCCGGGAACCCACTCCACGATCGCACGCTCGACGTCGGACGCGACCTCGTGAGCCTCGGCAAGCGGCAGGTCTCCCGGCAGCTTGAGGTGGAGGCTCACCTCGACACCGCCGTCCACGGTGACGAGCCGGACGTTGTGCACCTCCCGCACCCGGCGAACGCCGAGCGCAGCGGCGAGGACGAGCTCGCGAAGCGCCTCCTCGTCGCGCCGCGGCTCTACGTGCACGACGACGTCGGACTCGGGCAGCGCCTCGTGGACGGCGTCCTCGACGGCGTCCGCCGCAGCGTGGGCCTGTCCGACGACGGAGCTCGGCGAGACGCCGATGACGACGTCCGCGAAGTGGCGGCCCGCGGACTGCCGCACCCTGAGCCGCCTGAGCTCGACGGGCGGGTCGACGCCCGCGATCGCCTGCCGTGCGGCCCGGTCGGCCTCGTCCGGCGTGCGGTCCATGAGCACGTCCGCGTTGCGCCGGATCAGCCTCGCGGCCGCGATCAGAACGAGCGCAGCCACGAAGAGCGCGGCGAGCGAGTCGGCACCGGGATAGCCGGCCGCGACGAACGACAGGCCGATCAGCACGGCCACCGAGCCCGCGAGGTCGCTGCCAAAGTGCAGCGCGCTCGCCTCGAGTGCCGCGCTCGAGTACCGGCGCGACGCGCGCCGCGAGAGCGACATCCGGCTCGCGTCGACGGCGATCACGATCCCGATGACGGCGAACGTGTACCAGGCCGCTTTCACATCCGTCTCCACCGACCCGACGAGACGCCGGATCGCCTCGTAGGAGATGAACAGGCTGGCGAGCACGAGGAAGGTGGCCTCGGCCAGGGCCGCCAGCTGCTCCGCGCGGCCGTGGCCGTAGGGGTGGCCGGGATCGGCCGGCCGGTGGGCGACGCCGAGGGCGAAAAAGGTCAGCAGCGCCGCGACGAGATCCGTCCCGGAGTGGATCGCCTCGGAGACGAGCCCGAGGCTGCCGCTCGCCAGCCCGGCCCCGAGCTTGAGCGCGATCAGGGCCACGGCGGCGACGATCGACACGAGTGCGGTGCGGCGCTGTGGGGTCATGCGAGACGAATTGTCTACGCGGTCCGCGACGGCCGAGCCCGAAGGGCCGCCGTCGCCGCGAGAAAGCCGCACATCCCGTGAACGCCGCCGCCCGGCGGCGTCGCGGAGGAACACAGGTACAGCCCGTCCACGGGCGTCGAGTACGGGTTCAGGCGGACGGCCGGTCGCGTGTAGAGCTGCAGGAGATCCTGGACACCGCCGTTGATGTCGCCTCCGACGTAGTTCGGGTTGTACGCCTCCATCTCCGGCGCACTGCGGGTGGCACGCGCGCGGATCACGTCGCGGAATCCCGGAGCGAAGCGCTCGATCTGGCTCTCGATCGCGTTCGAACGGTC
>DASTCG010000171.1:0-3316 GCA_035711385.1 Gaiellaceae bacterium
TCCGCGACGGGGACCCGTACGCCATCAGCACGATCGCGTCGCTCACCGGCCTAGTTACTTGCCGACGGCGAGCGCTGCCGTCCGCTCGTGGACGAGCTCCCGGAGCCGCCGGAGCTGCGCCGGGTCGGTGTCCGGCAGGACTCCGTGGCCGAGGTTGAAGATGTGGCCGGGACTGCCGGCCGCCGCCGCCAGGATCGCGTCGGTGTCGCGCTCGACCCGCTCCCACGGCCCGAGCAGGACCGCGGGATCGAGGTTGCCCTGCACGCCGCGGTCGTAGCCGACGCGCTCCCACCCCTGAGCGAGCGGCGTCCGCCAGTCGAGCCCGATGACGTCGCCGCCGGCGGCCGCCATCGACTCGAGCAGGTGCGCCGTCCCCGTCCCGAAGTGGATCGTCGGCACGGAGAGCCCGGCGAGGATCCGCTCGGAGTACGGCGCGACGAACTCCTCGTAGTCCTCGACCGTCAGCGCACCGACCCAGCTGTCGAAGAGCTGGATCGCGTCGGCGCCCGCCTCCACCTTCGCCCTGACGTAGCGCAGGAAGGTCTCGGTGAGCCGATCCATCAGCTCGTGCCAGACGTCCGGCGTCGCGTACATGCAGGTCTTCGTCTTCACGAAGTCGCGCGTCGGCCTCCCCTCGATCAGGTAGCCGGCGACGGTGAACGGCCCCCCGCAGAAGCCGACGAGGGCATTCTCCGGGGGGAGGGAGGACCGGACGATCCGCACGGCCTCGAGCACGAACGGCACCGACTCCTCGGGCTCCGGAACGCGCAGCGCCCTCGCTGCCTCGAGGCTCTCGACCGGCTGGTCGATCACGGGGCCGACGTTCTCGACGAGCCGGACGTCGACGCCCATGCCGAGGACCGGCAGCATGATGTCGGCGAACATCACCGCGGCGTCCACGCCGTGCGCCTCGACCGGCTCGAGCGTGACCTGCGCGCAGAGCTCCGGCCGCCGGCAGACTTCGAAGAGATCGTGGCGCTTCCGAATCGCGCGGTAGCCGGGAAGCGTCCTCCCCGCCTGGCGCATGAACCACACGGGCGTCCGCTCGACGGGCTGGCGCCGCGCCGCCCGGACGAGAAGCGGCTCCGACTCGCGTGTAGTAGAAGGCACGGCGCGCCAGTGTAGGCACAACGGAATGGCTGACCTCCGCGTAGGAATCGACGTCTCTCCCCTCCAGCTCACAGGAGCCGGGACCGCGCGCTACCTGCGCAACCTGCTCGCCGCTCTCGACGGCGGCGTGCAGGTCCGGCGTTACTCCTTCCCCGGCGCCTCGCGTCCGGCGAAAATCGCGCGGGACGTCGGCTGGTACCTCGGCGTGCTGCCGCGGAGCGCCTCTCGCGACCGGGTCGACGTCCTTCACTGCCCTGGCCACCGCGGGCCGCTCCGCTCGCGGGTCCCCGTCGTCCTCACCATTCACGACCTGGCGGTGCTGCGCCTCCCCGAGGTCTTCAACCGCTGGACGAGGACGTACAGCCGCGTCATCCTCCCCCGAGTCGCTCGGGCTGCGGCCCGGGTGATCGCCGTCTCCGAGTTCACGAAGGGCGAGGCGGTCGAGCTGCTGGGCCTGGACCCGGCGCGAGTCCACGTCGTCCCGCACGGAGTCGCGACGCCGTTCGAGCCGGTCGGCCCTGCCGCCGGAGGCGAGTACGCGCTCGCCGTCGGCACACTGGAGCCGCGCAAGAACCTCGCCAGGGCAGTGCTGGCGGCGGAGCGGGCAGGCGTCGAGCTTAGGGTCGTGGGAGCCGAGGGCTGGGGAGACGTCGACGTCGCGTCGGTCGGGTACGTCGACGACGACGAGCTCGCTCGCCTCTACCGCGGGGCCTCCTGCCTCGTCTACCCCTCGCTCTACGAAGGCTTCGGCCTGCCAGTGCTGGAGGCGATGGCCTGCGGCATCCCGGTCGTCACGAGCAACTCGGGCGCGCTCGCCGAGCTCGCCGACGACGCGGCCGTGCTCGTCGACCCGCTCGACGTCGACGCGATCGCAGCGGGGATCACGGAGGCGCGAGAGCGGCGCGAGGAGCTGCGCGCCGCCGGCCTCGAGCATGCGAAGCGCTACACCTGGGGGGAGGCCGCGCGCCTGACTCGCGAGGTCTACGCGGCGGCGGCGACATGATCGACGTGCTGCTGGACGCCGACGTGCTGGGCCGCCAGCGCACCGGCGACGAGACCTACGTCCTGAACCTGCTGCGTGCGCTTCCCCCCGCCGCGCCGGATCTCCGTCTCGCCGCCGTCACACGCCGGCCCGAGCTCGTCCCCGAAGGAATCGAGCCGATCGAGCTCCGGGCCGGCTCCCAGGAGTGGCGGATGGCCCGGCGTCTTCCCCGCCTCGTCCGCCGGCTCCGGCCGAGGGTGGCGCACTACCAGCACTCGCTGCCGCTCTTCGCCGGGGCCCGGTCGGTGCTGACCGTTCACGATCTCTCCTTCGAGCGGGAGCCCCAGCTGATGCCCCGCCGGAACCGCCTCGCCTTCAAGACGGTCGTGCCGCGCTCGGTCCGCCGCGCCGACCGCGTGATCGCCGTGTCCGAGCGCACACGCGAGGATCTGGCCGACCTGTACGGGATCGACGAGCGGACGGTCGCGGTCATCCCGCACGGCGTCGACCCGATCTTCACGCCGGGCGAGCGGCGCGGCGACCGGGGGTACCTCCTCGTCGTGGGAGCGATCCAGCGACGGAAGGACCCTCGGGCAGCCGTCGAGGCGGCGAACGAGCTCGGCATGCCGGTCGTCCTCGTCGGGCCGGAGCGGGAGCCGACGCTCGCCCGCGAGCTCCGCAGGCTCGGCGCCGACCTCCGCGGGTACGTCGAACACGAGGAGCTGCCCGGCCTCTACCGGGAGGCGGCCGCGCTCGTCGTCCCGTCCCGTTACGAGGGCTTCGGGCTGCCGGTGCTGGAGGCGATGGCGAGCGGGACGCCGGTCGTCGCCGCGCCCGATCCGGCGCTTGTCGAGGTCGCCGGCGAGGCGGCCGTGTTCGCCGACCAGGGCGACCTGTCCGGCGCGATCCTCCACGCCCTCGACCGGCGGGACGAGCTGCGGGCCGCGGGGCTCGCGCGGGCCGCGGGCTTCAGCTGGGCGGAGGCTGCCCGGCGCACGGCCGAGGTCTACCGGAGCCTCCTGTGAGCATCGCCGGCGTCGTCGTCGTCCACGAGCCGATCCCCGAGCTCGAGCGCTGCCTGGACGCCCTCCGCCCGCAGGTCGACGAGCTCGTCGTCGTCTCGAACCTCGGCCTCGAGCTGCCGGTGCCGGAGGACGCGAAGCTGATCCGGAACGAGAGCCCGGCGGGCTACGCCGCGAACGCAAACCGCGGGATCGCGGAGAC
>DASTCG010000172.1:0-9727 GCA_035711385.1 Gaiellaceae bacterium
CCCGAGGCGGATCCACAGGCGTCTGGCGGCGAAGTGGAGGGAACCGCCCTGGGCGAGCATGCCCTCGTGAACGAGCCGCCCCGCCGACGTGCCGACGTGGACGCCGAGCCAGCAGGGCCCGCGGGCGGCAGCCAGGACGAGACTGGCCCTTCGGGCCTCGCGTGTCGGCGGCTCGGACACCGTCGCCGGAGGCGGAGCCGGAGCCGACTGGGTCTTCGTCACGACCGGACTGCCGGCGAGCGCGGCCTTCTTCGGCTGGCTTCCGGAGTCGATCTTCCAGGCGAGGAGCGGGACGAGCGCGAACGCGAGAACGACGCCGACGAATGCGGGGACGCGGAGCCTTCCGGTCCGTCGCATCGGCACGAGCAGCGGCGGCGGCTCTTCGGGAGGAGCGAAGCGCGCGTTGTACTCGTCGACGAAGAGGTCGGCCTCGAGCCCGAGGTAGTTCGCATAGGTGCGGAGAAATCCACGTACGTACGCCGCGCCGGGAAGCAGGTCGAAGCGCTCGTCCTCGAGCGCCATCAGATATCGCATGCGGATGTGCGTGTCGGCGTCGACCTGGGCTAGCTCGAGGCCCCGGCGACCTCGCGCCGTGCGGAGGCTGTTGCCGATCTCGAGCATCGTGCCTGCCTTCTGCTGTCGACTCGCTCCCCCTAATGGTGCCTGATGTCGCGGGGAGCGATGGGCGGAGACGACAGAACGCGACCGCTACCGGGTCAGCGAATGGAGCGCTAGTCCTTGGTCTTGCGGAGTAGCTGACCCCTCTGTCTTACGGCGTGACCGGGTGCGTCCCCCAATCACCGCCGGACTCGCCGATATCCGGTGTATCTGTCACCCGGACGAGGCCGCCTCCATCGGAGTTGGCTGTGTACAGGTCTCGTTCTCCGGTTGCTGCCGAGAAGCGAGAGAAGACGATCTTCTGCCCGTCGGGCGACCAGCCTGGATTGGAACAGCCGATCGAGTTCGGGTCCGAGATCAGACCGCCGCAGCCAGCAATGGCGATCTGCCGGAGTCCGCTCCCGTCGGAGTGCACGACCCAGGTCGTACTCCGGTAGTCGCCGTTGGGCACGTGAGCGGAGAACAGGATCTGGTTCCCCTGCGGCGACCAGCTTCCGTTGCAGAAGTTGAACTCCATCCCGAAGGGCGTTATCTGCCGCAAGCCGCTTCCGTCGCGCTCGGCCGTGAAGAGCGCATACGTGGTCGCATTTGCTCGCGAGAAGACCAGCCGCTTCCCGTTCGGCGAGTAGTCGCCAGGACAGTCGTCGCCATCAGGATCGGAGGTGACTTGTTGCAGGTCACCACCGTCCGCCGAGCGAACCGTGTAGACGCCTTGGAGGCTCGGGTCGATGAAGCCGCCTTCGCAGGCGAGCCTCGCCGCATCGGGCGACCAGACACGGCATCCGAGGAACAGGTTCGGATACAGCGTGTCCAAGTGGAGCGGCGTACAGGTGCCATCGTCGACAGTGATGACGCCTCCGCCGCAGCTCGCAGTCCCGATCGCGACTCGCGTTCCGTCGGGCGACCACTGACCGGCCTCGGCGTTGCTTGCCAGCAGGGTGCGGTCTGTTCCGTCTGGGTCGACGGTGTAGACCTGATCTTCGCCGGTGACCGAGTTCTCGCTGTTCGTGACGATCTTGCCGTTGACGCCGCGCGGGTGCGCGGCTGCTGGAGTCGCAGTTGCCGCTGCGATCGCTGCGACAGCGACCAGTCGGACAAGCGCCGTCGTGCCTCTTCCGTGCATTGCTCCATTCCTCGTTCGAATGACGACGACGGGCAGAGGCGCCCGGTGCACGCCGGCAAGCAGCCGCCTGCCCGCTTCAAGCTGAACTGTCGCCACGATGGTGCTCCCAGGAGCCGGCCGCTCGCGCCGGGGAAATCCCTAGTTCTCCGGCTCTGAGGCGCGTTACGGTAGTTCGAAATGCTTTTGGGGCGCGAGCTCGAGTTGGCGCGGATCGACGAGACGCTCAATGCGGCGAGAGACGGTCGAAGCGGAGCGCTGGTCGTTCGCGGCGAAGCCGGCATCGGTAAGAGCGCACTGCTGGACGCCGCCGTGAAGCGCGCGAGCGACATGCGCGTGTTGCGAGCAGTTGGTGTGGGGTCCGAGGTCGAGATCGCGTTCTCCGGACTGCACGAGCTCGTTCTGCCGGCATTGCCGCTCATGGATGCGCTTCCGAGAGCGCAGGCAGTCGCCCTCCGTGCTGCGCTCGCGCTTGGCGCCGACGGGGCCGGCGACCGGCTGGCCGTGTACGCCGGCACGCTGAGCCTGGTCGCGAGAGTTGCCGTCGAGCAGCCCCTCCTCTGCGTCGTGGACGATGCGCACTGGCTGGACGACGCGTCGGCGGAGGCGATGACCTTTGCGGCACGCCGTCTGAACCGCGACGGCGTCGCGATGCTTTTCGGTGTACGCGAGCCCGAGGTCCGGGCGTTCCCGGCGGCCGGGGTTCCTGAGCTGCGTCTGCGGGGACTCGATCAGGCAGCAGCCATGGAGCTGCTCGCCCTGGGACTACCGGCAGGCGTGTCACCGCTCGTCGCTGAGCAGATCGCAGAGATGTCACGTGGGAACCCTCTCGCGCTGATCGAGCTGCCGCGCGCCCTGACGCCGACCGAGCTGACCGGCCAGGCTCCGCTTCAGGAGCCGCTTCGCGTTGACGCGGCGGTGGAGCGTGCCTTCCTGTTACACCTCGCCCGCCTTTCCGCCACGACCCGATCGGCGCTCCTCGTCCTTGCAGCGAGTGATGTCAGCGAGCTGCGGACGATCTCCCGCGCACTTCACGAACTCCAGCTCGATCGGACATCCCTGACTGCCGCCGAGGCGGCAGGCCTGATCACCGTTGCCTCGAGCGCGGATTTCTGCCATCCCCTCGCGCGCTCGGCCATCTACGGCGCTGCCGAGGAGACCGAGCGGCGTGAGGCACACCTCGCGCTCGCGAAGGGAGCCGATGCCGAAGCCGAGCCGGATCGAAGAGCGTGGCACCTGGCTGCGGCGGCCGGCGCCCCGGATGAGCAAATCGCGTCGGCTCTCGTTGACGCCGCGAAATCGGCTCGGCGGCGCGGCGGCGTCTGGGCCGAGGCGAAGGCGCTCGAGCGCGCCGGGCGCCTCACGCCGCAGCCGGCGCTGCGCGCCCGCCGCCTTCTCGACGCCGGCGTCGCTGCGCATCGTGCCGGGCATCACGAGCGCGCAGAGGCGCTTCTCGAGGAGGCGACGGCGGGTGACCTCGATGTGCACGAGCTCGCGGAGGCTCAGGAGCGGCGCGCATTTATCCGCTTCGAGCGGGGAGAGTACGACGACGCCCTTACGCTGATCCTCGACGGCGCGAACCGGCTCGAGGCGCTCGATCCGCGAGCCGCCGCGACCCTCCTGACGAACGCAGCCACCGTCGCCCAGCACCGGCTCCACATCCCCCATGCGCTTGCGCTCGCCGACCGCGCCTGGCGACTCGCCGGAGCTGCCGCGATCGATGATCCGGAGCTCTGTCACATCGTTTCGTTTCAACATGTCCTCGCCGGACGGGTACATGAAGGCATGCGGCTTGCGTGGCGTTGCGCCGAGCTTGTGGAGCAAGAGCCGGAGGCGCGCCTCGTCGTCGCCGACGCAGCAACGACGCTCCTGTATGTAGGGGAATACGCTGCTGCGCGACGCCTGCTCGAACGAGGCGTTGCGCTCAACCGCGCGGCCGGCGCGCTGGGCGACCTCGGCTATTCGATCCACAACTTCGCGCAGCTCGAGTGGTACACCGGCGAGCTCCAGCGCGCGTACACGCATGCCCTCGAGGCGGTCGAGATCGTCGAGGAGCTGAAGACTGCCCAGGGAATCGACGAATGCACCTGCCGACTCGCGACGTTCGAGGCAGTTCTCGGTCGAGAAGCCGACAGTCGCCGTCACGCGGAGCGCGCGCTCGAGTCGACCCTCAGGCTCGGCGATTCCTGGAACGAGGCGAAAGCCCGAAGTGCGCTCGGGCTGCTCGCGCTCGTCACGGGCGACCACGATGCGGCCGTCGAGCAGCTCGCCTCCGCAGTGGGCGCGCTCGAAAGCGGCGGCGTCGGAAATCCCAACCAGTTCCGGGCGCATCCCGATCTCGTCGAAGCCTACGTCCGACTCGGAAGGATCGATGACGCGAAGCCGGTCGTCGTCTCCCTCGAGCGCCACGCGAGGGCGACTCAGGTGCCGTGGACGCTCGCCGCGTCGCGGAGGTGTCGCGGGTTGATCACACGCGACGACGACGAGGCGTGCCGAGCGTTCGACGAAGCGTTACGACTCGATGACGGAGCAAGCGCCTACGAACGTGCGCGTACGGAGCTCTGCTTCGGCGAACACCTTCGCCGACGAGGTCATCGCCGTGACTCGCGCCGCCGTCTCGGTGCCGCTCTCGAGGCGTTCGAAACGATCGGCGCCGTTCCATGGGCGGAGCGGGCGCGCGTGGAGCTGCAGGCGTCGGGCATGACTCTGCGCCGCCGTGACCCCGCAGTGCCGGAGCAGCTGACCCCACAAGAGCTCCGCATCGCCGGTCTCGTCGCCGAGGGCAAGAGCAATCGAGACGTCGCGGCGACGCTGTTTCTCAGTCCGAAGACGGTCGAGTTCCACCTCACTCGGATCTACCGCAAACTCGAGATTCGTTCGCGGTCGGAGCTCGTCCGTCGGATGGCGGACGACGAGCGGGCGCGCAGTCGTCGGGCGAACACGCCCGAGGATGCTGCGAGGACGTTGGCGTAACGGCGGGCCGCTTGTTGCAGCGCAAACGCCCGGGCCGTTAGACGCGATCTGCGACGCCCTCGACGCCCGATGCAGACGCGCAGTGGGCGCAGCAGTAGATCTTCCCGTCCGACTCCACCCCGTGACCGATCACGCGGCAGCCGCAGTGCGCGCAGGTGGGCGCCAGCGCGTGGATCGCGCACTCGAAGCTGTCGAAGACGTGCGACTCCTCGCCCCGGCGAACCTCGAAGGCCTTGTCGTAGTCGTTTCCGCAGACCTCGCAGGCGGCCATGCCGTTACTCCCGCGGAGTAGAGCTCGGCTGCGAGATCTCCTCGAGCATCTCGCCTGCCTCCTTCTCCTTCGCCTGCATTGCAACGTCTGCCTGAGCGAGTACGCCGACCAACCGTCCCTGTTCGACGACCGGTAGCCGGCGGACGCGGTGGCGCGCCATCAGGTTCAGGGCCTCGTCCAGGTCCTGCTCCGGCTCGACCGCCACGACCTCACGCGAGGCCACCTCGCCGGCCTTGACCGCTGCCGAATCGCGCCCTTCGGCGACGGCTCGCACCACGATGTCCCGGTCGGTCACCATCCCGACGACTCGGCCGTCCTCGACGACGGGAAGCGCCCCGACGTCCTCGTCTCTCATCATCTTGGCTGCGTCGACGAGCGACTGCTGCGGCGAAACGGCGCGAGCGGTCGGCGTCATCGCATCGCGAATCTTCTTGGCCACGATGTCACCTCGTTTCCGATGTGGTTTCCTGCCGGGTGACTCCTACCCCAGGCCCGCGGCCGTAAACCGAGGCGGCCTTCCCGGCACTCACGCCGCCTCGAGCGCGTCGACCAGCTCGTCCTTCGTCATCCTCGAGTAGCCGTGCACGCCCGCCTTTTTCGCTCGCTTCTCCAGCTCGGCCTTCGTCAGCACCCCGAGGTCACCGTCGCTGCCTCCCGACGGCTTCCCCGTGCGGCTTCCGGCTCGGCGCCGCTTCGAGCCCTCGAGGCTCGCCCGCAACGCCTCCATGATGTCGACCGGCTGTTCGTCCGGCGCCCGCGGCTCGACGTGCACCTCCTTGCCCTTGCGCTTCGCCTCGACGATGTCGAGGAGCCCCTTGCGGTAAGTGTCCTCGTACTTCTCCGGGTCGAACGACCCGGTGAAGCGGTCGATCAGCTGCGCTGCCATCTCCAGCTCGCGCTTGCCGACGGACACCTTGCCGACCTTGATCTCGTCGACCGGCCGCACCTCGTCGGCGAAGTACATCCGCTCGAGCACGATCACGCCCTCGCGAATCCGCAGGCAGCCGAGGTGCTGCTTCTCCCGCATCACGTACTTGCCGATCCCGCAGAGGCCGGACTTCTCCATCGCCCGCAGCAGCAACACGTACACCCGCTCCGCGCCCTCCGCAGGCCCGAGGTAATACGTCTTCTCGAAGTAGATCGGGTCGATGTCCTCGTAGGCCACGAAGTCCTCGAGGTCGATCGTGCGGTACGACTCACCCTCCGCGGCCTCGAGATCTTCGTCGGTGACGTAGACGTACTCGCCGTCCTCGAACTCGTACGCCCTGACGATCTCGTCGTCAGGGACGGGCCTCTCCTCGGCCTTGCAGATCTTCTCGTAGCCGATCCGGCTGTCGTCCTTCTCGTGGAGCAGGTGAAAGCGCACGTCCCGCTCCTCGATCGCGCTGTACATCCGAACCGGCACGTTGACGAGGCCAAACGAGATCGCGCCGGACCAGATTGCGCGGGGCATCGCCTAGCGGTTTCCCGCCCCTCGATCGGGAGAAACCTGCAACGTGCAGGGTCTTGCCACGAACGTCGGGCTGAGAGAGGGCGTCGCCTACGAGGACTTCCACAAGGCCTGGTTTCCTGACCAGGGCTTCGGTGTGCCGACGCGAGTCCGCAACGGGCGACGAGTCGACGATCTACGGGAGCTCGTACCTCGCCCCTGGCCCACCTCGGGCCGCTGACCGTGCTTCTCTTTCACGTCTTGATCAGAGCCAGGAGCGAGCGAGCACGAAGAGCGGTGAGGGCAGGTCCGTCGGCTCGACGCCCACCGTGCCGCCGGGCATCTCCTCGCTGAGTCTCGCTGCGAGCTCGTTCGCGTCTTCCTCCGTGAGGGCGCCGACCGTCAGGTAGCGCCAGCGCCGCTGCACGGGCAGCTGCTGCTCGCGCAGCCTCCGCTCCAGTTCCTCGGCCGCGGCGCCGTCCGGCGCCCGGACGTGGACGTGCCACTCGTAGCCGCCGCCGGCCTCGACCTCGCGACGTTCCCGCGCTTCGAGCTGGTCGCGCTCCGCCTCGCGCTCGCCCTCGGTACGCGGGAGCGGAAGTGAGGCGTCCTTCCATTCCTCTTCCGCCGGGTGCCAACGGGTGATCCTGATCTCGGCGGTCAGCCGGTCGCCGGCCGCCAACTCCTCGACCACGCGTACGGCCTCGTCGGCTTCTTCCCGCGTGTTCGTGTAGAGGAACAGCCGCGATCCGTCGCGCGTGACGGTGACGTGACGTCCGAGGCGCCTTCTCGCCTCGTCGTCGAGGTCGAGCGATCGCAGCCGCTCGCCGAGCGAGAAGCCGTGAGCGTCGTCGTCCAACTCGACCTCGCAGCGCCAGTCCTCGCCGGCCACGCGGCGATGATAGACACGAGCCGGCGGCCTGTCCGTATCGGACGGTCACGCCGAGGCCCGCCGGCCGTTCGCCGGTCAGCGTCTTGACGAGGATGCTCCGGTCGACCCCGAGGCGAGCGGCAACTCGACGAAGAACGTCGAACCGGTTCCCTCGCTCGATTCGACCCAGATACTTCCCCCCATACGTTCGACCAGCTCGCGAGAGATGTACAGACCGAGACCGGTGCCGCTCACTGCGCTGATCATGTTCGGGAGGCGGTAGAACTTCTCGAAGATCCGTTGTTGTTCCGACTGAGGAATGCCAACGCCCTCGTCGCGAACCGCTATGCGAAGGTCGGACATTCGCGGCTCGAGTCGGACCTCGATGCGGCCGCTCCCAAGCGAGTACTTGACTGCGTTCGTCACGAGGTTCGCGAGCACCTGTCGGAGCTTGTCGCGGTCCGCTCTCACCGGCGGAGCAGCCGGAGCAACGAGCTCGAGGAAGACCTCGGTGGGAGCATGCATGCGCGCGGCCTCGATGACGCCGCGTGCGACGTCCGGGACGTCGACCCGCTCGTTGGCAAGGACCAGTCGGCCTGACTCGACCTGGCTGGCGAGCAGGATGTCGCTGACGAGGTGCGCGAGCCGCTCGGATTGATCCGAGATGACTGCAAGGAGACGGCGGCGGAGTTCGTCGCTGAAGACGACGTCCTCGCGCGTGAGCGTCTGAGCGGCGCCGTGAACCGCGGCAATCGGCGTACGCAGCTCATGCGAGACCGTTGCGATGAAATCCGTCTTCAGCTCCTCCAGCCGCCGCTCGTCCGTCCGATCCCGGAACGCGTAGACGGTCCCCTCCGCGAAGCTCACTCCGGCGACCGAGAGCCAGAGCTCCCGATCTCGGATCTCGACCCGAATCGTCGCCGCGGAGCCCGTGGATGTCGCGGAGGTGGCGTCTTGCGCGAGCCCGTCCCAGCCGGGAAGCGCCTCCTCGACCGGTAGCCCCAGTACCTCCTCGGCCGGCATGCCCGTAATCGCCTCAGCGGCGGCGTTCCACAACTGAACCGTGCCGTTCGCATCGACGAGAAAGACGCCGTCGGCGACGTAGCCGAGCACGAGAGCAGCCTGTCCGCGCTCCTCGGCTTCCCGTCGTGCCGCATGCTCGCGCGCAAGGAGTTCATCGCGCTCCTCGCCGAGGCGAATCCGCTCGAGCGCGTGCTTCATGCTTTCGACGACCGCCTCGAGAAGGGCGACTTCCCCCTCGTCGAACCCCTCGTCGTAGAGGCGCGCCACTCCGACGACCCCGCGGTCGACCCTTCCGGCGAACGGCGCCAGGACGAGCTGACGGACTCCAATCGCGAGCAGGTCGTCCTCGTACACGTGCGCCTCCTCGGACAGCAGGGCGCGTGCGCAACGTTCGTCTTCGAGCAGGAGCGGACACTGGCCCGGTGTGAGACCGTACGAGCCGACGAGCGTGCGGACGCCGCCGCCGTGCCGCTCGGTCAGGACGAAAGCGATCTCAGCTTCGAACGTCTCACAGAGCTCGGCGGTGAAGAGCGCGCCCAGCTCGGCTTCCGAACCGGCGCGGTTGACAATCGTGACGATCTGCGCGCGCCGGGCCGCCTCGACGAAGCGTCGAAGCAGCTCGTCCCGGCGCTCAACGCGCTGAGCCGAGGGCGACCACGACGAGGCTATAGTTTCGATCTCCTTTCGCACCCCGAATCCGTCCGATCTCTCCGCGGGTGTAGGCGCCCGCCAGTGCGGGCGGAGGGTCGCCGACGGAGGAGATGATCGACTCGACCTCACGTGCGGCGAGCGGATTGCCGAACCGTGCGCTCCGTGCGGAGCAATCAAAGAGCAGAACGGCCTCGGGACGGCCGGAAAGCTGGCCCAGGGCTTCGTCTACTGCCGCTACCGCGCTGCGGACGGTGGCCTCCGGCTTCTGCTCGCACACATCCACCGCCGCGTTCGCCTCGATGCTCGTCGCGCAGACCAGACCGCCCTCGAGCGCTCGACCACGCACGTATCGTGGACGGACGTCGCCGCGCAGCTCCGGTTGCGCAAGTGGATGCGCCATCGCGATCTTCTCGAAATCGTCCTCGCTCAGTGGGACGTCGCCCATCCCGAGCTTCTCCAGGTAGACGGTCTCGGCAGGACGGCCGTCGAGCTCCAGCACGACCTGTCCGCGTGAACGGGTCACGATCGCCGGCGCGCCGCGCGGCACACAGCCGTGCGAAATCCCGACTCCGATGGGCTCCTGGCTGACGATCGCCACAGCGACCACGGAGCCGGACAACGGCTCGCCGTCGGCGAACTGCGCTCTGGTCTCACCGCCGGCAGCTCCGCCAGCGAGCGGAATGCGCCCGCCTGCGATCTCATACGCTCCGTCGACGATCTCGGCTTGATCTCCCGACTCCGAGTCGACGAACAGGAGGAGAGCGGCGTGGC
>DASTCG010000173.1:0-25898 GCA_035711385.1 Gaiellaceae bacterium
GTGACCGGTGGAAGGAACGGCGTGCCGCCACCGACAACGTGGGGGTTGCGGAACATGCGCAGCTCGTCGACAAGGCCAAGCTCGATCGCTGCCGCGGCCAGGCCGGCGCCGCCGATCCCTACATCCTTGTCTGTCGCGTCGAGTGCCTCTGCGGCCTCCTCGGCCACGGATGCCTTGGCGAGCCGGGCGTTGCCCTGGACGCTGTCTAGGGTGCGGCTGAAGACGACCTTCGGGATCGCGCACCAAACGTCGGCAAACTCCGCCTCGGCCTCGTTGTCGCGCAACGACAGATCCGTCTCCCACACCAGCATCGTCTCGTAGAGCCTGCGGCCGCAGAGAAAGCTCCCCAGCTCGCGTGTCTGCACGATGTGAAAAGCAAACTGCTCCTCGTTGGGAACGCTCCACCCGAACGCGCCCTCGCGGTCGGCGATAAAGCCGTCCACCGAGACGCTCATCGAATAGATCAGCACGGCTTCCAACTGTCGCGCAAGAGCGGCCGACGAGCCTCGGTAATGAGCGGACACCAGCGAGTGTGCGCATCAGGGTTCCTCATCGATCTCGTCGCCGGAAAGCAGCTCCACTTCGCGTAGTGCGGATGTCGGGTCGAAATAGAAGCACGATCGGCTGGGCCAGCGTTCAGAAAATGTCCCCCGAGCCGCCGAGGCTCGCTGAGTAGCCGAGGCATGCGGTTCCGAGCAGGTCTACGACGCGTGCACGGGATAGCGCAGATGCGTGACACCCACACCGGTGACGACTGTCGGATTCCCGAGGACGACCGGTGTGTTCGCGAGGTGGTCGAACAGCCGCACTCCTGCGCCTAGCAACACGGCAGCCAGATCGATGTGGATCTCGTCGAGCAGCCCGGCGTCGAGGCACTGCTGGATCGTTTGGGCGCCGTGCACTCCCACGGACTTCGGGTCGGCAGCCGATTTCGCTCGAGCAACGGCGCTTTCGATGCCGTCGGTGACGAACTGGACTGTCGAGCCGGGCCGTGGCCAGCCGTCGGGCACGTTGTGGGTGGCGACGAAAGCGGGCACGTCCCACGGGTGCTGGCCGCCCCAGCCGTCGGCGCGCTCGAACGTGCGCCGACCGGTGAGCATGGCGCCGACCTCAGCCGTCAAGCGCCTCAGGTGGTCGGCGCTCGGCGCCGAGACGTGGAACGTCATGCCGGATGTCGTGCTCGCTGTGGGGACCTCGACGTCGCCCGAGAAGTACCAGTCGAAAACTTCGGCGACCCCGTCGTTCGCGTCGGCGACGTACCCGTCAAGAGACATCGACATGATTGCGACCACCTTGGTCATGGTGCAGCTCCTTTCGCGACAAAGGGCGCGGCTAACTGTAGTAGCGGAGGACGCTCGATCCGACCCGTGTGAAATCCGGCTACCCGCTCCAGCCTCAATCACGTAGTCAGGGATACGGACAGCTCTGTAGTCACGATCGAGACCGGACGAGCCCACGGGCAGCCTCGACTCCAAGGCCGGCGCCCAGATCCTCGAGCTCCTCGAGCGGCTGCGAGCCGGCCGAGGGTTACCGCTGCTGATGGTCACGCATGACGAGCGGATCGCCGCTCGCGCCGACCGGATCGTGCGGATGCTGGACGGTAGGAAGGTCGCGGAGGAGAGCCCGGTCCGTACTTTCCCGCGCCCGGCCTCGGTGGGCGCGCCGATGCGCCAGCCGTCGGGCAGGACGACGATGGGAGCGCCAGACAAGGAGGCTTCCATGACGATCTCGAAGGACTTTCGTTTCCCGGTCTCCGTCGTCTTCGAAGGCGAGCAGCTCGCCTCGGCGACCGCCCCCGACCTCGAGCCGATTACCGTCGCCGTGCCGGCCGAGTTCCAGGGGCCCGGCGGTCGCTGGAGTCCCGAGCACCTGCTCGTCGCGGCAACTGCGTCCTGTTACGCGGTCACCTTCGCGGCGATCGCAGAGCGGCGCGGCATTCCGCTCCACGCGCTGAGCGTGACCGGCACCGGCCACGTCGGCCACCGTGACGACGGACGGATGGGCTTCGTCGCGATCGAGCTGACGCCGAGGATCCAGACCGACGAGGAGTTCGTCGACGCGGCCGAGCGAAGCGCCAGGGCCGCGCACACGGCGTGCATCGTCGGCTGCGCGCTCTCGACGCCGATCGAGGTCACGCCGGTCGTCCGCGCCCCCGAGCTCGCGGCGGTCTGAGGGCTACGGGCACGAGCGACCCGCAAAGGCGATCCGCGAAAAGCCGCAGACATGCGGCGGCTCGTCCCCGATGGCTCATGGCAAGGTTCCTTTCAGGCTGCGCGCATGGCAGCACACGAGAAAGGAGTCGCCATGAGGCACCGCAGGCTCTTCGAGTACGGAGGGATCGCAGCAAGCATTGTCCTCATCCTCTTTGGGATCGGAGCGATCGGTCTCGGGGCATGGGGCTACAACCAAGTGCAGGACAAGCTGGCCAAGGAGAACATCGTCGGGACACCCGACTCGTCCATCCCGGGCCAGAAGGTCGACACGGGGGACGAGGCCCTCGCGTTCGCAAGCGTCATGCGCAAGCACGCGCTGGAGGCAACCGGTGGCCGGACCTACTCGGAGATGGGTCGCTACTTGACTCCGTCCGGGAAGGAGACGAACGACGAGGCCGCGGCCGCGAAGGATCCGAAGACCGGCCAGCCCGTCGCGAACGCCGCCCGCAACCTCTGGGTGACGGAGACCGCGCTCGCCACGGCGCTGAACGTGGCGTATCTGGGCGAGCGGACCGCCGTCTTCGGAATCGTGATGGGCATCGCGCTCCTGCTTACCGGGATCGGGTTCCTGATCCTGACGCTCGGCGGGGCGCTTCAGCGCGAACCGGCCACCTCCGAGGAGGTTCGGCGGGCCGAGCCCGCCACCGGCTGAGCGGCGACTCCGCTCGCGAACAGAGGGCGGCCGACGGGCCGCCCTCTTTCGTTCGACCTAGGGTGGCCTTGTGAACGTCGCAGCCGTCTTCGTCGCCGCGCTGATCACGGCGCTCGCCACCGGCCTCGGGGCGCTCCCGCTCCTCTTCGGGCGCCAGATCCACGACGCGGGCGTCGGGATCGCGACCGCTGTCGCGGCCGGCTTCATGCTGGGTGCGAGCGCGGGCCTCTTCTGGCAGGGGATGAAGGAGGGGCCGGGGAAAACCGCCGTGGGTGCGCTCCTCGGAGCGGCGTTCATCGTCCTCTCGAGGCGGCTGCTCGGCAACCACGGCGACGTCGAGTTCGGGGTGCTGCGCGGTGCCGACGCGGTCGGCGCGTTGATGATCGTCGGCGTCATGACCGTGCACTCGTTCACCGAGGGCGTCGGCGTGGGGGTCGCGTTCGGCGACGGCAAGACGCTCGGCGTGCTGATCACGATTGCGATCGCGATCCACAACATCCCCGAGGGCCTGGCGATCAGCCTGGTGCTCGTCCCCCGCGGAGTCTCCGTGCTGCGCGCGGCCGGCTGGAGCGTCTTCACGAGCCTCCCGCAGCCGCTGATGGCGGTGCCGGCCTACCTGCTCGTCGAGTGGTTCCGCCCCTTCCTGCCCGTCGGCCTGGGCTTCGCCGGCGGGGCGATGGTGTGGATGGTGGCCAGGCAGCTGATCCCGGACGCGCTCACGACGGCCCGCCCGCGCGCCGTCGCCGCCGCGGCTGTGCTCTCCGGCCTGGCGATGGTCGCGCTGCAGGCGCTCCTGCTCGGCTGAAGCTCACTGAAGCCGGGAGGGTCGCTGCGCACGCTCAGCGGTCTCAGTGGGCGTGACCGTGAGCGTGCCCTGTCAGCGCTTCCATGCGCTCGAGGACGGCCTGGGTGACCTCCGGCGGCGCGGCGTCGAACGCCGGGAGCTGGAGGTCTTCCTCCTTGCGGAAGTGGACGCTGATCAGCGCGTACAGGCCGTACAACAGCTCCTGCAACGTGGCGACGTCGTCGATGTCGGCCTGTTCGAGCCGCTCGATCCGCGCGACGATCGCCTCGTGGTCGTGAACCATCGGCACAGCCGCGCCCTCGAAGCCGACCAGCTTCGCCCACTCCGGGTACAGCACCTCCTCCTCCGCCTTCGCGTGCGGAATGAGCGTGCCACGGAGGAAGTCGACGATCCGGCCGACGAGCGCCTTGCGCTCCCCGCTCTCGAGACGCTCGACCTCTCGCGCCGCCTGTGCGATGTGCTCGATGTGGGAGAGCAGTGCCTCATGCTCTTGCCGGAACGGCTCTGTGGGACGCATCTGCAACCCGCATTCCCATTTCGATGGCCTCGCAACCGTCTTCCCGCGGCGAAAGCGGACGTGGCTTCTCCGCCCGTGAAGCGACATCGCCGGCCCCGCGACACCCAGCTCCGCGTGAGAGAATGCACACCCGATGCTGCGCTACGGCGAGCCGCAGGTCGCGATCGGAATCGTCTTCCTCTTGCTCGCACTGGTCATCGTCGCAGTCTTCGTGACCGTCGCTCTGCAGACGGTCAGCGATGTCCCCTTCGAGCGGGTCCAGGGTGTCGGCTACTGGCTGCGCAAGCGCTGGCTCGCCCTCCTCTGCGCACTGCTCGTGGTCGTCGTCGGCATCTCCCTCTTCAACCTCCCCTACGCGAGGGGCGGAGGCGCCCGGCGCACGCGTGTCCACGTCACGAGCGTCCAGTTCGCCTGGATCATGACCCCCTCCCAGCTCCCCCTCGACCGACCCGTCCGCCTCGACGTCACCTCACGGGATGTCAATCACGGCTTCGCCATCTACGACCCGCACGGGCACATGATCGGGTCGGTGCAGGCGATGCCCGGGTACACGAACAAGCTCGACCTGACCTTCCACACGCCGGGTGTCTACACGGTTCGCTGCTTCGAGCTCTGCGGCCTCGGCCACCACCTCATGCAGGCGTCCTTCACCGTGCGCTGATGGAAGCTGCCGCAATCACGCACCCGCGCGCGGCCGAGCTCGGGCTCGCGAAGCCGCGCCTGAGCGAGCGGCGGATCGCCTTGCTCTTCGCCGGCACCGGGATCGCCGTCTTTGCCGCTATGGGGCTCGCCGGCCTGACCATGCGACTGGCGCAGGCCGAGGTGATCGACCTCTCGCCGTCCTGGTTCTACCGGCTGCTGACGCTCCACGGGGCGGGAATGCTGACGGGGGCCCTGATGGCGATGATGGGCGCCCTCTGGTTCGTCGTGCGAGGAACGGTGCCGCTCAGCCTCGGGCGGATGCTCGCGAGCTACCTCCTCATCCTCGTTGGCGCGGTCGGCGTCATCGTCGCCACCCTCGTCGGCGGCTTCGGCACCGGCTGGACCTTCCTCTCGCCCCTCCCCTTCTACCCGGCCGGCCAGTGGGAGACCTGGGCGACCGACGCCTACCTGGTCGGCGTCCTGCTCGTCGGAGCGGGCTTCTTCGTCTTCTGCCTCGACGTCCTGATCAAGGTGACTGCGACCTACCGGGGCATCCAGCGACCGCTGGGCGTCCTTTTCCTGCGAGGGCGCGAGGACACGGCGCCGCCACCTCAGGTGATCGCGGCGACCGTCGTGTCGCTGGAAGGGCTGCTCGCGAGCGCGGCGGGGACGACGGTCGTCGTTTCCATGATCGGACGCACAGCCGACAAGGGAATGCAGCTCGACGCGCTGTGGGCGAAGAACCTCATCTACTTCTTCGGCCACTCGGTCGCGAACCTGATCATCTACCTCGCCGCCGGCACCATCTACGTCCTCGTCCCTCGCTACGCCGGTCGCCCCTGGAAGACGACGAAGCCGCTCGTCGTCGGTTGGATGTTCACGCTCCTCTTCGTCACCTTTGCCTACTCGCACCACCTGTACATGGACTTCGTGCAGCCGGGCGCGTTCCAGATCGTCTCCACCTTCGCCTCGTTCGGGGCCTCGATCCCTGTCGCCGTGGTGACCATCTACACGGGGATGATGCTCGTCTGGGGCTCGCGCTACCGCTGGACGCTCGCCTCGAGCCTCCTCTACCTCGGCTTCGCCGGCTGGGCGATCGGAGGCGCCGGTGCCGTGCTCGACTCGATCATCCCCTTCAACTTCCGCTTCCACAACACGCTCTGGGTCGTCGCCCACTTCCACACCTACCTCCTCCTGTGCGTGATCTTCTGGGCGCTCGCGTTCCTTGCCCACCTGCTCGAGGAGCGGGCCGGGCGGACGGCACCTACCGGCTGGAGCGTTCTTGCGTTGAGCGCGATGGCGGTCGGCGGCTACGGGCTCGTCTGGATGTGGTACCTGTCGGGCGTCCTCGGAGTCCCCCGCCGGTACGCCGTCGAACCCTCAGGGACGGCCACCTACAGCCTCGTCGGCAGCATCTTCGCGACGATCTTTGCTCTTGGCTTTCTCGTGCTGCTGGCCGAGTTCCTCGCGCTCTGGCGACAGCGTTACGAGGTGGTCGAGCGCGTCTCCGGCTGGACCGGCGGCCGCTACCTGGCAAGGCGGCGGCTGGAGGAGCTCCGCGAGCCCGAGGAGCCCCTGGCCCGCATCCCGGAGCCGGCAGGCACGGTGCTGGCCACACCGGTCGAGCTCGCGGGCGCGCTGGCCGTAGCCGTCGCCTGCGTCTTCTCGTTCCTGCCCTCCATCGTGCGCGCCTCCGAGCAGAGCACGCGGTACCACCACCTGCTGCACGCGGGGCAGTTCCTCCTCGGCGCGGCCCTGGGCGTGCTCGTCGCCTCGCTCCCGGCCGTCTTCCGTCGACTAGGGCCGCGGGCCTCCGATCTCGGGATCGCTGCAGTGGTCGCGGCGCCGGCGGCGATGATGCTCGCGATGGTGCCGGCCGTGTACGAGCCGCTCGACGACCGGTCGGCCCTCCACTTCCTCTACCACCTCGGAATCGCCGCGCTCGGCCTCGTCGCGGGCGTCGGAGCGGGAACGCTCGGGCGGGTCACCGGCAGGCTCGCCGTCATCCTCGCCGTCGGCATGGCGGTGATGTATGCAGCCGGAGTGGGAGGCACCTAGGTGGCTGAGCTGACGTCGAGCGACGGACTCCTTCGCTGGCTCGTCGGCGGGCTCGTCATGGGCGCGATCGTGCTCGGCCTGCTCGTCGGCGTGTACGAGATCGGCTACCACCGCGGAAAGGGAAAGGTCAACGCGGCGGGCCCGAGCAGGACTGCCTCGACGACGCCGCCGCCGCCGCGTTCGTCGTCCGCGGTCGCTCGCGGCGAGCGCCTCTTCAGCGCCGACGGGTGCGGAAGCTGCCACTCGCTCACCGGAGCCTCAATGGTTGGCCCGACGGTCAAGGGCCTGGCAGGAAGCCAGATCGAGCTCTCCGACGGCCGCTCGGTGACCGCCGACGACGCCTACCTGGCGAAGGCGATCACCGACCCCGACGCCGAGCTCGTCAAGGGCTACCAGAAGGGGGTCATGTCGGCGTCGATCTCGAGCTTCGGCCTGGCGGAGAGGCCGCAGGACGTGGAAGCGCTCGTCGCCTTCATCAAAGCCCAGCGCTGAAGCGGCGTCAGGACGAGTGCTCGGGCGTGTCCTCGAGGAGGCCGGCTGCGAGCGCGTAGCGCACCAGCTCGGCGCGGGTCGTGATCCGCAGCTTCTGCATGATGTGCGCCCGGTGCGTCTCGACCGTGCGCACCGAGAGGAAGAGCGTCTGCGCGATCTCCTGGTTCGTGTGACCCAGGGCCAGGAGGCGGAGCACCTCGCGCTCGCGGTCCGAGAGCGGGTCCTCCTCGGCGCGGGCCTGCTCCTCCGCCTGAGCGGCGACGAGGCGGGCGCCGAGCGCCGGATGGACGTACTGCCGGCCCTCCGCGACCTCGCGGATCGCTCCGACGACCTCAGAGTCGGCTGCCTCCTTGAGCACGTAGCCCTTGGCGCCGGCGGCGAACGCCTCCCGGACGTACGCGGGGTCGTCCTGCATCGACAGGATGAGGACCTGCGTCTCGGGCGACTCCTTCAGGAGGTCG
This sequence comes from Gaiellaceae bacterium, assembly GCA_035711385.1. Taxonomy (GTDB): domain Bacteria; phylum Actinomycetota; class Thermoleophilia; order Gaiellales; family Gaiellaceae; genus JACDAN01. Next base: position 7,841 of record DASTCG010000173.1, read on the forward strand.
GGGATGACGTCGATTCCGCTCCGTCCCGGCATCACCATGTCCAGGAGGACGACGTCGGGCTGATGCGCACGCACCTCGAAGACAGCTCCGCGCGCGTCCGGGGCCTCCGCGACGACCTCAAAGTTCTCCTCCGCGTCGAGGAGCATCCGGATCCCGGAACGAACCACCGCGTGGTCGTCGACGATGACGATGCGTAGCGTCAGCGAAGCGGAACCTCGACCGCGACGGTCGTGCCTACGTCGCCGTTCGACTCGACCGCGACGCGGCCCCCGAGGAGCGCGATACGCTCGCGCATCCCCACGAGCCCGAGACCGCCGTCGCGGGCCTCCAAGGGGTCGAAGCCCCGCCCGTCGTCCTCGATCACGGCAGCGACACCGTCGCCTCTCTTCGTCAGCACGATGCTGACCGTACTTGCTTGCGCATGCTTGATGACGTTCGTGAGCGCCTCCTGGACGATGCGGTAGAGCGCGCTCTCGATCTCGTCCGGCAACCGTTCGTCTCCGAGGACGGACTGCACATGGACGGCGATGTCGGTCTGCTCGGTGAAGGTCTCCGCGAGCCGCTCGAGTGCGGGGACGAGGCCGAAGTCGTCGAGCGCCTTCGGCCTCAGCTCGACGGCGAGCCTGCGGACGTCGTGCAGCGTCGCGACGACGAGCTCGCGGAGCGACAGCACCGACTCGCGGACCTCCGGGCGATCCTCGACCGCCTCCTCGATCGAGCGTAGCCCGAGCAGGATGGAGGTCAGCGCCTGGCCCGTCTCGTCGTGGAGCTCGCGGGAGAGGCGCTTGCGCTCCAGCTCCTGCCCCTGGACGACGCGCCTGAGCGCGTCGCCCGCAACGCGCTCCGAGAGGTCGATCGCCACGGCGGCGCGCTCGCCGAACGCCTCGGCGATCCGGACGTCCTCGTCCGTGAACCGGGGGTCGGCGTGCAGCTTGTCGTGCGCCACGATCACGCCGATCGCCCGGTCCCGGGTCAAAAGCGGGACCCAGAGCCCGGTCTGCGCGCCGAACTCGCGTGCCGCCGCCTGGTCGACCTCGAGGTCCTCGATCACCGAGTCGACGCGCTCGCTGCGGCGCCGCTCCAGCACCTTCATGGACTTCGACCTCGGATGGCCGAGCGTCATGCCGATGTACCGCTCGGCGTTCTCGCCGGCGACGTTCTCCACGACCAGGGCTCCGTCCCCGTTCGGCATCGCGATCACCACGAGGCGCGCCTGGATCAGGTCGCGGAGGCGGCTCGCAACGAGCTGGAGGAGCCTCGGGACCTCGATCTCCGTGGCCAGCGCATTGCCGACCTCCGCCAGGGACTCGAGCTGCTGGAGCCAGCGCGTCGCCGACTCGTAGAGCCTCGCGTTCTCGATCGCAACCGCGGCCTGCGCCGCCAGGAGGCTGACGATCTCCTGGTCCTCGTCCGTGAAGGAGCCGCCCTCCTTCTCGGTCAGGTAGAGGTTCCCGTAGGCGACGCCGCGGAGCAGGATCGGGACGCCGAGGAAGGTCTTCATCGGCGGATGGTTGGGCGGAAAGCCGACCGAGCGCGCATCCGAGGCGATGTCGTCGAGCCGGAGCGGCGCCGCATCCCGGATCAGCACGCCGAGGATGCCCCGGCCCCGGGGAAGGTCGCCGATCGCCGCCTTGGTCTCGTCGTCGAGGCCCGTGACGACGAACTGCTCGAGCTCTCGGCGGGTGGAGTCGATCACCCCCAGTGCCGCGTACCGAGCGCCGGTGAGACTCGCCGCCGCCTCGACGATCCGCTGGAGGACGGCGTCGAGCGAGAGCTCGGACGACACGGCGATGCCGGCGTCGAGCAATGCACGCAAGCGCATCTGCTCGGTCTCTTGCACACCGCGAATGGTAAGCCCGGTGGAGACGACAGGCTGTGCGCCGCCCCTCCTACTAGGCTCAGCGCGTACCCTCGGACGATGCTGGAAAGGAGGACACCATCGAGGCGATCGCCCTCGTCGTGCGGCTGAAGCCGGGCACGGAGTCGCGTGCCGCCGCCCTGATCGAGGCCGGCCCGCCGTTCGATCCGACCAGCCTCGGGCTCTCCCGCCATCGGGTCTTCCTCTCCGCCGGCGAGGCGGTGTTCGTGTTCGAGGGCCACCAGGTCGAGTGGGCAGTGGACGACCTCGTGTCCGACCCGAACGCCTGGGCCACACACGAGGCGTTCGAGGCCTGGCGGCCGCTGGTCGAGTCCGCACCGCGGATCGCGAGACAGGCGTACGCCTGGGAGGAGACGTGACCGTCGCTCCGCGCCGCCGCGCCCCGAAGGCGACCCGCAGGCGACTTCCCTCTGCGCTCGACCGCCGCTTCGAGGCGGTCGTCTTCGACTGGGACGGAACGGCGGTGACGGATCGCCAGGCCGACGCCGGTGCGCTGCGCGAGCTGGTCGAGGAGCTCTGCGCTCTCGGCCTCGACCTCGCCGTCATCACCGGCACGCACGTCGGAAACGTCGACGGGCAGCTCGGCGCCCGCCCGGCCGGCCCGGGGCGCCTTCACTTCCTCGTCAACCGCGGGTCGGAGGTGTTCCGGGCGGACGAGCAGGGCCTGCACCTGCTCTACCGCCGGGAGGCGACGGCGGAGGAGAACGCCGCGCTCGACCGTGCCGCCGCGGCCACGGTCGGGGACCTTGCGCTGCGCGGGCTCCAGGCCGAGATCGTGTCCGAGCGCCTGAACCGCCGAAAGATCGACCTGATCCCGGACTGGGTGGATCCCCCGAAGTCGGAGATCGACGAGCTCCTCCGCGCCGTCGAAGCGCGCCTGTTCGACGCCGGTATCGGCGGCCTCCGGGCCGCGGTCGACCTCGGGGTCGACTCCGCCCGGGAGGAAGGCGTCTCCGACCCGCGGGTGACGAGCGACGCGAAGCACGTCGAGATCGGCCTCACGGACAAGTCCGACTCCGCCCGGTGGATCCTCGACCACCTCTGGCGCCGCGGCATCGGCCCCGGCCTGGTGCTGATCGCGGGCGACGAGTTCGGGCCGCTGGGCGGCCTGACGGGTAGCGACTCGTTCCTCCTCGTCGAGGAGGGGGCGCGCGCGACGGCCCTCTCGGTCGGCGTCGAGCCGACCGGCGTGCCGAGCGAGGTCCTTGCCCTTCGCGGGGGCCCAGAGCGCTTCCTCCAGGTGCTCGGCGACCAGCGCGACCGGCGCCGCCGCGGCGACGTGCCGGAGGTCGATCGGGACGCGGCGTGGACGATTCAGGTCCAAGGCTTCGAGCGCCGGCTCGAGCGCGCGCACGAGGCGCTGCTCACCATCGCCGACGGCCGGCTCGGCACGCGGGGAGCCCCGCTCGTCGGCGACGGCGGTACGACGCCCGACGTGCTCTTCGCGGGTGTCTACGACGGCGAAGGGCCCGCCGCAGAGCTCGTCAAGAGCCCGCAGTGGGCGCGCCTCTCGGCAGGAGGCTGGGCCGGAACGCGGCGCCGGACGCTCGACCTCCACACGGGGCTCCTGCGCGAGGACGGCCCCGTCACCTCGCTGCGGTTCTCGTCGCTCGCCCGTCCCGGCACGGTGGCGCTGCGCGCGTCCGGCGACCCCGACCGGTTGCCCCGAAGCCGGCGGCGGAGTGTCGGCCGGCGCGTCACGGCGGCGTTCCGCGACCGGCGGAGGCAGAACCTCTTCGAGCGCATCGGCGCCTACGACCCGGACCGGGACACCGCCGAGACGGCGCTCGCCGCTGCAGAGACCGCCGGCTTCGATCGGCTGCTGGCGGACCATCGGGAGGCGTGGGGCGGCCGCTGGGCGGGCGCCGACGTCGCGATCGACGGGGACGACGAGCTCCAGCACGCGATCCGGTTCGCGCTCTTCCACCTGATGGCGTCGGTCCCGGACGACGGCGAGGCCGGGGTCGCCGCCCGAGGGCTCTCCGGCGACGCCTACCGGGGTCACGTGTTCTGGGACAGCGACGTCTTCGTGCTGCCGTTTCTCGCCGCCACGCATCCACAGGCGGCGCGAGCGATGCTCGAGTACCGGGTTCGGCGGCTCCCCGCGGCTCGGGCGGGCGCGGCACGGCTCGGCCGGAAGGGTGCGCGGTTCCCGTGGGAGTCGGCGATCGACGGGAACGACGTGACGCCGTCGGCTGCGCGCCTCCCGACCGGGGAGCTCGTCCCGATCCGGACCGGCGAGCTCGAGGAGCACATCGTGGCCGACGTCGCCTGGGCCGCCGCCCAGTACATCGACTGGACCGGGGACGACGAGTTCGCAGCCGGCCCCGGTCGGGAGCTGATCGGCGAGACCGCGCGCTACTGGGCGTCGCGCGTCCGCTACGACAAGGAGGGCCGGGCGCACATCTACGGCGTCATCGGCCCGGACGAGTACCACGAGCCAGTCGACGACAACGCGTTCACGAACGTGATTGCCCGCTGGAACCTCCGCCGGGCCGCGGAGCTCGACGGCAGCGACGAGCGCGAGCGCGAGGAGTGGCTCGCCGTCGCCGACGCGCTCGTCGACGGCTACGACCCGGTGACCGGCGTCTACGAGCAGTTCGCGGGCTTCCACCGGCTGGAGCCGATCATGATCGCCGAGGTGGCGCCGCGGCGGCCGATTGCGGCGGACGTCCTCCTCGGCTGGCAGCGGGTGCGCGGCGCGCAGGTGCTCAAGCAGGCGGACGTCCTCATGCTCCACCACCTGCTTCCGGAGGACGTTCAGAGCGGCTCGCTGCTCCCGAACCTCGAGTTCTACGAGCCGCGGACGGCGCACGGCAGTTCGCTCTCGCCCGCCGTCCACGCGGCGCTGTTCGCGCGGGCGCGCCGGTTCGACGAGGCGCTCGTGGCGCTCTCGATCGCCGCCCGCATGGACCTGGACGACCTCACGGGCTCGACCGCGGGCGGGCTCCACCTCGCGACGATGGGCGGGGTCTGGCAGGCGCTCGCGTTCGGTTTCGCCGGCGTCCGGCCCGCCGGCGACCGGCTGGTGGTCGACCCGCGGTTGCCGCCGCAATGGCACTCGCTCGAGCTGGCGCTGCGGTTCCGCGGCGAGCCGCTGCGGCTGCGGATCGACCGTCGCGGGGTCGCGATCGACTCGGAGGCATTGACGCTTCGTAGGAAGGATGGGATCTGGGAGGTGGTTTCGCCATGAAGACGGTGCTTGCCGCACTGGCCGGGAGCCCGGCGGACGCGCCCGTGCTGGGCGCCGCACGCTCGCTGGGGGAGATGCTCGCCGCCGACGTCGCGGCGATCCACGTGGAGGTGAAGGGCGCCGACGTCCGCGATCTCGGTGATGTGCCGCTCCGCCGCGTCTCGGGAGACGTCGTGGAGGAGCTCGCCGGCGCGGGCCTCGGCGAGGAGGTGGTGGCGCTCGTCCTGGGCGCACGGCGACTGCCGGCCGACCCACGCCCGCTCGGCGCGACGGCCGAGGCGGTGGCGACGCGCGTCGCCAAGCCGGTCCTGATCGTCCCGCCCGAGACGCAACCGACCTCGATCCGCCGGGTCCTCGTCCCGCTGGAGGGCACGCTCGAGTCGTCCCACGCACCCCGGCACCTCTTCGAGCTCGCGGGGGACGTCGCCTTCGAGGTCGTCGCCCTGCATGTGCTCGGAACCGAGGCGATCCCCGCCTTCACCGACCAGCCGCAGCACGAGCGGCCGGCCTGGGAGCGGGAGTTCCTCGCGCGCTACTGCCCTTCGGGGATCGGCGACGTGCGTCTCGAGACGCGCGTCGGCAGCGCGGAGAACATCGTGCCGCTCGTGGCGGAGGAATGCGGGTGCGACCTGATCGCGATGGGCTGGGCACAGGAGCTCGCGCCCGGACGGGCGCCGGTCGTCCGGTCCGCGCTGCTGCAGTCCGGGCGGCCGGTCTTGCTCGTGCCGGTGGGGGCCGCGGCCAGGGTCCCGGCCGGCCTGGGAGCCGGCACGGCAGCGGGCTAGGAACCCCGGCGGCGCTCCCAGAGCGTCGCGTTGACGAACGCCGCCGCCGTGAAGAGCCGCGCGGTGACGTAGAGCCAGAGGAGAATCGCCGTCGAGGTTCCGAACGCGCCGTAGACGCTCTCCTCCTTCCCGAGCCGCGGTGCGAGATAGACCGCGACCCAGACGTTGATCAGCCACGTGCCGAGGGTGAGCAGCGCGGCGCCAGGCAGGTGGTCGCGGAGCGTCGCCCCCGCAGCGTGCGGCAGCAGGCGGAGGATGAGGCTCGCGGCGCCGGCGTAGAACGCGAGGAGCGCGAGAAAGCCCAGCAGCCGTCCCCCCGGCGACTCGAGCTGGATCGCCGAGAGGGCCGAAGCGGTCACCGTGATCCCGATCGCGAACCCGGTGAAGACGAGCGAGGCGAGCAGCGGCCGCTGGAGCTTCCGCACGGGCACTCGCCAGGCGAGCGCAAACACGACACCGAGCGCTCGCACCGCTCCGGCCCCGAACCACAGGGTCAGCACGAACCCGCCGACGAGGAAGGACCACCGGGGCGTCGTGCCGACTTCAACCGCCTCGCGGAACGACTCCGCCGCAGTCGCCGTGAGGCCGAACGACCGTGCGGCGCCCTCGAGGTCGGCCGGATCAGAGGCGGCCCAGAAGCTCGAGATCGCGCCCAGGATTGCACCGAGCGACACCAGCCAGAAGAAGAACCGGTAGGCGAGCCCGCCGGCAAGGAGGCCTCCGCCCCTCGCCCGCTCACGCTCGAGGACGGCGACCGCAGACTCGGCCCCGGGCACCGTTTCGCGTGCGCGCGCGGCGAGTGCCTCGCCTTGGGCTCGGGTCCGTTGCAGCCGTGCCCGCCGGGACTCGACGGGCGCCTCCGGTGCGGTCTTCTCGGTCTCCCTCGGCTCGGACAGCTCGCGGTGAGCGTAAAGCTCTACGAGGCCCTGAGCGCAGGGGCCAGGTGCCTGCCGAGCAGCACCGTCACGGCGAGGACGCCGCCGAGTGCCGCCGCTTCCACCGGATCGTGATGGCGCACGAGCGCCGTCACCGCGAGCAGTCCCGCCAGGGCGATGAGCGTGGTGGCGAGCCCCCGGTGAAACCGGCCGGCCTCCAGGCGGGGCCAGTCGTCGAGGAGGCGCACCACCTCGCGTCCCTCGTCGGAGTCGGTGCAGTCCGGCTTGCGCGGGCAGGCGTTGCAGACGTGCGGTGTGCCGCGGTAGCGGACGAGGCGCCGGTCACGGTCGAGCTCGTGCGGCCACAGGTGCTGGCCCTCGGGGCACTCCCACGCGTCGAGGTGCCCGTGGTAGCGGAAACCCGCCGTGCGGTAGCGCTCCGAGCGACGGTGGGAGTGGCGCGCGGCGAGGTCGAGCGTCGTCGCCGTGCCGAGCAGGAAGAGCGCGTAGCCGCCGAGCATGAGCGCCTCGGGGTCGAGCCCGCTCATGCGCCGCCCTCGGCCGCCGGGGCCGGCTCGGTGATCTCGGTGAAGAGGATGTCCTCGGGCTCCTCGACCGTCACGCGCTTCACCGTGTGGCGAATGCCGACCCAGCAGATGTACAGGAGGGGCAGCACGCCGCCCGCGATGAAGAGGACGTCTCCGGGGAGGCGGATCCACTCGAACAGCGTGTTCGTGTCGTTCGTCAGGAACTCGAGCGTCCGTGCGTCGTAGTAGCCCGTGTTCACCGACTCGTAGAGCTGGCGCACGCCGAGCGGGAAGAGGGTGGCGAAGACCATCCAGGCGAGACCGATGTTGAGCGACCAGAAGCAGAGCCTGGCGGCGCCGTCCGGCCAGCGGTCCTCCGGGATCAGGTACCGGAGGCAGAAGAGCGCGAGTCCGACGGCGAGCATGCCGTACACGCCCATCATCGCGGCGTGGCCGTGGTTCGCCGTGAGCGCCGTTCCGATCTCGTAGTAGGAGACGATCGGGAGGTTGATGAGGAAGCCGAAGATCCCGGCGCCGAGAAAGTTCCAGAAGCCCACGGCGACGAGGAACATCACAGCCCAGCGGTGCGGGAAAGGGGTGGCCGATCGGGACTCCTGCCGGGAGCCGAGCTGGAGGAAGCTCCAAGCCTCCACGGTCAGGAAGGTGAGCGGGATCACCTCGGCCGCCGAGAAGAAGGCGCCGAGGGCCATGTGCTCCGCGGGCTCGCCGGAGAAGTACAGGTGGTGCATCGTGCCGATCACGCCGCCGACCGAGTAGAGGACGATGTCGAGGTAGACCACGATCAGCGCCACCCGCTCGCGGACGACGCCGAGCAGGACGAAGATGTACGCGACCATCACGGTCGTGAAGAGCTCGAGAAAGTCCTCGACCCAGAGGTGCACGACCCAGAAGCGCCAGAAGTCGGCCGTCGTGAACGTCGAGTCGTCGCGGGCCAGCAGCCCGACGGCGTAGAAGACCGGGATAGCGAGCGCCGCGAAGAAGAAGAGCCAGGGCATGTTCCCCTTGTGCTCCCTCCGCAGCCGGGTCCGCAGCACGCGCCACAGCATGAAGACCCAGGCGAAGATCCCGATCGAGAGCAGGATCTGCCAGAAGCGGCCGAGATCGAGGTACTCCCAGCCCTGGTTGCCGAACCACGCGGCGAGCCCGCTCGTCCAGCCGTGGATGCCGGCGAGCTCGCCGAGCATGCTGCCGCCGACGACGAGCGCGAGGGCGCCCAGCAGGGAGAAGGCGAGCAGCTGCTGGCCGCGAGGCTCCCGCCGGGCGATCATCGGGGCGAGGAAGATGCCGGCGGCGAGGTACGACGTCGCGACGAAGAAGATCGCAAGCTGGACGTGCCACGTGCGCATGAGATTGAAGGGGAACCACGCCGCGAGGTTGATGCCGAAGAAGTCGGCCACGTCGGCCCGGTAGTGCTGCGACGCGGCGCCGACCAGGGTCTGCACGAGGAAGAGCGCGGCCATGACGAAGAAGAACCAGGCCGTCGCTCGCTGGGCCGGCGTGAGCGCGACGTCTCCCGGCGTGCGGAAGGAGAGCGTCGCCTGCTCGCGGCCCTGCCAGCCGAGGAAGCTATAGCGCCCGAACGCCGCGAACAGGAGGCCGATGCCGCCGAGCAGCGCCACGAGCGAGAGCACGCTCCAGACCAGCACGTTGGCGGTCGGCTTGTTGTCGACGAGCGGCTCGGGCGGCCAGTTGTTCGTATACGTGTAGTTGTGCCCCGGCCGCTCCGCCGACGCGGCCCAGGCCGACCAGGCGAAGTACGCGGTCAGCTGCTTGATCTGCTCGGGATCGGTGATCGCCTCCCGCCGCAAGCCGTTGGCGTTGCTGTCGGTTCCGAAGAACTGCGCGTAGTGGCCGCGCAGCCGGTCGAATGCCGACGCCTGCGCCGCCGTCAGCTCGAGCGTCTTCGTGTCCTTCGAGTAGCGGTTGGTGCGGAAGTCGTCGATCGTGCGCGAGCGCGCCACGTCCGATCCCTCGCCGCCGTAGCTCTCGCGGACGTCGAGCGCCGCCCGGTGCAGGTAGTCGGCCGTGAAGTCCGGCCCGAGGTAGGCGCCGTGTCCGAAGATCGAGCCGTACTGCATGAGCCCGTTGCGGAGGAAGAGCTTCTGTCCGGCGCGGACGTCCGAACCCGTGAAGAGCTCCCGGCCGCCGGGGGCGACCACGCTCGCCGGCACCGGCGGCTCCGCCTGGTAGGTGCGGTAAGCCAGCAGGCCGAGGACGAAGAAACCGAAGAGGAAGACGAGACCGGCTGCCTGCACCCAACCCCGGGAGACGAGCAGCGGCCGTCGGTCTTCCCGCGAGTTCATTCCTAGAGGCCGGGTTTCCAGACCATGATCACGAGCGCGGCGACCATCGCGAGCGCCGCGGCGTAGTTCAACGCATTCGACGCAGGGTCGTCAAGCAGTTCGCGGAGATCTTCAACCCGGCCCTCGCCGCCAGCCGCGAGCCGCTCGGCGAGGCGCCGGGCCCGCTTGGGCCGCTGGCCGCCGGCCGCACCGAGGACGAAGGACAGCACGAGGAGCCCGAAGGCCCCGGCGATCCAGCCGTCGCCGAGCGAGTAGAAACCGTTCGAGACCTCGATCAGCCAGAGGCCGCTGCCGACGACGAGGAGCGCCCCGGCGGCGACCAATGCGACGCCGACGCGCGTCAGGGAGAGCAGCGCGGCGATCTCACTCGGCCTTTCGTGCCTGCGCGCAGCTGCGTGGGCGACGGCAGCGACGGTCGTGCCCGCGAAGAGCAGCACGACCCCCGAGAGATGCAGGAGGAGGGCCCACTCGCGCTCCGTCACCGCGCCATTATCGGCGGGACGGCGACGACTCGGGGCTAGTCGGTGGGTGCCCGCGAGATCCCGAGCTTGGGCAGCCGAACGGGGACGGACAAGTAGCGAACACCCTCCGGCCCGGCGGCGATCCGCCGCGTGCGCTCTTTTTCGATGACGATCGCGTCGCCCCCACCGACGGGCAGGTCCTCGCCGTCCAGCGTCACGGTTGCCGAGCCGGCCAGCACGAGGACGAGGACGTCGCGCTCGGCGTTGACGTGCTCGGCCGTTCCACCGCCGGCCGGGAACAGGGTCCGTTCCTCGAACCGGATGTGCTCGTCGAGCGCCTCGGCGACCTCGCGCATCCGCGCCACCGGCACCTCGCCCTCCGCCAACTCGTCCTCGAGCTCACCCGTGAGCGCGTAGAGACGCTGATGCTCGATCAGCGCCCGCCCGAGCACCGCCGTCGCCGGCGCCTCGGCGTCCACGAGCAGCGGGAAGATGCGCTCTTCCAACCTGGGCCGGCCTGTCCTCGCCCTGGCGGAGGAGCATTCGCGCCGCCCGCGCCGCGCCGGGGTCGCGCCGGAGCATGCGACCGAGGCGGGCTGCGCGGGCCCGGGTTCCGGGCTCGAGCGACGCGAGCACGGCAACGGCGAGGTCCTCCTTGCTGGCTCGGTTCGGATCGAGTGCGGCTCCGAGCCCCGAGGCCACGATGTCGGCGGCCACGGCGAACTGGTCGGTTGAGAACGGCAGCGCCACGACGGGGAGTCCCGCGGTCAACGCCTCCATCGCCGTGTTGTTCCCGCCGTGGCAGACCACCACGTCGCACGTGCGGAGGGCGGCCACCTGGGGCAGGTGCGGCCGCACGATCCAGCGCTTCGGCAGCGGCCCGAGCTTGGGGGGAGCGGTGACCCCGGAGGCGATCAACGCTTCCAGCCCGGCGCTCCGGAGCCCGTCCGCGATCCGGCGCAGGACGTCCGAGCGGGCGGACAGGAAGCTGCCGAGCGCGACGTAGGCTCGCGGCGGGTCACACCCGGGCCGGAGCGCGTCGAGCTCCGGGTCGCCCGCCTCCTCGCGGACACACGAGCCGACCGGCGTCATCCGGTAGGACGGCCAGCGGCCGACGAGAGCTTCGGGGTAGTTGACGAGCGTCCCGGCCGTGCCCCCCTCGGCGAAGGCGTCGACAACGGGCGTCGCATCGGGGTCGAGCTCGAGCAGCGTTCGGTTGAAGCGTCGGGTGAAGGCGCGGGCCGACCAGGCGCAGAGCGTGTACAGGGAGCCGAGATCCTCGCCGTCGAATGCGGGCGGCCGGCGGCCCGGGAACCCGAAGGGCATCCCGAGCTGCGGAAGCTGGCACGGGTGCCCGGGGAGGAACGACGTGTACGCGACGTCGAGGGCGCGCAGCGCGAGGCTTGCCCCGAAGGCGAGCTGGTCGGAGAGCACGAGGGTCGGCTCGACCTCGTCCAGGATCTCGGCGAGCTTCACAGCGACGAGCTCGGGCTCCCACAGGAGATCCTCGACACGGCGGCGGGCCTGGAGCTCGAGCGTCGGCACCATTCCCTTGCGGGTCGCGGTGAGGAAGTCCTGCAGCCCCGGGTCGCCGTTGGTCTCGGCCTGGGCGTTGCTTTCTGCGCCGAGCCTGAGCTCGACATGTGCGAAGCCGTCCGCCAGCACCCGCTCGCGGAGGCCGTCGCCCGTCGCGAAGACCACGTCGCGTCCGGCATCGCGCAACGCGGCCGCCACCGCCGACATCGGGAGGTAGTGGGACACGTAGTCCGGGCTGACGAGGAGCGCTGTCATGCTGCGTCGAGCGCCGCCTCGCGGGTGACGTGCGCATACATGGAGACGAGGCGGTCGGCCATCGCCTCGACGGTGAAGCGCTCGCGGACGAGCGAGCGGCCGCGCTCTGCCCGGGCCGCGTCGTGCCTGACGGACGCGGCCCGGGCGAGGCCGGTCCGGAGCGACTCGAGATCGGTCGTGTCGACGAGGAAGCCCGTCCGGCCTTCCTCGACGTAGGTCGGCGGGCCGCCGTGGTCGGGGCCGACCACCGGGAGGCCCGCTCCGACCGCCTCGAGGAGGGCGAGGCCGAACTCCTCCTTGCGGCTGGGGCACGCGTACACCCCGCCGGGGGCAGCGAGGCCAGGGATCCCGTGGGCCCCGGCCCGGAGGACCTGCGACACCTCGGCATGCGGTCGGTGGCCGAGCAGGACGAGGCCGGCTCGGCCGTGCGGCAGCCGCTGGAGCACGGCCTCGATCTCGTCGAGGACCAGCCGCTCTTCCGGCGTGGGGCGATCGAGATCACCGCCGACGACGACGAGGTTGAAGCCGGCGTGCAGCTCCTGGTGTCCGGCCCAGGCCTCGACGAGCTGAGGGATGCCCTTGACCCGATGGAGGCGTGCGACGGTGAGGATCAGCGGCAGGCCGCGACGCGCCTCGGGCACGGAACGGACTCCGTCTCCGAGCGCGCCGATCGCGGCACCGCCGGGCGCCACGGGGCGCGGGGAGGCCGCGTCGATCGCGATTCCCTCAGGAATCTCCCAGAGGCGGCCGGACTCGACAGAGTCGAAGGAGGGCCCGAGCAGCGACCGCAGCTCCCCTTCGATCCCGGGTCTCGGGAGCACCGCGAGCGCGTCTGCCTCGCGGAGCATCCAGTCGACGAGCCAGGCGCGAAAGGCGTAGTGGTGCTCGAGATCCGCGGCGGGGAAGGTCTCGCGGTCGAGCCGTCCGGCTGCCTCGTCCTCGCGAAGCACGGCGTGAGGGTCCGGTGCGAGCGTAAACACGACCGGCACGCCCAGCCTCCGGAAGACTCGTGCCGCAGCGAGAGTGCCGGCGTCTGCGAAGCGAAGGTGCGCGACGTCGAACGGCCCCAGGCGCGCAATCGAGCGGGCCAGGGCCGCTTCGATCTCCGGCCGGAACTGCCACTGCGCCGGCGTCGGGAGGTAGCCCTCGGGCCCGAACCGCAGTCGCTTGATCCGGGAGCTCCCGATCGGCTCCAGGTCTGCGCTGTATACACCGGGAAGCGACGGATCCTCGAAGGCGCGCGTGAAGGTCACGACCTCGGACACGCCGGGATGGGAGTCGAGCGCGCGGGTCAGGCTCACGAGCAGCGTCGCGAGCCCGCCTCCGTCGCCCGCGCCGGCTCCCTGGAGCTGCGCGTCGAGCCGGCCCTGGAGCGAGACCTGTGCGATGCGGAGCCCTCCACCGGGCTCGCGGCGGAGACCATTCGCGAGAGTCGGCCGTGGCTGCCCGAGCCAGTCGTCCAGGGTCAGCCCCGCCAGCATTCCTCCGAACTCTCCGTCGGCGGCAAGTGCCCGCAGCGGGGCCAGGGCGCTCGAGACGGGCGGGCGCGCGGCAAGGGCCCAGGCGGCGTGCTCGCGACGGCCGGCGTCCGTTCCCTCGAGCGCGTCGAGGAGCAGGCGCTCGGCTCGGCGGCTCGCGACCGGCGCGAGGGCGTGGAGGCTGAGCAGCCTCGATGTGGGATCGCCGACGCTCGCCGCCTTTGCGAGCGTTCGCATCGGGGCCTCGTGTCGGCGAGCACGCCGGAGCGAGATGGCTGTCGTGAGAGCGTCGAGGACGGAGCCGTTCCCAATGTCAGGACAATCCTTGGACATAGTCTGAACAGTATGTATACACTACGCGGCATGTCCCGGTTCGTTGCCTTCGTCTCCGGCCGCCGCACGAAGTACTTCGTCCTCGCCCTGTGGGTGGTTCTGGTCGTCGCCCTCGGTCCGTTTGCCGGTCGCTTCGAAGGCGCGCAGCGAAACGAGCCCTCGAGCTTCCTCCCCGAGGGCGCCGAGTCCGTCAAGGTGCTCGACGCCTCCGACGACTTCCCCTCCGGGGACGTCACGCCGGCGGTCGCGGTCTTCCGCAATGCCGGTCGACTCACCGAGGCCGATCGCCGGGCGATCGAGCGCGCACGGACCCGTGTCGACGCTGCCGGGATCGAGGGCGTCGAGGGGGTCGCGCCGCCGGTGTTCTCGCGCGACGGCACGGGTGCGTTCTTCGCCGTCCCGATCACGGCCGGAGGCGACGAGAAGATCCTGATCGGTGGGGTGGAGGACGTCCGGAATCTGGTTCGCCGGGACTTGCCCGCGGGCGTCGAGGTGGGGGTCACCGGCCCGGCCGGCTTCTCTGCGGACGCGAGCAAGGCCTTCGAAGGCATCAACACCACGCTGCTCTTCGCGACCGTTGCGCTGGTCTTCGTGCTCCTCGTGCTGATCTACCGGAGCCCCATCTTCTGGCTCCTCCCGCTCGCGTCGGTGCTGTTCGCGGAGTCCGTCGTGCGGGGCCTGGGCTACCTGCTCGCCGAGGCAGGACTCGTGATCAACGGCCAGACCGGCGGGATTCTGCTGGTGCTCGTCTTCGGCGCGGGAACCGACTACGCGCTGCTCCTGACAGCCCGCTACCGGGAAGAGCTCAGGCTCATCGACGACAAGCACGAGGCGATGGCGGTCGCCCTTCGGCAGGCCGGCCCGGCCGTCATCGCGTCGGCCGGCACCGTGATCGCCGCGCTGCTCTGCCTCAGCCTGGCGGAGGTCAATTCGGTTTCCGGCCTTGGCCCCGTGGGAGCCATGGGTGTCGCGGTGGCGGCCGCCGCGATGCTCACCGTGCTTCCCGTCTTCCTGCTCATCGGGGGGCGGAGGGCGTTCTGGCCCTTCGTCCCCCGCCTCGGAGAGGACGCCGACATGCGTGGGGGCGCCTGGGGAAGGCTGGGATCCGCGATCGAGCGGCGGCACAGGCCGGTCTGGATCGCCTCCGCAGCCGGCCTGGCAGTGCTGGCGCTTGGGTTGCTGACGCTCAACAACGACCTCACGACCGCGAACTTCTTCCGCGGCACGGTCGAGGCGGTGAAGGGTCAGCGGCTCCTGGCGCAGTCCTTCCCGGCGGGCGCGAGCGCGCCGACCGTCGTCCTCGTCCGGGACGAGAGCCGCACGGGGGCGGCGCTCGATGCTGCCCGCACGGCGCCCGGGGTGGCCGCCGTGGGTCGCGTCGAGCGCAGCGAGGCGGGTGCTCGGTTTGACGTCACGCTCGTCGAGGACCCGTACAGCAAGGAGGCGTTCGCCGCGATCGACCCGCTGCGCGACCGGCTGCAGGCAGCCGCCGGCTCCGGGGTCCTCGTCGGCGGGCCGACTGCGGAGGAGGCGGATCTCCGAAGCGCGACGAGCCGCGACACGCGGCTGCTGGTTCCGCTCGTCCTGGCAGTCGTGCTCGCCATTCTCATCCTGCTGCTGCGCTCGCTCGTGGCGCCGCTGATGCTGATGGGAACCGTCCTGCTCTCGTTCTTCGCGGCGCTCGGCGGAAGCCTGCTCCTCTTCGAGCTCTTCGCCGACTTCCCGGGGGAGGATCCGAGCTACCTGCTCATCGCCTTCATCTTCCTGGTCGCCCTGGGGGTGGACTACAACATCTTCCTGATGGCGCGGGTGCGGGAGGAGGCCGCCCGGCAGCCCACCCGCGACGCGATGCTCAAGGGCCTCGCCGTCACGGGCGGGGTCATCACCTCGGCCGGGATCGTGCTCGCGGGAACCTTCTCGGTGCTCGCAGTGCTCCCGCTCGTTGCGCTGACGCAGATCGGGATCACGGTCGCCCTCGGGGTCCTCCTGGACACGTTCGTCGTCCGCTCGGTCCTCGTCCCGGCGCTCACATGGGAGCTCGGCGAGCGCACCTGGTGGCCGCTCTCGCTCGCCGGTCGCCGGAAGCAGCACGCGCAGGCCGAGGCGGCTTCAGCCTGACGCCCGCGAAGCCGCGGTCGGCCTGCCCCGCAGGTCCATCTTTGGCGCGTGGAGCTGCTCGAGCGCGACGGCGTCCTAGCTGCCCTCGCGGGGGCGCATGAGTCGGCCGCGCGGGGCGACGAGCAGCGCGGCGATCTCACCCGGCCGGTCCCGCCGGCGCGCCCCCGCCAGGGCGGCGGCAGCGACCATCGTGCCGCCGAAGAGAAGCACCACTCCCGAGAGATGCAGGAGCAGTGCCCACTCGCGCTCCGTCACCGCACCATTATCGCCGCGGGCGATCCGCGAGCGCCCTTATGGCGCGATCGGTAGACCACCGAACCCTCTGTCAGCGGCCGCACGGATGTGTTGCCGGAGATGCGGGCGGATTGTGGGGGCGTACGAAAGACTACGGGGGGAGAAGGGACGTCACCGATGGAAACTCTGCGGACATCCCGGAGGACGTTCATCAAGTGGGTGGGCGGGGCCAGTGCCGGCTTCTATCTGATGGGCCGGCTTCCCGGTATGAGCGCACCTGCGGCGCTCGCCATCCCAATCCCGGGTGGGACGCTCGACCCGCTGAGCATCCCGAAATACCAGACGCCCCTGCTGATCCCGCCGGTCATGCCCAAGGCCGCGACGATCACGATGCCGGGCGGCAAGCCGGCCGACTACTACGAGATCTCGATGGCGCAGATCGACGCACAGCAGATTCTGCCGAAACCGTTGCCCGCGACCACCGTGTGGGGGTACGGCGCCGTGAAGTCTGCGAGCAAGAAGGGCCTGCTCATCCACAACGCGCCATCGCTCACCATCGAGGCGCAGGCGAATCGACCCGTACGGATCAAATGGATCAACGACCTCAAGGACGCGAGCGGCAACTTCCTGCCTCATCTGCTGCCCGTCGACCCGACGCTGCACTGGGCGAACCCGCCCGGCGGAGTCGATGGTCGTGACATGCGGCCAACCTTCACGTCGACTCCCGAGGCCTACACGGGCCCTGTCCCAATCGTCACACACGTGCACGGCGCGGTGGGTGTCGCGGACGACAGCGACGGGTACGCCGAGGCCTGGTACCTGCCTGACTCGACCATTCCGAACGGATATGCCAAGACGGGCACGTGGTACGACTTCTTCAAGAACAAGGCGAAGGCAAGCTACGGCGTCGACTGGGGACCCGGCTTTGCCACCTTCCAGTACCCGAACCACAACCGTGCCTCGACTATCTGGTACCACGACCATGCGCTCGGCATGACGCGCCTGAACGTCTATGCCGGGCCGGCGGGCTTCTACATCGTCCGCGGCGGGCCGGCCGGCGACAAGGCGGTGCTCGACAGCCGCTCCGGGACGACCGCCGTCCTTCCAGGGCCTGCGCCGAACGAGGGCGACATGTTCCCGCCCAACAAGACCTACTACGAGATCCCGATCGCGATTCAGGATCGCGCGTTCGACGAGGACGGCTCGCTCTTCTACCCCGACTCGCGCGAGTTCTTCGACGGCGCGACGGCCGAGGATCCGGGCTTCATCCCGTTCACGGACCTCTCGCCGATCTGGAACCCCGAGTTCTTCGGGAACACGATCATGGTCAACGGCAACACCTGGCCGTTCCAGACGGTCGAGAAGCGGCGCTACCGGTTCCGCTTCCTGAACGGCTGCCAGTCGCGCTTCCTGATTCTCGACTTCAAGAACATCCCCGGCGTCGAGGTCTGGCAGATCGGCAACGAAGGCGGGTTCCTGGCGGCGCCGGTCAATCTGACCGCCACCAACGACAACGAGCTGCTGATGGGCCTGGCCGAGCGGGCCGACCTGATCGTCGACTTCACGAACGTGCCGGTCGGTAACTACGTCCTCGCCAACATCGGCCCCGACGAGCCGTTCGGGGGCGGCGAGCCGCCCGACGACTTCGACTTCGCCGACCCGGACACCACCGGGCAGATCATGCAGTTCCGGGTCGTCGCGGCGGTGGCCCCCGATCCGACCACGCCGCCCCAGTTCCTGGTGCTGCCGGCAATCGCGCCGCTTCCTGCGCCGGCGAACACACGCAAGCTGGCACTCCTGGAAAAGGCGTCTGAGTTCTGGGACGGTCCCGCCGAGGCGCAGCTGGGCACCGTGGATGAGGACGGGAACGGCCTGGCCAAGATGTGGGCCGAGGACGTCAGTGAGAACCCGAAGACGGGCGACACCGAGGTCTGGGAGCTCTACAACGGCACGGCCGACGCTCACCCGATGCACATCCACGAGATCACCTTCGAGGTCGTCAACCGCCAGGGCCTCGTCTCCAACGACGACGGAGAGGTCATCCCGCCGTTCCGGCTCGT
>DASTCG010000174.1:0-2317 GCA_035711385.1 Gaiellaceae bacterium
TGCTCGACCACGACCTCGTCGACGAGCTGAGGCTGATGATCTTCCCCGTGATCCTCGGGATCGGGAAGAACATCTTCCCGTCGCTCGACGACCGTGTCACGTGGGACCTCGTCGACCATCGCACGTACGGGTCGATCGTCGTCCACGCGTATCGTCGGGCCGGGCGGTAGGCCTTCGAGCCTCGTCCCGCTGGCGCTCGCACGTCGGTCCTCGTAGGGTCCGCCCGTGGACGACGCCGGGAGAGCAGAGGTCGACGAGGGCCCCCCGGCCCCGGTCTTCCTCGCGCTGATCGGCTCGTACGCGCTCGGGGCGACGCTGCTCGCCTTCGGTTTCCTCGGGTTCCTCACGTGGGCCGCGGTCGGCGACGTGGTTGGCGTCGGAGCGACGCTCCTCGGGCTCCTGGTGGTCGGGGCGACCTACATCGCCTGGCGGGGAAGCCGAGCCGGACGTGCGCTGATCGGCCTGCTCGCGGCGATCGGCACGGTTGCGGGGGTGATCTACGCGTTCGCCGGGCCGTCCTCGGCGATCATCCCCTCCCTCGTCGTCGCGGCGCTCGGTGCCGGAACGATCGCATTGCTCTTCCTGCCGGAGTCGTCCAAGCGCTTCTACGCCGCAGCCTGAGCCGGGTACTCTCCGGCTCCGTGGAGCGAAAACCGACCAAGGAGGACATCGACGCGCTCGTCGGGCCGGCGACGCCTCACTTCGCGTACCAGATCCGCGCCCGGGTTCGCGAGCTGATCGAGGGCCTGCCCGAGGACGACGAGGTAAGGCAGTACGGCGAGGAGAGGATCGAGCTCCTCGACCGCCTGGGCCACGCGTCGTCCAAGGCGGAGAACTCGCCGCCGGAGCCACGCACCCGGATCGGCTGGGAGACGATCCCCAGCTCGGCGCCCGCCGACGATCCGCTTCCGCGCAGCTCGTGACCCGATTCGACGGCGCGTCGGTGCTCGTCACCGGCGGCTCGCGCGGGATCGGAAGGGCGATCTGTCTCAGGTTCGCCGACCTCGGCGCGGCGCGGATCGGGGTCGGCTATCTCCGCAACGACACGGCGGCCGAGGCGACGGCGGAGGAGCTGCGCGCCCTCGGCGCCGAGCCGCTGCTCGTCCGTGGCAACGTCACCTCCGAGCGGGTCCTCGAAGAGGTGGACCGCGGCGGCCCGTGGAACGTCGTCGTCCACAACGCCGCGACCGGGGTCATCCGTCCGGCGCTGGAGACCGAGGACAAGCACTGGGACTGGACGCTGAGCGCGAACGCCAGAGCGCTGCTCTCGCTGGCCCGCGTCGCGGCGCCGACGATGCCCGAGGGCTCGTCGATCGTCGGGATCTCCAGCCTCGGCTCGACCCGCGTGCTGAGGAACTACGTCCTCGTCGGCACCTCGAAGGCGGCGCTCGAGGCACTGATCCGCTACCTGGCCGTCGAGCTCGCGCCGGGGATCCGCGTGAACGGCGTCTCGGGGGGTGTCGTCGAGACCGGCGCGCTCGAGTACTTCCCGAACAAGGAGGAGATGATCCGGGCCGCGGAGCGCCGGACGCCCGCCGGCCGCATGGTGGCACCGGAGGACATCGCCGGCGCGGTCACGTTTCTGGCCTCACCCGAGGCGGAGATGGTCCGCGGGCAGACGCTGATCGTGGACGGCGGCTACTCGCTGCTCGCCTGAAGCCGAGACAGCCGTCAGCGGTCGTAGCGGATCACGAGCCGCACGATCTCCCCGCCGCGCTCTGTGAGAAACATCTGGCCCGCAGGCACCGTGGGCTCCTTCGCCCAGGCGTAGGTGCCGTCGCCGGCGAGCAGGACGATCTCGTCGTCCGGGGGCTGCTGCGCGTAGGCGGCGGCGATCGCATCTCGCCCCGAGAACGGCCCGACGGGAATTCCTTCGAAGACGAGCTCGGCGTCCTCGGAGAACGCCGCGACCATCGGCCCGAAGTCGCCCGACCGTACGCCGAGGTTGAAGCGCTCTACGTGGTCCTCGAGCAGGTGTTAGACCCTGACGCCGTAAACGGCCTCGACCTTGGCCCTCAGGTAGGCCAGGTAGGGCTCGACGTCCAGGGGCCCGCCGACGATCCGCTCGAGCATCGCGTCCGGCGAGAAGCGGCGGCCCCAGCGGTACATGTGCTCGCGGAGCCAGTCGCGCAGCGGCCCGAACTCGCCTGCCTCCATCTGCAAGTCGAGGTCGGGGAGCTCCGAGCGCACCTTCTCCCAGATCTGCACTGACGCGATCGTCCCGAGGAGGTACGTCGGGAAGTAGCCGAACGAGCCACCCGACCAGTGGACGTCCTGGAGGACGCCGCGCGCGTCGTCCGGCACGTCGAGCCCGAGG
>DASTCG010000175.1:0-18272 GCA_035711385.1 Gaiellaceae bacterium
CTCGTCCAGCGAGAGCTGAACCAACAACATCGCGACGACGAGAGCTCCAGCTGCGACGTTTGCGATCGCAGCCAGGAAGCCGGCGACGGTTTCGCGGGTGTATGCGAGCACGCGGTAGAGGGCGACGCTCGCACAGCCGACGAGCGGGCCGAACATGCTCGCTACGACAGCGCCGAGCTTGTCCGGAAGGGGTATCGCGACGAGCAGGGTGTAGGCCGCGACCGCGCTCAGGCCGGTCGCCGCGCCGATCACTCTCCAACGCGAGACGAGATCAGGCGCCGTGATCTGTTGCGTCCATCCTCCTTTGTCCCTGTCGTCCATGACGACGATACGACTGGGGGCGCGCAGTTCCAAGGTACGTTCATGAGACGGACGTGCGCACTGACCGGACCACTGGCATCGAGTCGTCTGCGGTCGTCCTCGTCGAGGGGGCGAGTGACAAGCGCGCGCTCGAGGCGCTCGCGCTCAGGCGCGCGCGCGACCTCGAGGCCGAGGATGTCTCGGTCGTGCCGATCGGAGGCGCGCAGGCGATCGGCAGGTTCCTGTCGCTCTACGCGGGGCGGGACGGCGTGGCGGTCGCCGGCCTCTGCGACGCGGGTGAGGAACCGGAGTTCCGGCGTGGTCTCGAGCGGGCCGGTCTCGGCACGGAGCTCACGCGTGCCGGGATGGAGGCGCTCGGCTTCTACGTCTGCGTCGACGATCTCGAGGACGAGCTGATCCGGGCCCTCGGGGCCGCCGCCGTGCAGCGGATCGTCGAGGCGGAGGGAGACCTTCGCTCGTTCCGCACGCTCCAGAAGCAGCCCGAGTGGCGAGGGCGGCGCGCCGAGGAACAGCTCCGGCGGTTCCTGGGGAGCGGCGGCAGCCGGAAGATCCGGTACGCGGGCCTGCTCGTCGAGGCGCTCGATCTCGCCCGCGTGCCGCGGCCGCTCGACGCGGTGCTCGCGTCCGTCTGAGCAGAGCCGGCCGTCAGGCGTAGCGAAGAGCCTGACCCGGCCGCGTGCGCACGGCGCGCCGCAGCGGCAGGAGGATCACGAGCAGCGCCAGCGCGATCGTCCCGACGAGGGCGAGCACGAGGTTCCACGGCGGAAACACGACAGGCACGCGCACGTCGACCACCTCCCAGATCAGCCGGACGAGGAGGCGGTTGAGCAGGTAGCCGACGGGAATGCCGACCACCCAGCCGGCGAGGGCGAGCGCGAGCCCTTCGGTCGTGAAGATGCGGCGGATGTCGCGCGCCCGCGCCCCGATGCACCGGAGGATGCCGATCTCGCGCGTGCGCTCGATGATGCTCATCGTGATCGCGTTGGCGAGCGCGACCATGCTCATCGCCACGATCAGGAATCCGAGCACGGCGATCGTGTTCGTGAGCGTCCTGTTGGAAGCGATCTCGTCGCGCTCACCGACGTACGTGATCTCGCCGCCGGTCTCGTAGCCGAGGGCGGCGAGCCGATCCTCGAGCCGGCTTGCCGTCCGGTCGATGAGCGCGTGGTCGCGCGAAGTCGTGCGGATCCAGAACGTGTCCACCCCGGTCGGCTCGTGGAGGATCGAGCGAAGCGTCGTCAGCGGGACGAAGAGCACCGTTCCGTCCTCCTGCTGGTTCTTCGCGATGCCAACGATGCGGAAGCTCGCGCGGCCGTCCGCGGTTGCGAGCGTGACTCGCTCTCCCACCTCGACACCTGTCGCCTGGGCGAGGTTGCGCTCGATGACGGCGACCGGCTCGCGCCTCTGCTCCTCGCCGGCGCTGAACCACCGTCCGTCGGTCATCCGGTAGTCGATCAGCGGCTCCCGGGGCACGCCCCAGACGAAGGCCTCCTTGCCGGCGAGCCGGACGTCGTTGACGAGCGCGGGCTGGGCCTCCGCCACACCGGGCGTCGAGCGGATCGTCTGCACGGCGCGGGCGTCGAAGAGGTCGCGCCCGCTCGTCCAGAGGCGGATGTCCTCGAGGTGCTCGCCCCACGCCGTTCGCGTGGACTGCGTGGCCGCCGCGCTCAGTCCGAGGAACGCGAGCAGGTTGCCGACGGCGAGTGCGACGATCAGCGCCGTTGCGAAGCTGCGCCGCCTGCGTCGTCCGACGTCGCGCAGCCCGATCTGCATCGTCCTCGGGAGGAAGGCGATGCGGCGCAGGAAACGGTCGCCGGCGTCCAGTCCGCCGACCGCCGAGCCCGTCGACTCGAGCGCCTCGCGCAGGTCGACCCGGACGGCGCGCCGGATCGCGGGGAGCGCGGCGAGCGGCGGTGCCAGCACGCCGACGAACGCGCTGACCGCGAGCACGGTCGTGTCGACGCCGAACCCGACGTCGACGGCCCAGAACATCGAGCCGAAGTACCGGGCCAGGGCATACGCGATCAAGATCCCGAGCCCGATGCCGACGGCCGCGCCCAGCATGCCCAGGAGCACCGCGGTCTTGACGTAGACGAGGGCGACCTGCCGGCGGCGTGCGCCGATCGCGCGCATGATCCCGATCTCGCCCGTCTGCTCCGCGACGAGTGTCGTCATCGTGTTCGAGACGAGCACGACCGCGGAGAGAAGCGCGAGCGCGGTGATGACGCCGAGGATCTTGGCGAAGTCCTGGGTGTCCGCCTTCCCAGGCCAGTCTCCCGGCGCCCTCACATCGGGGAGGTTCTCGAACCCGTTGAAGCCTGGGATCGTTTCCAGGCGGCCGCGGAGAACCCCGACGGTCTGTGCGGCCGCGGCGGGGCTCGTGTCGCGAAGCCGCAGCGCGAGCCGGTCGTAGCCGCGCTCGCCGCTCAGCCTCTCGACGGTCGACGACGGCGCGTACAGGACGATGAGGTCGTTGTCCTGGACCTGTTCGCCGCCATCGAAGCTCCGTCCCCGGCCGGTGACCGCGAGCTCCACCCGCTCCGGCGAGCCCGCCCGACGAGCCCGGCCGACCACCGTCAGCGTATCGCCGGCGTCGCCGTCGTAGACACCCACGTTCGCGTCCTGCACGTCCGCGAGGACCTCGCCCGGACCGGGCGTCGCGCCGGACTCCACGCGGACGACGTCCACGCGCTGCCGGGCGAAGTTCCGCACACCGATGACGCGGGCCTGGGCGCGCCGCTCTCCGACGAGCACGCGGGCGTCGACGCTGTTCCGCGGCTCCACGGCGGCGACGTTGGGAAGCGCCTCGAGCGAAGCCAGCTGGGCGGCGGTCAGCGGCATCGGCCTCATCCCGACGCTCAGGTCCGCGAGCTGTCCCGTGCGGACCTCCTGCTGCATCGTCTGGTCGATCAGCGTCGGGACGGCGAAGAACGAGATACTCGCGACGGCGAGCGCGAGCGTCGCCACGGCGAACGCCGTCCTGGCGCGGCGCCGCGTCAGGTCGGTGATCGACTTGCGCAGCTGCGCGGAGACCATGCCGGCCTCCTCAGGCGGCCACGGTGCCGTCGCGGATCGTGACGATCCGGTGCGCCCGCGCTGCGAGCTCGCGATCGTGCGTCACGTAGAGGACGGTCTTGCCCTCGGAGTTCAGCCGGCGGAGGAGCCCGAACATCTCGTCCGCGGTGACGCTGTCGAGGTTTCCCGTCGGCTCGTCGCCGACGACGAGCTTCGGGTCGGCTGCGAGCGCCCGTGCGATCGCCACCCGCTGCTGCTCCCCTCCGGACAGCTCGGCGGGAAGGTGGTCGAGCTTGTCGCCGAGGCCCACGAGCTCGAGGTTGTGGCGGGCGCGCTCGAACCGCTCCCGTCTCGAGCCGCGGCGAGCGAAGTCGAGCGGGAGCACGGCGTTCTCCAGCGCCGAGAGCGTCGGTAGCAGCTGGAAGAACTGGAAGACGATGCCGACGTTGGCTCCACGCCAGACGGCGAGCTTCTCCTCGCTCATCTGGTCGAGGCGCCGCCCGTCCACGGTCACCGCCCCGCTCGTGGGCCGGTCGATCCCGGTGATCAGGTTCAGGATCGTCGTCTTGCCGCTGCCCGAAGGGCCGACCACCGCGACCAGCTCGCCCGCGCGGATCTCGAGGCCGACGCCGCGAAGAGCGCGGTAGTCGACCTTCCCCATCCGGTACACCTTCTCGACCCCTGCCAGCTCGATCAGGGGTAGAGCGGTCGCGTCTCGTCCTTCCGTCGTCGTCTCGGTGGGTGAGACGGTCATGGTCCTCCCGGGTCACCTCCACGATTCCACGGCTGCGGCGCACGGCCATCCGGGAGCACACCGATCCAGCGTCATGAGAACCCCGCAGGCGCGGGGCGGCCGACCCCGAACTAGAGTCTCGGCGTGCAGGTCACCGTCCGCGCCGCGTCGCTCCGGCTCACCGAGCCGTTTGTCATCGCCCGGGACACGACGACGGATGCGGAGGTCGCCTGGGTCGAGATCGAGCACGACGGCGAGCGCGGATACGGCGAGGCGGCGCCGATCGGCCGGTACGCGGAGTCCGCCGAGTCGGCGGTCGCGTACGTCGAAGAGGTGGCCGATTCGCTGGGCGACGATCCCTTCGCCCTCGACGAGATCGACGAGAGGCTTCCGGCCCGCGAGTACGCCGCCCGCGCCGCGATCGACGGCGCGCTCCACGACCTCTGCGGCAAGCTGACCGGCCTTCCGGTGTGGCGCCTGCTCGGTCTCCGACGCGGCGGCCCGCCCACGAGCTGGACGATCGGCCTCGGCGATCCGGACGAGACGGCCCGGAAGGCTGAGCGCGTCCGCGATTTCAGGAGCCTGAAGCTGAAGCTCGGAGGGCGCGACGGCCTCGACGTCGAGCGTGTTCGCGCGGTGCGGGCGGTCTGGAAGGGGCCGATCAGAGTCGACGTGAACGAGTACTGGACGCTCGACGAGGCCCTCGACTCGATTCCGTCGCTCCGGGAGCTCGGCGTCGACTACGTGGAGCAGCCGCTCCCCGAAGGCGACCCCGACGGCCTCGCGCTGAAGGCCCGCTCGCCGCTGCCGATCTACGTGGACGAGGACTGCCACACGCTCGCCGACGTCGCCGCCTGCTCGGAACGCGCGCACGGGATCAACATCAAGCTCGCGAAGTCGGGCGGGATCCGGGAAGCGATCCGGATGGCGCACGCGGCCCGGGGGCTCGGGCTCGGGGTCATGGTCGGCTGCATGGTCGAGTCCGGCCTCGGCATCGCAGCCGGAGCCGTCGTTGCGAGCCTGTGCGACCACGCCGACCTCGACGGGAATGTGCTCATTGCGAACGATCCTTGGCCTGGCGTTGAACTGATCGACGGAGTGCAGATGCCGGCGGAAACCCCCGGGCTGGGCGTGTCTCCCGTCGAACGTGTGCCGGCATTTTCGACGGATGAAGAAGTACCTAGTCCTCGCTGAGGGCAAGTCGGCCGACCCGCACTACGGCAAGACGATGCGCGGCATCGTCGCCTACGCGCCCGACCCGGTCGTCGCGATCCTCGACTCCGAGCGGGCGGGTGAGACCTTCCGCGACATCCCGATCGTCGCGACCGTCGACGAGGCGATGGATTACGAGCCGACGACGGCGACGGTCGGCGTCGCCACGCAGGGCGGCCGCTTTCCGCCGGCCTGGCGAGAGCTGCTCAAGGACTCGATCCGCGCCGGCCTCGACCTCGAGAGCGGCCTGCACGAGTTCGTCACAGACGACGCGGAGCTGACCGCGCTCGCCCGAGAGCACGGCGTCGAGCTGCGCGATCTGCGGAAGCCTCCGGCCGATCTGAACGTCCCGACGGGGGAAAACCTCCGCGTGCCGGCCAGGATCGTGCTCACCGTCGGCTCGGACTGTGCGATCGGCAAGAAGACCGTCGCCGTGGAGCTCGACCTCGCCGCCCGCAAGCGGGGCCTGCCGTCGGTCTTCGTGCCGACCGGCCAGACGGGCATCGCCATCGCCGGCTGGGGAATCGCGATCGACGCCGTCGTGGCCGACTTCCTCGCCGGCGCGGCCGAACGCCTGGTCGTCGAGGGCGCCGCCCGGGGCGGGGAGCTCTTGTGGGTCGAGGGGCAGGGATCGCTGGTGCACCCGGCGTACTCCGGAGTGACGATGGGATTGATCCACGGCAGCGCGCCGCACGCCTACGTCCTCGTCCACAAGGCGGGAGCGACGCAGGTCGAGGGATACCCCGACCACCCCCTGCCGCCGCTTCCGGAGCTGATCGAGCTCCACGAGCAGGCCTCGCTCCGGCTCCGGCCGGCCAGGGTCGCCGCCGTCGCGCTCCACACGGGGGCGCTCGACGAGGGGGCGGCGCGGGAGGAGATCGCACGGGTTCGCGAGGAGACCGGGTTGCCGACCGACGACCCCGTGCGCTTCGGGGCCGACGCCCTGCTCGACGACGTCCTGACGGTCCTGTAAGACTGGTGCGGTTTCGAGGAGGAATGAAGGGGTTTGCGAACATGGTTCTGCTGGCCTGCGCGTGCGGAGCGCTCGGCATGGCGACGCCTGCGGCTGCCGACGTGAGCGTCGGCGTGGCCGACGACCGGGCCAAGCTCGCAGACGACGGCGGCGCCCAGTTCATCGCGCTCATGCGGGATGTCGGGCTGACGGAGAACCGGATCACCCTGGCCTGGGACCCCGAGCACCCGACGACGATCCGTGACGAGGAGTCGCTCGGCCGCTACCTCGCGAACGCCGCAGCGGCGGGGATCCGGGTCTCGATCGTGATCGCACCGAGCCGCGCCCGCGCCCTCTTCGGCTCGACCTCGGCGAGGAGCCAGTTCGTCTCCTTCATCGCCCAGGTGGCGCGCAGGTTCCCGCAGGTGAAGGACATCGCGGTCGGCAACGAGCCGAACCAGCCGCGCTTCTGGCAGCCCCAGTTCAGCACGAGCGGCGTCGGGCTCGCCTGCTCCTCGTACGAGCGCGTCCTCGCGCAGGCCTACGACGCGCTCAAGGCCGTCGACAAGTCGATCACCGTCGTCGGCGTGTCCCTGTCGCCGCGCGGCAACGACAATGCGGTCGCGGCGACGAACGCCTCGACCTCGCCGGTGCGCTGCATCCGGGACATGGGCGTCGCCTACCGGGCGAGCGGGCGCACGCGTCCGATCATGGACGAGCTCGCCTTCCATCCGCATCCGAACTCGAACACCGACAGCTTCCTCGTCGGCTACCGCTGGCCGAACGCCGGGACGCCCAACCTGAGCCGCATCAAGCAGGCGATCTGGGACGCGTTTGCCGGCACGGCGCAGCCGATCTTCGCCGAGCGCGGCCGCCCCGTCTCGCGGGCGGCTCTGCCGCCGCTTCGCTTCCGCCTGAACGAGATCGGCTGGCAGACGACGATCCCGGCGAGCTCCAGCGACGCCTACTACGGCCGCGAGTCCGTTCCCCGGCTCGCGGACGACCGGCTCCAGTCCGACGTGTATTCCGCGCTGATCCCGTACTACGCATGCGACGACTCGGTCAAGTCGATGCTCTACTACGGGCTCGTGGACGAGCCCGACCTGGATCGTTGGCAGGCCGGCCTCATCCGCGCCGACGGCACGCGCCGGCCGTCCTACTCGACGGTCAAGCAGATGCTCGCCCGGGGGCTCAACAAGTGCACGCGCAAGCCGAGGACCTGGGTGCACTCGACCGTCGTCGTCGGAGCGACGGCGAAGTTCGGCGAGCGGCGTCGCTCGGCGGGCGACACGAACTGGACGTTCGTCGCGAGCTCCGAGGAGGCGAGCACGTTCACGGCCGCGATGTACCGGCTGAAGGGCCGCGGGCTGAGCGCAACCGGCCGGAAGAAGCTGCTCGCGGCCGTCGGGATCAAGAAGGCGCCGAAGCCTGTTCTCGCCGCCAAGGGCAAGGTCAGGGCGCATGCCGGTTCGTTCATCCGCTTCAAGCGTAGGCGGCTCGCTCCGGGCAGCTACGTCTTCGCGGTTCGCCTGCGGGCGGAGATGAACCCGAAGCGGACGACCGCGATCCTCTCCCGGCCGTTCGCGGTCGGAACCCGACGCTGATGCGGGACGCGCGAGTCGAGAACCTCGCCGAGCTGATCGCCGGCTACTCGCTCGACCTGCGGGAGGGGCAGGTCTACCGGATCGACGGGGAGGATGTCGCGCTGCCGTTGGCGGTCGCCCTCTACGGCGCGGCGATCCGGCGTGGCGCGCTCGCGTACACGCGGATCGTGCCGTCGGGCCTCGACGAGATCGAGCTCCAGCTGGCGTCCGAGGAGCAGCTGACGTACATGCCCGAGGTCGAGCAGCTCGCGACCGAGGAGCTCGACGCGTGGACCTCTATCTGGGCCAGCGCGAACACGCGCTCACTGACTCGCGCCGACCCCGAGCGGCGGCGGCTCCAGCTCTCGACGTACTACCGCATCGTCAACCGCCGGTGGGAGCGGATCAGCGCCGGCGACCTCGCCTGGTGCGGAACGCTGTTCCCGACCGATGCGCACGCCCAGGACGCCGAGATGTCCCTGCGCGAGTTCGAGGACTTCGTCCATGCCGCATGCCACACGCGGGAGGGCGACGACCCCATCGCGCACTGGCGCGGGATGTCGGAGACCCTCGGAGCGAGGGCAAGGGAGCTCGAGGGCGTCCGAGAGCTCCGGATCGTCGGGCCGAAGACGGATCTCCGGGTCGTCGTCGAAGGTCGCCGCTGGGTGCCGTCGGACGGGCGGCACAACATGCCCGACGGCGAGGTCTTCACGAGCCCGGTCGAGACCGGGACGAACGGGGACATCTTCTTCGCCTTCCCCTCGGTCTACCAGGGGCAGGAGGTCGAGAACGTGCTGCTCCGCTTCGAGGACGGGCAGGTCGTGGACGCGGAGGCGACCTCCGGCGAGGCGTACCTCCGGTCGCTCCTGGAGACGCCCGGCGCCCGCGTCCTCGGCGAGCTCGCGTTCGGCCTCAACTACGAGATCGACCGCTTCACCCGCGACATCCTGTTCGACGAGAAGATCGGGGGCACGATGCACGTTGCCCTCGGCGGGGGCTTCGACGAGGCGGGCAGCGAGAACAAGTCCGACCTCCACTGGGACCTGATCTGCGACCTGCGCGACGAGGGCGAGGTCTACGCCGACGGCGAGCTCGTCTGGAAGGCGGGATCGTTTCTCTCGCCGGCGGCGGTCGAGCGTGTCTGACTCGATGCACGCGCAGCTCGCCGAGGTCGTCGTCGGGTACTCGACCGAGGTGAGGCCCGGCGACGTCGTCCGGATCGACTCCTACGACCTGAGCTCGGCGCCCGTCATGCGCGAGGCGTACGCGGCCGCGCTGCGGGCGGGCGGCCATCCAACTGCGAACTTCGTGATCGAGGAGAACGACGAGACCCTGCTCAAGCAAGGCAGCGACGCCCAGGTGGAGTGGGTCCCTCCGGACCAGGCCTGGAACGTCGAGCGCGGCGACGTCTGGATCGTCTTCGACGCGCCGACGAACACGAAGGCACTGTCGAACGTCGACCCTGAGCGGATGACCCGTCGCCTCAAGGGCCGAAGAGAGCTTCAGGCCACCTACCTCGAGCGCTCGGCGCAAGGCGAGTTCCGCTGGGTGATGTGCGGCTTCCCGACCCAGGCGTCCGCGCAGGATGCCGGAATGTCGCTGCGCGAGTTCGAGCGGGTGCTCTCCCGCGCCGCGTTCCTCGACGAGAACGACCCGGTGGCGGCCTGGAAGCGCTTCGGGGAGCGCCTCGAGGAGATCGGGTCGATGCTCGAGCAGCACCGCGAGCTCCGGATCGTCGCCGAGGACACGGACCTCACGCTCCGCGTGGACGGGCGAACCTGGATCCGCTCGAAGGGCCTCCGCAACTTCCCCGACGGCGAGGTCTTCACCGGTCCCGTCGAGTCGAGCGTGGAGGGCACGATCCGCTTCTCCTTTCCGGCGATGATCCGCGGCCGGCAGGCCGAGGACGTCCGCCTGCGGTTCGAGGGGGGCGAGGTCGTCGAGGCGACGGCGCGCCGGGGGCAGGACTTCCTGCGCGAGATGATCGGCATGGACGACGGCGCGAGGCGCGTCGGCGAGTTCGCGTTCGGGCTCAACGAGGCGATCGACGAGTACACGGGCAACCTGCTGCTGGACGAGAAGATCGGCGGAACCGTGCATCTGGCGCTCGGCCGCTCGGTCCCCGGAACCGGGGGCGAGAACGTGTCCGGTCTCCACTGGGACATCGTCCGGGACCTGCGGGACGGGGGAGAGGTCTACGCGGACGGCGAGCTCGTCTACCGCGACGGCCGCTTCCTGAACGGCGCGTCCTGACGCTCAGCGTCGCCGTCATCTCGGACACGCACATGCCACGGGGCACGCGGCGCCTGCCGAGGAGGTGCCTGCGGCTGCTCCAGGAGGCCGACCGGATCCTCCACGCCGGTGACGTCGTCGCGCTCTCCGTCCTCGAAGACCTGCGCCGGCTCGCGCCCGTCGACGCCGTGGCCGGGAACATGGACCAGCCGGACCTGCAGGCACTGCTCCCTGCGACGCTCGTCGTCGAGCTCGAGGGGGTGCGGATCGGGATGGTTCACGACGCCGGACCGGCGCGCGGCCGCGCCGAGCGGCTCGTGGCGGCGTTCCCCGGCTGCGACGCCGTCGTCTACGGGCACACGCACGTTCCGGACGCAACCCGGTTCGGCGACGTCTGGATCCTCAACCCGGGCAGCCCGACCGAGCGGCGTTCGGCGCCGCACCACGCGATGCTCGTCCTGGAGATCGCCGACGACACGCTTGACGTCCGAACATACGTTCTGTAGCATGGCGAACGTATGTTCGTGCGGATCGCGTTCGTGGCACTTCTCGTCACGGTGCTCGCCTGGAGCGTCCTGACGCGGGTCTCGGAGGCGACCGGGACTCCGCAGCCGTACCGCGTGCGCGCCGGAGACACGCTCTGGTCGATCGCGGCGGATCACTACCACGGCGACCCGCGGCGGGGCGTGTGGGCGATCAGGCGCGAGAACGAGCTCGCCGGGTCGACGCTGGCGCCGGGCCAGCTCCTCCTTCTGCCGTAGCCCAGCCATGGCCCTGAGCCACAGGGTTCCTAGACTCTGCGCGTGGACCTGGACCTCGTCTTCCTGGGGACGTCCGGCTCGATGCCGACCGCGCAGCGGGCGCCGACGGCGATGCTGCTCCGCAGGGGAGGGGAGCGGCTGCTCTTCGACTGCGCCGAGGGCACGCAGCGGCAGCTGCTGCGGTCGAACGTCGGCCTGATCGAGCTGCGCGAGATCTTCCTCACGCATTACCACGCCGACCACTACCTCGGTCTGCCCGGAATGCTGAAGACGTTCGCGCTGCGCGGACGCGAGCTCCCGATCACCGTCTACGGCCCGCGCGGCCTGCACGACCTCTTCTCCTCGTTGCGGCGCATCTTCGGGAAGCTGACGTACCACTACGAGCTCGTCGAGCTCGACCCCGGCCATGCGCTTCCGCGCGGGGACTACGACGTGGTGCCTTTCCCCGTCGACCACGGCGTCGCGGCACTGGGCTACGCCGTCGTCGAGCGGCCCCGGCCGGGCCGCTTCGACGTCGCGGCGGCCGATGCGCTCGGAATCCCCGAGGGGCCCGAGCGGGGAGCGCTCCAGCGCGGCGACTCGGTGACGCTGCCGGACGGGCGCGTGATCACCCCCGACTCGGTGCTCGGTCCGGCCCGTCCCGGGCGAAAGGTCGTGATCTCGTCCGACACGGCGTTCTCGCGCTCGGTGGTCGATGCCGCGCGCGGCGCCGACCTCCTCGTCCACGAGGCGACGTTCGCGGAGGAGGAGCGCGACCGGGCGCACGAGACGCTCCACTCGACCGCGCTCGAGGCGGCCGAGGTCGCCCGGGCCGCCGAGGTCGGACTGCTCGCGCTCACGCATCTCTCCAACCGGTACTTCGGTGCCGAGATCGAGCGCGAGGCCCAGACGGTCTTTCCCGATACGGTCGTGCCCCGCGACCTCGATATCATCGTCGTCCCGTTCCAGGAGCGGGGCGCACCAGAGCTCGTGAAGGGAGGAGCCACGCACCGGCATCCGCACCAGGCTCCGAGGGAGGAAGTCGTTCCGACCGTCGAGGAGGCCCCGCGATGACGAGAATGGTTCAGGTCGCCGTCGCCGGCGACGTGACAGAGGCGGAAGAGCTCGAGACGATGCTCCGAGCCGCCGGGATCGAGACCCAGCTCGAGCCTGCGATCGAGCACCACCCGAGTGAGGTGGACGACGCACCGCAGAAGGTGCTGGTGCCCGAGACCTCGCTCGAGGCGGCGATCCACGCCATCGAGTCGCTCAGCGATCCGGAAGACATCGTCGCGGACGCCTAGCCCTGCCGACTACGGCGCGGCCGCGGCCCGCTACGACGAGCTCCGGCCTCAGGACGCCGCGTGGTGGGAGCTCTTCGACGTCCTCGCGCGGGAAGGCGATCTCGTCGGGCGGCGGGTACTCGACGTCGGCTGCGGCACGGGTCGCTGGGCGGCTGCGCTCGCGGAGCGCGGGTCTCGCGTATGGGCGATCGACCCCTCCCCGGAGATGGTGGAGCAGGCCCGGCGGCGCGGCGTCCGCGCGAAGGTGGCGCAGGCCGAGTCGCTGCCGTTCAAGGAGGGTTGGTTCGAGCGCGCGCTCCTCGTCCTCGTCGTGCACGTCCTCGACCGCCCTCGGGTGTTCGGAGAGCTGCGGCGCGTCCTCGCCGACGAGGGCCGCGTCGCGATCGCGACCTTCGACCGCCGGCACTTCGACGACTACTACCTCAACCCGTACTTCCCCTCGCTCGCCGACATCGACCGGGCTCGGTTCCCCACCAGCGAGGACCTCATCGCGGAGCTCGAGGCAACGGGCTTTCAGGCCCGGGTACACGACGTGGAGCTGGTCTCTGCGTACGACCGCCAGACGGCGCTCGAGCGGATCCGGGGCCGGTTCATCTCGACGCTCCGGATGATCGGCGAGGCGGAGTTCGCCGAGGGCGTCGCGCGGGCGGAACGTGATCTGCCCGACCGCGTCGAAGCGCGCCAGCACATGCTTGCCATGGTCGCCGTCCGGCGGCCCCTGTAAGCTCCCGCGCGCTCCACGTCCTTTAACTCGGTCCTGAGAGGCCGGAAAGGAGAGCGGTTGACCCTGCCTGCCCAGATGAGCGCGCGCATCCTGCTGGACGAGGCGGCGATCGCCCGGACACTGACCCGGATCGCCCACGAGATCATCGAGGCGAACCCGCACCTCGAGCGTGTCGCGCTGATCGGGATCCACACGCGCGGCGTCCCGATCGCCCAGCGGCTCCGCCGCCTGATCCACGAATTCAGCGGCGGGGAGGTCGCCTCCGGCTCGCTCGACATCACGTTCTACCGCGACGACGTCCAGGTGCGCGGCGGCGAGCCGCCGCGCCAGGCCCAGCCGGTCGTCCGCTCGACGCGGCTCGACTTCCCGCTCGAGGGCATGACGTGCGTGCTCGTCGACGACGTCCTCTATACGGGGCGGACGATCCGCGCGGCGATCGACGCCCTCTTCGACTACGGCCGTCCGGCGCGGGTCCGCCTCGCCTGCCTGGCCGATCGCGGCCACCGAGAGCTTCCGATTCGTCCCGACTACGTCGGCAAGAACCTGCCGACCTCCCGCGGCGAGCGCGTCCAGGTGCAGCTCGTCGAGGTCGACGAGGTCGACCGCGTCCTGCTCGTCCAAGCCCCGGAGGAACACCATGGGTGACATCCGCGTCATGCGCGACGACCTGCTGCCCCCGTCGCCGGGGGAGCGGCGGCATCTGCTGTCGGTCGCAGATCTGTCCCGAGACGACATCGAGCGCCTGCTCGCAACGGCACGCAACTTCGCCCGGTCGCTCGAGCGGGAGATGAAGAAGCTGCCGACGCTGCGCGGCCGGCTCGTCGTCAACGTCTTCTACGAGTCCTCGACGCGAACGTCGTCGAGCTTCGAGCTGGCGGCGAAGCGGCTGTCGGCAGACACGATGTCGATCAAGGCCTCGGGATCGGCGGTCGACAAGGGTGAGTCGCTCAAGGACACGGCGCTGACCCTCGGCGCCTACGACCCGGACGTGATCGTGATGCGGCACCCGCAGATCGGCGCCTCGCACTTCGTCGCCAGGGTCACGTCCGCCCACGTCGTGAACGCCGGCGACGGCAAGCACCAGCATCCGACCCAGGCGCTGCTCGACCTGTACACGCTCCGGGACGAGTTCGGGCGGCTGGAGGGCCTGCACGTGGCGATCGTGGGCGACGTCCTGCACTCGCGCGTGGCGCGGTCGCTGATCCAGGCGCTCGACCTGGTCGGCGCCAGGACGACGCTCGTCGGGCCGCCGACGCTGCTCCCGCGGGGGGTCGAGGCCATGGGCTGCGAGACCTCGACGGACATCGCAGCGATCGGTGCGGCCGACGTCGTCTACGTCCTGCGGATGCAGCGGGAGCGGATGCTCGAGGGCGCGAACTACGTCCCGAGCCTCCGCGAGTACACCGAGCGCTGGGGCGTGACGCCGGAGCGGCTACGGGCGGGCCAGAAGGTCATGCACCCAGGCCCGATGAACCGTGGCGTCGAGATCGACCCGCGGGTGGCCGACGCCGCCGATGCGCTGATCGAGACGCAGGTGCGCGCGGGGCTCGTGACGCGGATGGCGGTGCTGTACGACCTCCTCACCGGCGGTCCCGTCGGGGTCAAGTCCGCCCAGCTGACGGAGGTGGCGTGATGCTCTGGTCGAAGGAGGCGCCCGGCGAGGACCTGCTCGTGCGCGGCGCCCACGTGCTCGACGCCGACGCGAACGTGGACGCGGTGCTCGACGTCCGGATCGACGGCGGGACGATCGCCGAGCTCGGCTCGCGGCTCGATCCGAACTCGCACCGCGTCGTCGAGGCCGAGGGCCTGGTCCTCTCGCCGGCCTTCGTCGACCCGCACGTCCACCTTCGCGTGCCCGGCAGGGAGGACGAGGAGACGGTCGCGAGCGGGACGCGCGCAGCCGCGGCAGGCGGCTACTGCGCGATCCTGGCGATGCCGAACACCGATCCGGTCGTCGACTCGGCGTCGGTGCTCGGCTCGCTGGCGGAGACCGCTCAGGCGGAGGCCGAGATCCCGCTCGGCTTCCTCGCCGCGATCAGCAAGGGCCAGGAGGGCGCCGAGCTCACGGAGATGGCGGAGCTCGCGGACTTCGGCGCAGTCGGCTTCAGCGACGACGGCCGGCCGGTCGCCGCCCCCGGGCTGATGCGCCGGGCGCTCCAGTACGGCGCCGTCACCGGCCGACCGCTCGCGGTTCACTGCGAGGAGCCGACGCTCTCGCGGAGCGGCCAGATGCACGAGGGCGCCGTCTCGGCGGAGCTCGGGTTCGCGGGCTACCCGTCGGTTGCCGAGAGCCT
The DNA here is from genome assembly GCA_035711385.1 of Gaiellaceae bacterium. Classification (GTDB taxonomy): domain Bacteria; phylum Actinomycetota; class Thermoleophilia; order Gaiellales; family Gaiellaceae; genus JACDAN01. Next base: position 15,111 of record DASTCG010000175.1, read on the forward strand.
GATGGTCGAGCGCGACCTCTCGCTCGCCGCCTACGAAGGCCGGCCGGTGCACATGCTCCACCTCTCGGCGCGGGAGTCGGTCGAGGCGGTTCGCGCGGCACGGGACGCCGGCGTCGAGGCGACCGCCGAGGTCACCCCGCACCACCTCTGCCTCACGGACGAGGCGGTCCGCTCGCTCGACTCGAACCTGAAGATGAACCCGCCGCTCCGCTCGGTCGACGACCGCGCGGCGCTCGTGGAGGGGCTTCGGGACGGGACGATCTCGGCGATCGCGACCGATCACGCGCCGCACGCCAGGCACGAGAAGGAGGTCCCGTTCGAGGCGGCGCCATTCGGCGTCACCGGCCTGGAGACCGCCTTCGCCGCGCTCTACACCCACCTCGTCGAGCCCGGGCTGGTCACGCTCGAGCTGCTGTTGCGGCGGATGTCCGCAGGGCCGGCCGACATCTTCGGGCTGCCCGCGCCCCGGATCGCGCCCGGCGAGCCGGCGAACCTCGTCCTGCTCGACACGAAGGCGGGCTGGCGGGTGCAGGAGGACGGCTTCCGCTCGCGCTCCGCGAACTCGTGGCTGCTCGGAGAGCGGCTCACCGGCAAGGTGCGGATGACGGTCGCCGCGGGGCGCACGGTGTTCGAGGGATGAACGGCCTCCTCGTCCTCGAGGACGGAACAGTCTTCCGCGGCGAGTCCGTCGGCGCTCCGACGCTCGCCTTCGGAGAGGCCGTCTTCACGACCGCGATGACCGGCTACCAGGAAGTCGTCACCGACCCGAGCTTCGCGGAGCAGATCGTCTGCTTCACCGCCCCGATGGTCGGCAACTACGGCGTCGATCCGGCCCGGTCCGAGTCCGGCCGGGCACACGCCCGCGGGGTGCTGATGCGCGAGGCGCGCGGGCCGGCCTGGACCGACTGGCTGCACGACCGCGGAATCCCGGCGCTGACGGGAATCGACACGCGCTCGCTCGTCCTCAGTCTCCGGAAGGGCGGCTCGATGCGCGCCGCCATCATCGACGGCGAGACCTCGGTCGAGGAGACCCTGAGAGCGGTCCGCGAGCAGCCGCCCATGGCCGGCCGCCCGCTCGCGGCGGACGTCTCGTGCGGAGAGCCGTACGCGTTCACGGATCGCGGTCGGGCGCGGATCGCCGTCGTGGACTACGGCTGCAAGCGGTCGATCCTCCGACGGCTCGCGAAGGCGGGCGCGGCCGTCACCGTCTTGCCGGCGACGGCGAGCGCCGAGGAGCTCTCGGGCTTCGACGGTGTCGTGCTCTCGAACGGACCGGGGGATCCGGCGCCGCTCGAATCCCAGGTCGAGACCGTGAAGGGCCTGCTGGGCCGGCTTCCGCTGTTCGGAATCTGCCTCGGCCACCAGCTCCTCGCGCTCTCGACCGGCCACGAGACCTACAAACTCCCGTTCGGCCACCGCGGCGCGAACCACCCCGTGCTCGAGAAGGCGACGGGCCGCGTGCTCGTCACGTCGCAGAACCACGGCTTCGCGGTCAGGCCCTCGGCGGGAAGAGAGGCGACCCACGTCTCGCTCTACGACGGGACGGTCGAAGGGCTCGACTACCCCGATGTCGGCGCGCGGTCCGTGCAGTTCCACCCCGAGGCCGGCCCGGGCCCGCACGACGCCTGGCCGTTGCTCGAGACCTGGGTCGAGGAGGTGTGCGCGAGTCTTGCCGCGGCGGCCTGACCTCCGGTCGATCTGCGTGATCGGCTCCGGGCCGATCGTGATCGGCCAGGCTTGCGAGTTCGACTACTCGGGCTGCCAGGCGCTCAAGGTGCTGCGAGAGGAGGGCTTCCGCACGATCGTCGTCAACTCGAACCCGGCGACGATCATGACCGACCCGGGTTTCGCCGACCGAACCTACGTCGAGCCGCTCGACCTCGACGGCGTCACCGGCGTCCTGGAGCGAGAGCGGCCCGACGCGCTGCTTCCGACGCTCGGCGGCCAGACGGCGCTCAACCTCGCGCTCCAGCTCGCCGAGGCCGGCGTGCTGGACGAGCTCGGCGTCGAGCTGATCGGGGCCGGGCTCGACGTCATCCGGCGCGCCGAGGACCGCGAGCTCTTCCGCGAGACGGTTCGCCTCGCCGGCTACCGCGTTCCCGCCTCGACCGTGGTGACCGACTGGGCCGACGTCCCACGGGAGCTGACCTTCCCTGTCGTCCTTCGCCCCGCCTTCACCCTCGGCGGCCACGGCGGCGGCACGGCACACGGCGAGGAGGAGCTGGTCGAGCTCCTCGACCGCGGCCTCAACGAGAGCCCCGTCGGCCAGGTGCTCGTCGAGGAGTCCCTGATCGGCTGGGACGAGTTCGAGCTCGAGGTGATGCGCGACCGCTCGGACAACGTCGTCGTCGTCTGCTCGATCGAGAACCTCGACCCGATGGGGGTCCACACCGGAGACTCGGTGACGGTCGCTCCCCAGATGACGCTCTCGGACGACGCGTACCAGGAGCTGCGGGACGCCGCCGCCGCGGTCGTGCGCGCCGTCGGCGTCGAGACGGGCGGAGCGAACATCCAGTTCGCGCGCGAACGCGAGAGCGGGGCGCTGCGAGTGATCGAGATGAACCCGCGGGTCTCGCGCTCCTCCGCGCTCGCCTCGAAGGCGACCGGCTATCCGATCGCGAAGGTCGCGGCAAAGCTGGCCGTCGGCTACACGCTCGACGAGATCCCGAACGACCTGACCGGAACGACACCTGCGAGCTTCGAGCCGGCGCTCGACTACGTCGTCGTCAAGTTCCCACGCTTCTCGTTCGAGAAGTTCCCCGGCTCCGACCGGACGCTCGGGACGCAGATGAAGTCGGTCGGCGAGGCCATGGGGATCGGGCGGTCCTTCGCGGAGGCATTCCTCAAGGCGCAGCGGGCGCGTGAGCTCGACGACGCCTGGGACCCGCGGAACCTCCACTCGTGGTTCGAGGCCGAGCTCGAGGCGGCGCGGGAGGTGCTCGAGCGGATCGACTCGGTCGACTCCCTCGTCGCCGACGACTGGCTTCGGGTCAAGCGCGCGGGCTGGTCGGATCGCGCGATCGCCGAGCACTGCGGGGCGAGCGAGGAGCTCGTGCGCGCGAAGCGCCGCTCGTGGGGCGTCCGGCCCGCGTACCGGCGAGTCGACTCCTGCGCCGGCGAGGTCGAGGCGGCGTCGACCTACTACTACTCGACCTGGGGCGA
>DASTCG010000176.1:0-22569 GCA_035711385.1 Gaiellaceae bacterium
CGCCGCGCTGGACGGCTACTCCTCGGAGGCGCTCCGCCGCGTCTGGCGCTCCGAGCACTTCTCCTGGTTCATGACCTCGATGCTGCACAGGCTCCCGCACGGCGACGAATTCGACGCAAAGCTGCAACTGGCACAGCTCGCGTACGTCTGCTCGTCCGAGAAGGCAGCCGCGTCGCTCGCCGAGAACTACGTCGGCCTGGAGGGGATCTAGCCCGTCGCGCTTGCGGAGCTCGCAGCGGGGATCTCGGGGCTGAACCACCGAACCGCCGTGGCGAGCGTCCCGCCGATCGTCGACGAGATCAGCCGACGAACAGGAGACCCTCGAGGCGTCCCCAAGCGGAGAGCCTGCGGGCAGGAGTCGCTCTCCTACCCGCAGGCCGAGTCGGCGCTTCTAGTACCCGCCGCCGCCGCCTCCGCCACCGCCGCCGCCGTAGAGGGCGAGCAACACCACGGCGAGGATGACGAGAAGCAGTCCGGCTCCGATCCACAGTGTTCTGCGCGAAAGTACCACTCTGCCTTCCCCCTTTCGCAGGGCAGAAACGGAACTAACAGTTTCTATAACGCAGGTCACGGGGCCGGCTATTCCTCCGGATCTCCGGCGGGCGGCCCGGGCGTGATCCCCGTGAGCGCGGCGTCGACGACCTGTCGTACGAAGCGGTCGTCGAGCGGGGCATGGCCCTGGAGCAGCCGGTGGTAGATCGGCCCGTAGAGGAGATCGAGGGCGACCTCAGTGTCGAAGGCGGAAGGCAGCTCGCCGCGCCCGATCGCCCGCGCGAAGACCTCACGGCCCGCATCCCGGCGCGGCTGGAGGAAGCGCGCCTGGTACTCCTCGGCGAACGTCGGGTCCGTGTGCGCCTCCTCGATCAGGCGGGCCAGCACCCGTCCGTACGGGCGCCGGGCAACGACCCGGGCCCACGGACGCAGGAGCGAGAGCAGGTCTCCGCGGAGCGAGCCCGTGTTGCGGACCGGCGGCGCGGTCGCCCACTCCTCGTAGAGCGCGTCGAGTGTCAGCGTCTCCTTCGAGCGCCACCAGCGGTAGATCGTGGCCTTGCTGACCCCGGCGCGCTTGGCGACCGCGTCCACGCTCACCGCATCGCCGTCAGGGGCGAGCAGAAGCTCGCCCGCAGCTTCGAGAATCGCCTTTCGCGCCCTGTCGCTGCGGGGGCGTCCGCGCCGACTCAGCGCAGGTGCGCGCCCATCGCCCGCTGCGCGAGCTTGATGAACCAGATCGCCGTCAGGAAGCAGTAGACGATCGACGGGAAGGCGACGCCGAAGACCCCGACGAGCACGACGACCGCGTCGTCGGCCGCAAACAGGCGCTCGAGCGCGGGGCCGATCGCATAGCCGAGGGCAAGCGCGGCCGCCACGTGGAGGACGGCCTTGAGGATCTCGTCCGGCGCGAGCCTCGGGAAGCGCACGTCGATCCACAGCGCGATAGCGCCTGCGCCGACGCCGATCAGCAGTGTCACGAGACCGGAACTCACGGTGAGCTTCCAGCGACCATACCCCAGGCATCGGCGCTCGTGCACGAGCGTATTAGCGGGGCCGGCCGACGAGACCGGCCCCGCGGAGCGGGCTAGTGCCCCTTCAGGTAATGCTGAAGGGGCACTAGCGAACCCGCAGTCGAAGCGTCGCGGCCGCGTAGCCGCTCTTCGTCACCGTCACCACGACGTAGCCGCGGCGTGTGGGGCGGACCCGGAGGCGAGCCGCGCCCTGGCGGTTCGTCCGCGCCTTGGCCGGGCGCACGCCCGCGCCGGACACGCGCACGGCGGCGCCGAGGATGCGCTCGTTCCCGCTGGCGACCGTGATCGTGATCGCACGCGTCCGCCCGCGCCTCGGCGCACCCCTGGCAGTCACCTTCAGCCGCTTGACGAGCCCGATCTGCTGGGTCGGGCTCCAGTCGCCCGTGTTCCGGCCCTCGTCGACGGCCGCGATCCGCCAGTAGATCGCGCCGGGGGCGGAGTACGCCGGGTGCGTCAGGAGCGGGGCGAAGCTCGTGTTGTCGGTCGAGACGTCCTCGATGAGCGTCGCGAAGTCCGCCCGGGGCGACAGCTGCACGCGGTAGCTCTTCGGGCCCGGCTTCGCGTCCCAGAGGAGCAGCGGGTAGCGCTTGGAGTCGTCGGACCGCACGCCGGTCGGCTCCGCGATCGTCCTCGTGAAGACGTGGTTGGCGGAATACGGGCCCGCGATGGTTCCGAACGGCTGACGGGGGAAGTTCGCCCGCACCTTCCAGCGGAAGACGCCGGTCCCGTACATGAGCGTCGGCGTGAGCGCGGCCGTTCGCAACCCGGTCAGATCACGCTGCGTCCCGTCGGGAAGATCGGCGTGGACGTCGTACGAGACGGCGCCGGGAACCGGATCCCACGTCCAGGTCGGGATGTAGTCGCCGGACGTCGCGAGACCGGGTGTCACACGCGGGGCCGCGAGCCGCTTCTGGAACGTCCCGGCCGTCGACCAGGTCAGCCCGATGAGGTTCTCGTCGTCCGCGCGAACCCGCCAGTAGAGGACGGTGTCCGCCGGATACGTCGTGCTGCTCGTGTACGCCGTGGAATCGGTGACGACGTCCTCGAGGAGGCTGCCGAAGTGGTCGTCCTGCGCGATCTGGATCCGGTAGCGGCGGGCTCCCTCGACCTGCGCCCACCTGAACGTCGGGTGCCCGAGGAGATCGGCGCCGCCCGCGGGCGCGAGCCGGTCGGGCGGGGTCGACCGCTTGTCGAACGCCTGCGGCGCCGCCTGCAGCGGGTTCCCGACGGGGAAGCCGCCGTTCAGGTCGTTCGCCGGCAGCACGGCCCAGTGGTACGACGTGGTCTCGTCCGGGTAGGTCGTGGGCTTCAGCAGGTTCCTGGGCGCGTACGCAGGGATCTGCGTGAAGGCGTAGTCGACGATGTTGCTGAACTGCGCGTCCTTCGCGACGAGCACGAAGTAGCTCTTCTTGCCGTCCATCGGGCGCCAGGTGAAGTAGGGCGTCCGCGCGGAGAGCGTCCCCGTGTACGGGACGAGGTAGTCAGCGTCGCCGAGATACCCGGGCGTACAGCCGCTGCAGGGCACCCCGGTCGGGTAGCCGAGCCAGCGGAAGGCCGGCGTCGGTCCCGGTGTGGTCTTGCCCCGCCCGTTGACGACGTAGGTGTAGTCCCCGTAGATCTCGCCGCCGGTCGCGTCCCGGTTCGAGCGGGCTCGAATGCGCGCGCAATAGGCCAGGCCGGCCACGAGCGAGGGGCCGTCGGTCGCCACGGACATCGGGTCCTGGTACGGCTTCTGGCCGTTCCACCCCGACCCGAGCGGCGTCCACGCGCTCACGCTCGTGTTCACGACCCAGTGGCTCGAGAGCGACGTCCAGTTGCAGTCGGCGTCCGTCGGCGCGGCCGGTGCGACCTCGACCTGGTAGCTCGAGGCGCCCGGGACGGGATCCCACGTGAGCACCGGAACCTCGGTCTCGAACGAGTCGGGAGTCCCGCCGTCGAGATCGTTGCCGGGGTCAGCGACGTTGTCCCGCATCCGGACGTTCTTGATGCTCGCTCCGGCCACCGGCGGGACCTTGTCGAACCGCCGGTCGAAGACCGGCCCGTAGTTCCAGACGCCGGGGTTGTTGTCGACGTCGTACGCCCGGACGCGCCAGTAGTAGAGGTTGTCCTTGAAGATGTTCGTGGGTGAGAAGACGGTGGCGATCGTCGTTCCGGTGCAGCACACCTTCGAGCCCGGCGCGAAGTCCGTGGAGGCGCTCACCTCGAGCTCGTACCGCGCCGCGCCGGGAACCGGGTCCCACGAGAACTGCGGGTCGAAGACCTCCGAGGCGGCAACGAGGTCGTCCACCCGGGGCGTGGTCGCGGATGGCCACGTCCAGACGAACGAGCCGACGGCGGAGGGCGTACCCGGGTTCCCCTGCGCGTCGACGGGGATCACGCCCCAGTAGTAGGTGCCGTCCGGCAGCGCCCCGGTGCGCGTGAAGCTCGTCGCGTACGTCTCGACGGGCTTGCCGCCGATCACCGACCCGAGGTTCGGATCCGCCGCGAGCGTCACGAGGTACTTCACCGCCCGGTCGACGGGCGCCCAGGCGAGACGCAGCGGCGTGCTCGGATAGGAGACGAGCGCTCCGCCGATCGGCCCGAGCAGCCGCGGCGCCGACAGGGTCTTCGAGAACGACCGCGGGGCGGTCCACGGTGAGACGTCGCCCTTGGCGTTGCTCGCGCGGACACGCCACCAGTACGTCCGGTCGGGAAGGGACTTCTTCAGCGTGGCGCGCGTGTTCTTCGTCAGGAAGCGGTCCTGGCCGGTCCCGAGGACGGGCGAGTTCATGCCAGGATCGGCCGCGATCTGGAACTCGTACTGCGCTGCCCCCGGCACCGGACTCCACCCGAACCACGGGACCCCGTCCGTACGGGCGCCCGATGCGGGGGCGACGAGAGTCGGTGCGGCGAGGGCCGGCTTGGCCGCGGCGGAGCTCAGCGGTGAGACGATGGCGGCGGCTGCCACCACGAGCCCTGCGGCGGCGGCCGCGGTCCGTCCACGAAGCCGAAGGCGTGGGACGAGACGGGGGGTCACGCCCGCGTATTCAGCGTACTCCGGGAACTCCGCCGTCAGCGCGCGCTCCTCGAGCCGCATCCGAACGGCCTGCGCCGCTGCGAACGCGACCGCGATCGCCAGGTTTCGGGTCGTCGGCGACGCGACGATGAGACCGCCGACCGCGGCGAACTCGCCTAGGTAAACCGGATGGCGAACGAGCCGGTAGGGCCCGCGCCGGACGAGCCCTCGCGCCTCGGGGAGGACGCCGAAGCACCGCCCGAGCGCGACGAAGGAGGCGAGGATCCACGCCCAGGCGGCGAGCGCGAGCAGATCGCCGGCCACGACGAGCGTGGTGGCGGACGACTCGGGCGGCGCCTGGAGTGCCAGCACGACGGTCAGCGCGACGCCGCAGGCGAGGAACGCGATCGGCTCGCGCGACACGCGCCGCGGAGCCGACCGGGTGAAGACGCAGACGCTGAGCGCGAAGAGCACCGCCGTCCTCAAGCCCACGAAGCCGGCGACGCTCCAGGCACGGACGGAGGGCTCGGCCCATGCGTCGCCCAGCGCCGCCAGCGTCGGTGCGAGGCTCGCGATTGCGAAGAGCGCGAAGAGCCCGGTGACGATCGACCTGGCCATGCTCAACCTCCGAAGGCGTCGAGGAACGAGAAGACCGCCGGGCCCAGGAGGACCGCGAACATGGCGGGGAAGATCATGAAGACGAGCGGGAACAGCAGCTTGATGGGCGCCTTCTGGGCGCGCTCCTCGGCCGCGGCTCGGCGGCGCTTGCGCATGTCCACGGCGAGCTCGCGCATGATCTGGCCGATCGAGACGCCGAGCGTCTCGCCCTGGAGCACCGAGCGGACGAACGACCGCATCAGCGGCGTGTCGCAGCGGTCGAGCAGGTTCCGCAGAGCCTCGTTCGTCGAGAGGCCCATGCTCTGCTCCTGGAGCGTCAGGCGGAGCTCGTCCCCGAGGGCCCCCTGGAACCGCTCGGCCGCGAGCTGGAGCGAGCCGGTGAGACCGAGCCCCGCCTCGACCGAGACCACGAGCAGGTCGATGAGGTTCGGCAGCTCGTAGTCGATCTCTTCCGACCGCTGCCGGGCGCGCCGGTTCACGAACGTCATCGGAACGGTCCAGCCGATGACGACTGCCACCAGGGTCCCGAGGACCGTCATCGGCCCGCCGTAGCCACCGACCGAGGCCAGCCAGATCCAGAGCGCCGACGCGCCCAAGGCCGAGAGGATCCGGTAGCCGAGGAACTTGCGCGGGGCGAGCCCGTAGATCCCAGCCGCGACGAGCGACCGGCGGATCGATGCCTCGCGGAAGCCGCCGAGGCGGCCGGCGATCCCGCCGACGCTCGTCGCGACGCCGTCCAGCGCGGCCCGCCCGGCGCCGCGGCGGCCGTCCTCGGCGTGCGGGGAGCTGAATCCGTAGGAGCCGATGCGACCGAGCGTCTGGGACGCTCGGAGCCTCGGCATCGCGGCGGCGCGCGCCACGAGGGCGACCGCCGCGCCGGCGAGTGCAAGAGCCATCACGAGTAGCAGCAGCACGGCGGCCTCCTTAGACCTTGATGTCGACGATTCGCTTGATGACCAGTGACCCCGAGACGACCAACACCGCCGCAAACGCGAGCAGGATGTGGCCGCCCGTCGTCGTGAAGAGCGGCTTGACGTACGTCGGGTTGAGCACGGAGATGACGAGCAGGAGCACGACGGGCAGCGCGGAGACGACCCAGCGCGACATCCGGCCCTGCGCCGTGAGCGTCCGCACCATCCGCCGCAGCTCGAAGCGCTCGCGGATCGTCTCGGTCACGCGCTCGAGGACCTCGGCCATGTTGCCGCCTGTCTGGCGCTGGAGCGCCGCGACGAGGGCGACCTGCTCGAGGTCCTCGTTGTCCATGCGCCGGACGACCGAGCGGATCGCGTCCTCGAGCGGGACGCCGAGTTGCTCGTCCGCCACGATCCGCCGGAACTCGCTCTTCGAAGGCTCGTCGGCGTCGTCGACCACGACCGAGAGAGCCCCGACGAAGCTGTGTCCAGCCCGGAGCGCCGACGCGAGCACCTGCAGGTTGTCCGGAAGCTGCTCCGAGAACAGCTTCCTGCGCCGCCCGAGCTTGCGAAGGATCAGCCCGCGCACGACGAACGGCACGGCGAGTCCGGCGAGGGCGAAGACCGGGGAGCCGCCGATCAGCGCCAGGAGCCACATCACGACGATCGTTCCGACCGTGGTCCAGAGCACGATGTGCAGGGCGGGCATCTGGATCTCCGCGAGCTCGAGCGTCTCCTTGAACCGGGACCACCACTTCGTCGTCTCGAGCGATCGCTCCGCGCCGACGAGCACCCGGCTCGCGATCCGCCCGGAACCGTCCTCGCCGCCCTCGTCGGTCGTCGGTCGGATCGAGACGAATTGCGCGAGCCGCGTGCGCAGCGTCCGGCGCCTGGGGCGCAGGAGCGCATACAGCGCGAACACGACGAGTGCCGCGGTCGCAAGGGTCACGATCAGCATCGTCAGCGGCGACTGGACGATGCGGCCGCCAAGCGACGGGCGGTACGGGTCCGATGCGTCGCCGACGACGGACGGTGCGTTGTAGCCGCTGACGGCGAGCCCCGGAACGCCTTCGATCCGGATGGCGACGCGCACCTTCTGGCCCGCCGCCGCGGTCGACTCGTAGCGCAGCAGGTACTCGCGCGCGAGCTGCGACCCGAGCTCCCCGAAGATCGCCTTCAAGGCCTTGGGCGAGCTTGCCTCGCGGTACCGGCCGCCGGTGCGGGCCGCCAGCGCGTTCAGGGTCTTCGCGTCGTAGTAGCGCGACCGCAGGCCGACCGAGAAGACCCGGATGTGGGACGCACGCGCCTTGGCGATCGCCGCGTCGGGCGAGGACAGCGAGCCCACCTCTTGGCCGTCGGAGAGCAGGACGATCGACCCGGGCGAGACCTTCCGCTCCTTGAGGAGCGAGATCGCCCGGTCGACCGCCTCGTACATGCGCGTGTAGTACGCGATCTGCGGCGTGCCATTGAGCGCGCGGTCGATCTCGCCTTCGTCGGTCGTGAAGGGCAGCACTGTCTCCGTGTCCGCGTTGTACGCGAGCACCGCGAGCAGCTGTGACGGCCCACGCTGTGACGCGAACGCGCGGGCGGCGGCCATCGCGTTCCGGATCGGCGCGCCGGCCATGCTCTCGCTCGCGTCGATGAGAAGGACGACGCCCGAGGCGGGTCCCTTGCCTGCGCCGACCGGTGTCAGCGAGAAGTCGGGAACCACCACGCCGTTCTCCCGGAGCGTCAGTGCCTCCTGCGTGAGACGCGTCTTCTCGGGCATGCTCAGCACGAACGCCCGCTCGGGAAACTCGACGCCCCCGGCCTCGACGAGGCGAATCGGTCCACTCGCGGCTGCGGCTCCGACGAGCCACCCGCCCAAGGTGAGAGCGAGAGCCAGAACGGCGAGATAGCCCCTCGCCGTCATCGCGCCGCCGCCCTTCCGAAGTCGGCCTGGTGCTCGAGGTTGCCGCTGAACAGGCTCACGGGCAGCGTGATCCCGCGCTTCTCGAACTTGTGCAGGAACGTCGGTCGCAGGCCCGTCGGGTGGCAGCTTCCGACGACCACGCGGTCGCTCGTCACCCGCTCGACCTTGAACTCGAAGATGTCCTGGAGCGTGATCACGTCCGACTCCATGCGCTGGACCTCGGTGATCGCCGTCACACGGCGCGACCCGTCTTCCAGTCGCTCGAGATGGACGATCAGGTCGAGAGCCGCGGCGACCTGCCCCCGGATCGCCCGGACCGGCAGGTCGTAGCCGGTCATCAGCACCATCGTCTCGATGCGTGCGAGTGCGTCCCTCGGCGAGTTCGAGTGGATCGTGCTCAACGAGCCGTCGTGGCCCGTGTTCATCGCCTGGAGCATGTCGAGGGCCTCCTGGCCGCGAACCTCGCCGACGATGATCCGGTCGGGCCGCATACGCAGCGAGTTCCGGACGAGCGTTCTGATCGGGATCTCGCCCTGGCCTTCGATGTTCTTGGGTCTCGCCTCGAGCCGCAGCACGTGCCGCTGGTTGAGCCGGAGCTCGGCCGCGTCCTCGATCGTCACGATCCGCTCCGACTCCGGGATCGCCGTCGAGAGCGCGTTCAGGAGGGTCGTCTTGCCCGAGCCCGTCCCGCCGGAGACGAGGATGTTGAGCTGGGCGGCGACGCACCGCCGGAGAAACTCCACCGTCTCGGTGCTGAGCGTCCCCAGCTTGATCATGTCGTCGAGCGTGAGGCGCTTCTTGCTGAACTTGCGGATCGTCACGACCGGCCCGCTGAGCGAGAGCGGCGGGATGATCGCGTTCACGCGGCTGCCGTCCGGAAGCCGCGCGTCGACGAGCGGCGAGAGCTCGTCGATTCGGCGGCCGACCTGCGCGACGATCTTGTTGATGATCCGCCGGAGGTGCGACTCGTCCGTGAAGCGGACGGTGGTCTCGTAGAGGCGACCCTGCCGCTCGACCCAGACCTCGTAGGGGCCGTTGACCATGATCTCCGTGATCGAGTCGTCGGCGAGCAGGCGCTCGAGCGGCCCGTGGCCGAGGATGTCGTCCGCGATCTCCGCAGCGAGGCGATCACGGTCGTCGCGGGAGAGTCCCACCTCCTTCTCCAGATGGGTCTTGATGTCGGAGGTGACCCGCTCACGGAGCCCGTTCGGGTCCATGGTCGTGTTGAAGATCCGTGGCCCGAGATCGCCGATCACCTCGAGGTGGACGCGGTTCTTGAGCTCGGAGTGCGGGTCGCCGCTACGCGACGAGACCGCCGTGGGGCGTGCTGCGGAGAGGCGTTCCTGAAGGTCCATCAGCCCTTCCTCCTCAGGAGCCGCCGCCGGTGCCCGTTGGTCGGCGCCTCGTCGCCGACCACGTACAGGTCGGCGAGCGAGCGAAACGCCCGTGCGGCCTCCGACCGCTCCTTCGCGAGCACGATCGGTGTCCCCTCGTTGACGGCGACCGGGATTCCGCGGTCGCTCGGTACGAGCACGTCCGGCGACCGGCCGACGATCGACTGCACCTCGCCCCGGTCGATGCCGACACGGCTGTCCGCCCGGTTCAGGAGCACGCGGATCCGGCTCTGGTCGTAGCCCATGAGCTCCAGCGTCTCCAGCCCGAGCTTCGTGTTCTTGAGCGACAGCGAATCGAGCATGCCAACCATGCAGACGTGCGAGGAGCTGTCGATCGAGGCGATCACCTCGGGCGTGAAGCCCGGCGCCGTGTCCACGACGACGAAGTCGTTCGAGGCGCGGAGAGCCGCGTAGGCGTCCCGGAGGAACTCGACCGTGACCGCTCCCGCCTGATCCGGTCTGGTCGGGGCCATGAGCACCCGCAACCCGGAGGGGTGGGGCGCCAGGAACCCTTCGATCTTCTCGCCGTCGAGCGAGCCACCCGCCTTGACGAGGTCGTAGATCGTCTTCTCCGGTGCGAGGCCGAGCGCAAGGCCGACGTCGCCGAACTGGAGGTCGAGGTCGACGAGGACGACGCGCTTGCCGCCCTGCGCGAGGCTGACCGCGAGGTTGCACGACGTCAGCGTCTTGCCGGTTCCGCCCTTCGGCCCGAGCACGCAGATCATGGGCGCGAGGGCTGTACCGGTCGCCGCCGCGGCGCCCTGCCTCCGCGCGACCGCCTTCTGGAGCGTGAAGAGCACGTCGCCCGGGTTCTCCGGGAGCGTGATGATGTCGTCGGCGCCGGCCTCGAAGACCCGGCGGACGAAGCCGTTCGGCGACGTCTCGCAGAGGACGACGACCGGACGCTGCGCCTGGTGCTTGACGGCGCCGTCGATGAAGACGAGCGCGCGCTCGGAGTAGCCGGCGCAGGCGACGACGACGAGGTCGGCGGCGGTCTCCTGGAGCGCCGTCCAGCTCTCCTCGAGGCCGTCGACGATCGCGACGATGTCGATGTTCGACCCCTCTGGCAGGGCGTTCTCGACGCCGCGCCGGTCGACGCCCTCGTCGATCGCGACGAGTGTCTTGACCCGGTCGTTCATCACCGCCCCCTCACGAGCCGACGGACGTTCCCGTAAACGGCTACCGGCGGAACGCCCGTGAGCAGGCTCTCCGCGGTGACGACGCCCGGCCTGGTCGGCGGCGCGCCCGCGCGCGGCCGGAGGACGACCCAGACCTTGCCGTTGTCCACGGCCCAGGCGATCTCCGCCGCCTGGTCGCGGTTCACGCGGAGGACGACGTTGGCCGTCTGGGCGCTCGACGCGACGCCGGTGCTCGCCTCCTCGGGAGCGTCGAGCACGAGCGCGTTCTGCATGATCACCTTGGTGACCGGCCTTCCCTGGCCGTAGCCGGCGCCGCCGACGACGTTGAAGCCGGCGAAGACGTCCACCCGGTCACCCGCCTCGATCTGGCCGACCATCCCGCGTGCCGCATCGAGCGGGACGGCAATCGCGCGGTGCCGGCCCGCGAGCTTTGCGCCGATCGCGTCGGTCGTCGCGCTGAAGTCCGACACCGTCAGCTGCTGGCCGGGATAGATGTCCTCGACCGCGATGCGACCGCGGAGCGTCGAGGGATCGGTGATCGCACCGTCCCGGATCTGGCTCTTCGGAGCCGCGTTCTCGTCGAAGAGGCGCTTGAGCCCGACGACGTCTCCGGGCATCCCCTTCTCGATCAGTGTCTTCGCGACGAGGACTGTGACCGGCTCGCTGTCGGCGTTGACGCTGCTCCGGTACGAGTTGAGGTACAGGAGCAGCACGAAGGCCGCCATCAGGGCCGCTACACCGCCGAGCGCGACGGTTCCGCCTCGCGTCGACAGCATCTTTTGCATGACGTGCACTTGGGACCTCCTTAGTCCGTGAGTACTGCGACGCAGGGCTCGAACGCGTTCAGGTCGCAGGGTTGACCGCCTGCGCCCCCGTCGTTGAGCGCGTAGACGTACTTGATGAAATGGCCGACGATGTTCCCCGCGTCGCCGTTCGGGACGGGGTCGTCGCCGTTGCCCTGACAGGGATTGCCGAAGCCGCCGCCCTGGGCGGTCCAGCCGGTGATGTAGAACGTCCCGAACTTGAGCACCGGGACGGTGGTGCTGCCGTTTCCGTCGAACGAGCCGTACGGCGTGATGAAGATGTTGAGGATCCGGGGGTCTCCCGGATCGAGATTCGGGAACTGGCTCCAGTGGTTCGGAGCCGTGCACGTCTTGGCCTTCTCGTCGCCGAGGATCCGGAGGTTCAGCCCTGCCGGGACCTGGTTCGTCGCGCTGCCCGTCTGGATCGCGACGCAGTCCCACGGCTCGGGTGAGGCCCAGAGCGTGGTGGGCGACGCGGGGCAGGGGTTGCCGGGATTCTGCGTGTAGCGCGGCGCGCAGCCGAAGGCGAGCTCGTCCCTCAGGTTCGTCTTGCTCATCCCGACCGGGTCGCTCGGCTCGTAGCCGGGCGGCTCACAGTCGAGCGACTGGTTCTGGCTCCCGCCGACCACCCGCAGGGTGACGATCGGGTCGTTGACGCTCTGGGCGTTCTTCAGGTCCGGGGTGAGCCCGATCTTGACGACGAGGTTGCGCGTCGTTCCCTGTGGAAACGAGTTCGCCCAGAAGCTCCCGTTCTCCCAGACCTGCGCGAGCTGCACGGGCCCCGAGCGAATGCTGGTTGCACTGAAGGTTCGTTGAACGGTTCCGAACGATCCCTTGCAAGGGTTGGAGTTCTTGTTCGTGCACGCCTGCCCGTTGACGGTCCCCTTCGTCTCCTCCCACTCGAGCGTCACGGGGAAGGGGCCGGCGTTCGGCGGGATGGAGAAGAAGTTGGCGCCCCCGTTCGTGACCCAGCGGTTGCTCTGGTTGTCGAACTGGAGCGGATGCGTGACCCCGTTGATCGTGGCGGTGACGTTGGCCCCGAGCGCACCCGCGGGGTTGTTGACCCCGAAGTCGACGTCGGCGCTGACGCCGACGGTGCATGCGGTGATTCCGATCCGGAAATACGGATCGGTGCAGCTGCCGTTGAACAGCGTCACGTCCCGGGCGAGCGGGGGGTTCGGCTGGGCGCCGCTTCCGCCCGTCTGGTACCCGCGGACGAAGACGATCCCGTTCGCAGAGCCGGCGTCGTAGCAGGCGACGAAGGGATCCGAGCAGCTCGTGGCCGTGCCGGCCTGGCTCATCAGCACGCGCACGCCGATCTTGTCCGTGTCGATCGGAACGGCGAGCGGCGACGCCGTGTTATCCCAGATCGAGAGGCCGTTCGCCGTTCCGCTGTTGACGAGGGCCTTGCGAGCGATCTCGGCGCCGGTCGTCTCGTTGATGAAGACCACCGTGACCTGCGAGGGATCGACGTCGGGCGCTGCGATGGGCAGCGCGCCTTTGCTGGAGGACATCTGAAACGCACGAACGCGTGCTCGCGCGTTGATCGCGTCCACGTCCGTGAAGAGCCCGGCCGCCCTGAAGAAGAGTGGGACGTCGGTCTCCGTGACCTTGACGTCGAGCGTCATCGTCCCGCACATGTCGCCGGTGTCGTCGGGCGGCGGGCCGCCGCGGGCGTAGGTCTTGCTGTTGATCAGCACCGTCACCGAGCCGCTCGAGGCGCCCCCGACCTGCGTGTTGTAGACGCCGCTCGCGCCGGGATCGCCGGCATAGCGCCGCGCGGTTGCCGTCGCCGGGCCCGTGTTCGGACAGTTGAAGAGGTAGGGCCCGCCGGCGAGCGCTCCGGCGTCCGCCTGCAGCTGCAGGTGACGCTTGTGCTCGAACCAGTTGGCGACGTCGACGACGAAGATGAAGGAGATGACGAGCACGGGCAGCAGCAGCGCGAACCACGGCAGAACGCCGCCGCGGTCGCCGCTGACGGAACGGCCGACGGAGGTCAGGGCGCTCATGCGCAGCCTGCCCCGTAGTTCGTCGGCTGCGCCTCGAGGCGCATCGTCGCCGACCCGTTGATGGTCGTCTGGGTGATGGTCGTTCGCTGGGCGATCAGCGCCAGCCAGCGATAGGTCGCCGTCACCGACACGCGGACGGGGTCGCCGACGTTCGACGTCCCGTTCGGAAACTCGATGCAGACCTGGACCGGGCTGGGGACGGAGGCCGTCCCGCCGTTGCGCAGCTCCGGCGTCGTCGCCTGGTCCCGGATGTACTCCTGGAGCGTGCCGCTCGAGCCGGGGTTCTTGTTGACGACTGCCCAGCGCGCGCCCTCGTTCGCGAGGTGCGTCTCGTCGATCCAGTAGTTGAACGCCCTGCCGAAATCCAGCATCCCGAAGAGGAGCAGGGCGAAGAGGGGCAGGATGAGCACGAACTCGACCAGCGCGACACCGCGCTCGTCGCGAACGCGGCGCGCGGCGCGCGAACGCGCCCGAGTGACCTGGCTCGAACCGGGCATCGACGACTCCCTCAGAGCGCGTTCCCGACCGACGTGAGCGGGCCGAGGACGTTCTGCCCGATCGCGCCGAGGATGGTGACGGAGACCATGGCGACGAGCATCAGGATCAGCGCGTACTCCACGAGCGCCTGGCCCCCGTCGTCGCCGGCTTCGCCCCGGCCCGGCAACCTCTCGATTTTCGAGTCCATCCGATCTCCCCTCCTCGACTCACCGCCGCTCCCCTCGCGCCGGCGAGTCGTCTGGTGAGCCGCCGCCCCCGTCTCGGAACACCGAGGCGGGGGCGGCAGCTCGTTCAGGCGAACGCGCCTTACGCGCCGAGCGCGGCGGCGACGTCGCCGAGCCGTGCGGTCACGTTGGTGCCGATCGTCGTGAGCACGCCGATGGCGACGACGCTGATGAGCGCCAGAATCAGCGCGTACTCCACGAGCGCCTGGCCCTCCTCGCGATCGCGATGCGTCGCGATCCACGTCTGCAGTCCGACAAACAGCTGCAGCATCCCTCTTCACCCCCTTTGCCGATTCCGGCGCCTGCTCGCGCAGGCGCGCTCCCCTCACACACTTGATGGCGATGCCATCTCTCTGATCGCCGACGTTAGGGCGCTGCGCGAGCGTCTTGACTCGCCGGGAGGCTGGTCCGACTAGACCTAGCGACGGTGTTGCCCCGCAGCCGCGCGCGGGACAGTGAACGACATGGCGAGGGGGTCGCCGAAGAGCTTGGTGGGGGCTGACGGGACGCCCGTCTGCGAGCGATGCCGTGTCGCGGACACGCCGCTCACCAGGCTGAGAGGACTGCTCGGCCGCGCGGGTCTCCCGTGCGGCGAGGGGCTGCTCATCCGCCCGACGTCCGCGATCCACACCTGCTTCATGCGTTTCTCGATCGACGCGGTCTTTCTCGATCGCGATCTCGTCGTGGTCGGCGTCGTGCCGGAGCTGCGACCCTGGCGCGCCGCCGTGCGACGCGGCGCGAACCTCGTGCTGGAGCTTGCCGCGGGCGAGTCCCGCCGGCTCGGCATCCGCCCGGGAGACCGGCTCTCGCTCGTGGAACGGCCGGTGTAGGGGAGCTCGTGGCGTCGTTCACCGATCCGCAGACCGACGTCGTCCCGCTCGGCGTCGCGGTGCGCGAGCTCTGGGTCCGGGCCCGTACGGTCGAGCGGCGTTATCTCCTCTCGCTGGCCGTCGCCGTACCGCTCGCCGGCCTCGCGCTCGCCCGCTTCGGCCTGTCGGGCCGGTTCGTGCTCGCCGCCGGGCTCATCGTCGTGCTGTGTCTCCTGTCGGCGATCGACATCGCCGAGCGGAGGCTTCCCAACCGCATCGTCCTGCCCGCGTTCGTCCTGGTGCTGGCGGCGCAGAGCATCTTCGTTCCCGAACGGGCGCTCGAGTGGGCGGCCGCGGCGATCGGGGCGGCGCTCGTGCTGCTGCTGCCGCTTCTCGTCCGCCCGGAAGGCGTCGGGATGGGCGACGTCAAGCTCGCGCTGCTGCTTGGGGCGGCACTGGGGACTGACGTGATCGGCGCGCTCCTGGTCGCCTCGGTCGCAGCCGCCTGCTACGCCGTCGTCCTCCTGGCTCGAGACGGCGCCGCCGCTCGGCGGGCGACCATCCCTCTTGGCCCGTTCCTCGCCCTCGGCGGAATCGCCGTGCTCCTGGTCTGACGTATGCCGGACGCGATCTCGGAACGGGTGAAGCGGTCGGAGTCGGCGAGGGTTGCCCGCTGGCGCCGCGAGTGCCTCCTGTCCGCCGGGTACGACTGGAGGACCGCTGTCTGCCTCGCGAACCGGGCCGACGTCGACCTCCACGCCGCGGTCGAGCTCGTTCGTCGCGGCTGTCCACCCGCCACGGCAGTGGCAATCCTGGTCTAGAAAGCCGCCGAAGCTAGACCTTCGGTCGAGCGACTTCGTCCCTTCGGGTTCACACGTGGGGCCGCTCCACCCCGATACTCCCCGGGAGCCGATGATGCGAGTGAACGTGAGCGACCCCGCGTACCTCCCCGAGCTGGTCGATGACCTGCTCCACGGCGGCTGCCTTCCTGCAGTCGTCGGCGCCGCGACGCTCCAGGTGATCTACCCGGACGCGGCGAACGCGGAAGAAGCGCGCACCGAGC
Source organism: Gaiellaceae bacterium (assembly GCA_035711385.1). Classification (GTDB taxonomy): domain Bacteria; phylum Actinomycetota; class Thermoleophilia; order Gaiellales; family Gaiellaceae; genus JACDAN01. The sequence continues at coordinate 15,899 of DASTCG010000176.1, forward strand.
TTGGCTTCTTCCTCCGGGCCTGGCGCCAGGGGCACCCGGGCGTCGAGCTGACGTTCAGCTAGCGGTCGCGGTAAAGAACGGGTGCGCGACCAGCCTGTGCTGGTAGGCGTGCCGAACAGCCTCGGTCCTGTTCGTAACCCCGAGGCGCCGGTAGATGTTCGTCAGGTGAAACTTGACCGTCTGCTGCGTCAGCCACAGCTCGGCAGCGATCTCCTTGTTCGAGAGCCCCCGAGCAAGCGCCTCGAGCACACGCTGCTCGCTCGGAGTGAGCGGAGTCTCGGACGTGGTCTCCCGAATGCCGGTGGTGGGGGCCACCGAGCGGTACAAAGCTCCCTGCGCCGCGAGGCGGATCGCCGACGCGAGGTCGCGCGGGTCGACGTGTTTGCTGACGAAGGACGTCGCGCCGCGCTCGAGCGCCGCGGTGACGGTCTCCGAGTCGTCGTGGCCCGAGAGCATCACGACGGTGACGTCCGGATGCCGCTTTCGGAGCAGGTCCAGGCACTGCAGGCCGTCCATCGCCGGCATGTGCACGTCCAGGAGCACGACGTCCGGATTCGTTCTGCCGGTCATCGGCAGGACCTGGCTGCCGCTCACCGCCTCGCCGACGACCTCGATGTCGTCCGCATCTGCTACCGCGAGTCGAATCGCGTCCAGCATCAGCTGGTGATCGTCCGCGAGCAGGACCTTTAGAGTAGGCATGCCGCCGTGCCCTCCCTCGATCAGTTTTTCACCCCCGCCCTCCCCTTAGAAGGCGCGAGCAAAGAGTCGCACGAATTGCACCTCGTGCCTATGGGACGCCTGTCCTATCTTCTTGGCCTGCCGCTGTTGACGAACGGGTTTTTACCGCTCACGCTGAGGAAAACGCAGGATTCCGTCCTGCGCGGCATCTTCAATTGCGGCAGTTGAAAGCGGCGCCCACCCAGCACTCCACGAATCCCGGCACCGACGGCGAGCCCCAGCCGTCGGACAGTTCGGCGACCACCGTCGTCGTCGTCGACGACGACAGTTCGTTTCGCGCAGCCCTGTCCGCGTTGCTCGAGCAGAGCGGTTTCGACGTCGTCGGAGAGGCGGGCACCGGGGAGACCGCGGTGAGCCGCGTCACCGAGACGGCACCGGATGTCGTCTTGATGGACTTGCACATGCCCGGGAGCTCGGGTCTCGAGGCGACGCGGATGATCGCTGAGTCGTCGCCACGGAGCGCGGTGCTGGTGCTCACGGTGTCCGCAGACGGTGAAGACGTGGTCGACGCCCTCATCGCCGGCGCCTGCGGGTATCTCGTCAAGGGAACGACCCCGGCGACGCTCGTCGCCGGCATCGAGGCGGCCGCTCGAGGCGAGTCCATGATCTCCGCCGAGGTTGCCTCGACGCTGTTCGGGCGTCTGCGCGCCGCGAAGCCCCAGCCGACATCTGGGGCACCGTCGATCTCGACCCTCTCGGCTCGGGAGATCGAGGTTCTCCGGCTGATCGCGAACGGCAAGCCCAACGAGGACATCGCCGCTCAGCTGGTCATCAGTCCGTTCACCGTCCGGAACCACATCTCCAACCTCCTCCGGAAGCTTCAGCTCGAGAACCGGACGCAGGCCGCCGCCTACGCGATTCGGCACGGCCTCTCGTCGTAGCAAGGCTGCCCCCGGCGTACCGGTGGTGACGTCGGCGTCATGGGGCGTTCGCTGCCTGCGCGCAGATCGTGAGAATCCGGAGCTGGCCTCGATCTGGGTACCGTCGACGGCGAGCCGAGACGAAGGGGCGCCATGACGCAGACGCCGGACACCGTCCTCCTCATCCACGGTCTCTGTATGACGCCGCGAAGCCTGGAGAGCTTCGTGTCACGCTACGAGAGCCGCCGGATCGGCGCCGCGCACTGGGCCCGATCTCCTCTCAGAAGGGTCCTGAGCCACCGCTGGCTCAAGGGCGGGCCACGCTCAGGAGATGTCCGGCAGGCGGCGGCCGGTTACAGCGCCGCTAGACGACGACGATCCCATCGAGCGCCGGATCAGGCGGCGGCAGCTGCGGGTCGAGGCGCTCCAGCGTCTCGACGAGGAGCTCCGCGACGGCGAGGTTGCGGACCCAGTTGCGGTTCGCAGGGACGACGTGCCAGGGCGCCCACCCGGTCGAGGTCTCGCAGATGGCGTCGTCGTACGCCTTCATGAAGTCGTCCCAGAGCTTCCGGTCGTCGAGGTCGCCGAGACGGAACTTCCACCGCTTCTCGGGGTCGTCGATCCGCTCCTGCAGCTCCTTGCGCTGCTCGTCGCGGGAGATGTGCAGGAAGACCTTGACGATCGCGGTGCCCTCGTCGACGAGCAGCCGCTCGAAGCCGCGGATGTGCTCGTAGCGACGTCGCCAGACCTCCTCGGGCGCGAGCTTCCGGACCCGGACGGCGACGACGTCCTCGTAGTGGGAGCGGTTGAAGATCCCTAGCTCGCCGCGGGCGGGGCAGGCGGCGTGCACGCGCCAGAGGAAGTCGTGCGCGAGCTCGGTGGCCGTGGGGGCCTTGAACGACACGACCCTGCACCCCTGCGGGTTGACGCCGGAGAACACGTGGCGGATCGTCCCGTCCTTGCCGGACGCGTCCATCCCCTGAAGAACGAGCAGTACGGAGCGGGACGCTTCGGCCGCGAGGCGACCCTGCAGGACGGCGAGGCGCTCGGCGAGCTCTGCGAGTCGGGCGCGTCCTGCCTTCTTGTCGAGGCCGGGCGGGCGGGCGCCGGGGTCGCGGCGGTCGAGCTGCGCGTCCGTTCCAGGCTCGACCCGCAGGCTGCGCAGGAACTCATCGATCATCGCTCCATTCTCGTCGCCGTGCCCGGCGTCGGCTCCGTCTGCCGCCGCCGGGCACGGCTCGCTCGATGCGTAGCCTCAGAAGTGCTCGCAGCGGTAGTAGCCGATCGGCGGGATGAAGAAGTACTCGCCGCCGACCTGCGGGCACGGCTGCCCGTGGTAGAGGTCGGACCGGATCAGGTGCAACGTGCCGGTGAAGCTCCCGTCCAGACCGAAGATCTTGAAGTTGTAGGAGGGCGGCCCGTCCGGGTCGGCCGGAACCGTCGGACGGCCGTGGCCGGGGTCGCTGCACACAATCCGGGGCGCGGCCGGGTCCCGGAAGCACGTCCAGCCGGCGTTCGTCAGCTGGTCGGGTGTCACCCCTTCGGCAATCGCAGGCGCCGCGAAGGCGACTGACCCGGCGAGCGCCGCCACCGCAATCGCGAGTTTTCGCATGTCTTACTCCCTTCGGCTTGTGTCTCTCAGCGGCGACGATCCACTGCACGGCTGAAATCCGGCCAAGAACGCGCCAAAGATCACCGCGAGGGGAGCCGATCCGCCCGCACCGGCCTGCGCGAGGACCACCAGCCCCGGGAGGGCACTGATCAGCGCAAAGCGAGCTCGTTGAGCCGGTCGGCGGGCCGCACGCTTCCGTCTCATGCTGAGAGCGTAAAGCCCGCGCCTCGCGACTACCAGCCTGGCGCGGGCGTTTGACTCCGGTGAGCGCGGGTAGACGCTTCGAGTTACCAGTCCGAGTCAAGGGGGGAACCCATGTCGACGTTCAGACTCAGGGCTGCGGCCATTGTTTTCGTTCTCGCGCTCGGCTCGGCCGTCGCCGGCGGCGTGGTCGCCGCGACCCAGTCGAGCGACGAGCAGGCGCTCGCGCCGGCCCGGCAGCCGGCCGACCGCACCGTCGAGCGGCGCGTGAATCAGCTGCTCGCGAAGATGACGCTCGAGGAGAAGCTGTGGCAGATCCAGCTGCTCCCCGACTTTCTCGTAACGGACCAGGGAGTTCGGAACGGGCTCGGGTCGGTGCTCAGCGTGACCGACCCGGCGAGGATCAGGGAACTCCAGCGCATCGCCGTCGAGGAGTCGCGGCTGAAGATCCCGATGCTCTTCGCCTTCGACACGATCCACGGCTTCCGAACGATCTTCCCGATTCCGCTCGCCGCCGGGGCGAGCTTCGATCCACAGGTCGCCTTCGACGACCACCTCTACGGGGCCCGCGAGTCGGCCGCCGTCGGGCTCAAGCAGACCTACGCACCGATGGTCGACGTCTCGCACGAGCCGCGCTGGGGGCGGATCGCCGAGGCGGCGGGCGAGGATCCGTACCTCAACTCCGTGTTCGCGGCCGCACGGGTGAAGGCGATCCAGGGGGCCGACTACAGCGCGCCCGACAAGCTCGTGGCGAGCCCCAAGCACTTCGCGGCCTACGGCCAGCCCGAGGGAGGCCGCGACTACAACACGACAGACATGTCCGAGCAGCGGCTCCGGAACATGTACCTGCCGCCGTTCAAGGCCGCTATCGCCGCGGGAGCGGACACGGCCATGTGCTCGTTCAACGCGATCAACGGCGTGCCGGGCTGCGGCAACGCCTACACGATGAACGAGATCCTCAAGGGTGAGTGGCGGTTCGACGGCTTCGTCGAGAGCGACTGGACGGCCGTATCGGAAATGCGCGCCTGCCCGCCGCGAAACCCCGATACCGGGGAATGCGGCCACGGCGTCGCCGCCGACGGGCCGGGAGCCGCGGAGCTGGCGCTCAACTCGGGCGTTGACTCCGAGATGACGAGCACGCTCATCCGCGACTTCGGCGAGCAGCTCCTCCGGGAGCACCGCATCTCGATGAGGCGGATCGACGACGCCGTTCGCCGGATCCTGCGGGTGAAGGTTCGTGCGGGTCTGTTCGACCATCCGTACGCGCCGTTCACGCCCGACCAGGCCGAGGCGCAGATGCTCCGGCCCGACGCGGTTCTCGCTGCGCGCGAGGCGGCGAGCCGCTCGATGGTGCTCCTGCAGAACCAGGGCGGAATCCTGCCGCTCGACCCGTCGAAGAAGACGGCCGTGATCGGCCCGCTCGCCAAGAACCAGCACGACCTGCTCGGTCCCTGGTGGGGCGCGGGCCGCGATTCGGATGCCGTGACCGTCTTCGACGGGATCGCGCAGCAGAGCCCTGGCGCCACCTTCGCCGAGGGCTGCAAGCTCTCGAACACCGAGCCGCCGCACACGGACCCCGAGGGCTGCGGCTCCGGGGCCGGGTTTGCAGAGGCCGTCGCGGTCGCGAACGCGGCGGACCAGGTCGTGCTCGCGCTCGGCGAGACCCGTGAGATGAGCGGCGAGGCCGCGGCGCGGAGCACGCTCGACCTCCCGGGTAAGCAGGAGGACCTGATCCGGGCGATCAAGGCGACGGGGAAGCCGTACGTGGTCGTGCTGTTCAACGGCCGTCCGCTCGCCCTCGAGGACATCGTGGGCGACACGCCCGCTCTCCTCGAGGCGTGGTTCCCGGGCGTGCAGGGCGGCAACGCGGTCGCAGACGTCGTGTTCGGCAAGGTGAACCCCGGCGGCAAGCTGCCGGTCTCGTTCCCGCGCCGGCTCGGCCAGGTGCCGATCTACTACAACCACGAGCAGACGGGGCGCCCGTGCAACCCGGACGTGAAGTGGAACTCGCGGTACCGGGACATTCCGAGCTGCTCGCCGCTCTTCGAGTTCGGGTACGGCCTCAGCTACACGACGTTCGCCATCTCGGACCTGCAGCTGAGCTCGACGAGCGTGTCGCGGCACGGCAGCGTCAAGGCCTCGGTGATGGTGAAGAACACGGGCAGCCGCAGGGGCGACGAGGTCGTGCAGCTGTACATCCACGACCCGGTTGCGAGCATCTCGCAGCCCGTCCGCCGACTGCGCGGTTTCGAGCGGGTCACGCTCGACCCGGGTCAGTCACGGCCGGTCACGTTCACGCTCGACAAGAGCGACTTCGGCTTCTATGACAACCGCGGCAGGTTCGTCGTCGAGCCGGGCGAAATCGACGTCTACGCCGGCTCGAGCTCGAACGCGAGCCTGACGAAGTCGTTCACCGTTCACTAGCTGACGCCGTCTGGGTGCCCCGGCCGTCCGGCCGGGGCACCCAGAGACGGTGTACGGCCTAGCGCGCAGCGAGGCCGGCGGCGGTCGCCGGCAGGCCGGCAACCGACCCGGCGGGCGTGAGCGAGCCGTCGGCGCCGATGCGGAACGCGTCGACCTTGGCGAGCGCCCCGTTCCGGACGTACAGGTACCGCGAGCCGTTGGACAGGGCGGCGTCCACCGCCGCGCCGCCGACCGTGGCGCTGACGCCGGACGGGTCGAGCAGCGAGATCGAGCCGTCCTGGTCGATCCCGAGGCCGGTGATGTCACCGGTGCCGCCGTTCGTGACGTAGGCGAAGCGGCCGTCCTTCGTGATCACCGTCCAGCAGGCCGCCCGCCGCATGCTCGGCACGAGCGGGGAGACCGTCTCGACCTGCGCGCCGTCGAGCCGGTACGAGGACGCGCCGCTCGCGCCCGCAGCGTCGGAGACGACGAGCGTGTTCCGGTGACCGAACGCGAAGCCGAAGGGACCCGCGCCGCCCGACGGAAAGACGAACGAGCCCGTCGGGACGCCGTTGCCGTCGAGTGACCAGGTCATGATCGAGTTCGTCGCCCGTTCGGTCACGACGACCGCGGCGCCCGAGGGTGCGATCGCGACCTGAGACGGCGTGCTCTGGGCCGCGGCCAGCGGGCGTACGGAGCCGGCGATCGGCGTCAGCGAGCCGCCGGAGCCCAGGCGGAACCCGGCGATCGAGTTCGGGTTGCCGGCGTTCAGGACGTAGACAAGCCCGTTCCGCTCGGCCACGCTGGTCGGGCGCAGGCCGCCCGACGGCTCGACGTCGCGGAGCTCGAGTCCGTCG
>DASTCG010000177.1:0-14257 GCA_035711385.1 Gaiellaceae bacterium
CCGGTCGGCTTGTCGTTCACGTAGAAGTTGCCGGCCGTGTAGCGCAGCCGCTCCTCGGCCTGGTCGATCGCCGCGCGGTCCTCGGAGAACACGGCGCCGGTGAGCGCGTACGGGTTGTCGTCGACGAGCTCGAGCGTCTCGTCCCACTTGCTCTCGGGGTAGACGTAGGTGGTGACGATCGGGCCGAACAGCTCCTCGCGCATGAGCCGCGACGCCGGATCGCGGGTCTCGAGCACGGTCGGCTGGATGAAGTAGCCCTCGCTGTCGTCCGCCCCGCCGCCGACCACGACCTCGGCGGCGTTGTCGGACGCCGAGTCGATCGCCTCCTTGTGCCCGCGCCAGGCGTTCTCGTCGATCACGGCGCCCATGTAGTTCGTGAAGTCGGCGACGTCGCCCATGCGGATCGCCGACACCTCCTTCACGAGGCGGTCGCGGAGCTCCGGCCACATGTTCGACGGCGCGTAGATCCGGGAGGCGGCCGAGCATTTCTGGCCCTGGTACTCGAACGAGCCGCGCAGGATCGCGGTCGCCACGGCGTCGACGTTCGCGGACGGGTGGGCGACGATGAAGTCCTTGCCACCCGTCTCGCCGACGATCCGCGGATAGTTGCGGTAGCGGTCGATGTTCCCGCCGATCGTCTTCCACATCGACTGGAAGACCGGAGTGGAGCCGGTGAAGTGGACGCCGGCCAGGTGCTCGCTCGCGAGTGCCGCGTCGCCGATCTCCGCGCCCGACCCGTAGACGAGGTTGATCACGCCGGGCGGGAGGCCCGCCTCCTCGAACAGCCGCATCAGCCAGTACGCCGAGAACGCCGCGGTCGTGGCCGGCTTCCAGACGACCGTGTTGCCCATCAGCGCCGCCGAGCTCGGCAGGTTGGCGCCGATCGCCGTGAAGTTGAAGGGAGTGACCGCGAAGACGAAGCCCTCGAGCGGCCGGTACTCCATCCGGTTCCAGGTGCCGGATCCCGAGACGGGCTGCTCCTCGTAGATGCGGAGCATGAACTCGACGTTGAAGCGGAAGAAGTCGATCGTCTCCGCGGCGGCGTCGATCTCCGCCTGGTGGGCGGTCTTCGACTGGTTGAGCATCGTCGCGGCGACGAGGGTCGAGCGCCAGGGCCCGGAGAGCAGCTCGGCGGCGCGGAGGAAGACGGCCGCGCGCTCCTCCCACGGCCAGCGGTGCCAGTCCTCCCACGCCTCGCCGGCCGCCTTGATCGCCTGCTCGACCTGCTCGGGGCCGCCCTTGTGGACGTCGGCCAGGACGCTCGACTTGTCGTGCGGCTCGACGGCCTGGAAGGTCGAGCCTGTCCGGACCTCCTCGCCGCCGATCACGAGCGGGATGTCGAGCCGGTCGCTTCTGAGCTCCTGGAGCCGGCGCTGGAGCTCGGCGCGCTCGGGGGAGCCCGGCGCGTAGTCCAACAGGGGCTCGTTCCGCGGAGCCGGTGGACGGAAGAGACCTGGGGCGCTCACCGGCTGTGATCGTATATTCGAACGTGGCCCTTTCGGAAGACGTCCGGAACGAGCTGGCCGCCATCGCGCCGCGGCGGGAGTGCGACCGCCTCGCGGAGCTGTCCGCGCTCTTCCACACCGCGGGGTCGATCCACCTGCTCGGACGGGGCGAGGTCGCGGTCCATCTCGACGTGTCCAGCTCGGCCGTTGCCCGCCGCGCGTTCGCGTTGCTGCGCGACTTCGGCGTGAGGTGCGAGATCCGCAGCTACCGGCGCCGCTCCTTCGAGGGCGGCACGAGGTACCAGCTTCACGTCGAGGGCGAGGGCCGCGCGCTGCAGGTCCTTCACGAGGCCGGCGTGCTGTCGGCGCGGCTCGGGCCGCTCGAGCGCCCGCCGAAGCGGGTCGTCGCGCGGTCGTGCTGCCGGGGCGCGTACCTGCGGGGAGCACTCCTCGGCGCCGGCAGCGTGTCGAGGTCACATCTCGAGCTCCGGACCGGCGGGCGCGGCGGCGCCGAGTTCATCGCCGCGGTCGCCGCCGCCGAGGAGATCGAGCTCGGCGTCCAGGAGCGGGGCGGCCACGCGTACGCGTACGCGAAGGGCACCGAGACGATCGCGGAGATCCTCGCTGCGGCAGGTGCGGCCGGCGCGGTGCTGACGTTCGCAGAACGGGCCGTGGTCGGTCAGGCGAAGGCGCGTGCGAACCGGCTCGCGAACGCGGACCACGCGAACCTCGTGCGCTCGAGCCGGGCGGCGGGCAAGCAGCTGAAGGCGGTGAGACGCCTCCAACGCCGAGGGTTCGACCGCCTCCCGGACGACCTGCGCGAGCTGGCCGAGCTCCGCCTGGCGCACCCGGCGCTCTCCATGCGGGAGCTGGGCCTGAAGTGTCATCCGCCGACGACGAAGGCGACCGTCTACCGGCGCCTCCAGAAGCTGATTCGCCTGGCGGAGACGTAGCGGGCACCCGTCCTTTCGCCCAGCAGGGACTGGGCCGCTGAGGCGTCGCTTGCGACGCCGTGTGGAGGCCGACACGGGCTCCGCCCGCGCGGCCGTTGTACGACCGGCACGCCGCCCAAACTCATCTCAGCGCAAGGGCTACGAAGAACGGTGGGCGGCGGGCCGGAGGGGAAGCTCCGAGGACGACCTCCCCCTCCAGTTGAACCGCGCTCCGGACCGTGGCGCCGAACGGGGTCTGAATTCGACGCCGGACGAGCGCAGACCCGCCGTCAGTTGAGTATGACGGATGGACGCAGGGCCGGGGCGCTAGCGAGAGGTCCGAAGCGGCGCCGAGAACGAGCTCGTGCGCGCGGGGTTCATCGCGGCGCGGAACGTCAGGCGAAGCCTGTAGCGCCCGGGCCGGAAGCGCGCCGAGAAGCGAACGATGCTCGAGCGGTAGGCGTTCACGAAGCCGGTCCGCCGGAGCACAGGCGTTCCGCGCGCATTGAGGAGCACGGCCTCGACCTGCGCGTCCTCCTCCGCGTTGGCGACGACCGCCAGCGTGAGCCTCCGAGCGGGCAGCCGGCGCTGGAGCGGCCAACGCACCTTCGCTCCCTCGACACGCGTCGTGTGGCGCCACGAGCGCAGCGCGCCCTGGCAGCGCCCGCCGGTCTGGGCGAGGGTCGATTTGACCGCCTCGAACGAGGGCCTGCGCGTCCCGTCCGCACGGACGAGTCCGGCCTGCCAACGGTCGAGGTCGGGCTCGTCGCGCAGGAGGAAGAAGAGGACGGAGCTCACGGAGGCGTCGCATGCGAGATACCGGAGCGCGTCGCGGTAGATCCCCGCCTGAGTGGCTTCGTCCGTCGGCCGGATGCTCTCGCGGCCGTGGTAGGAGCCTGAGGCGGTGCGGTCGATGCCGACCTGCCAGCCGACCTCGTCGAGGCGAAAGGCGAGGCCCGCGGAGCCGGGACCTTCGGGGAAGGTCGGCTGCGCGGTCCCACGGAAGGCGTCCCAGACGGCCTGCTTGATTCGGTCGAGGTTCGGGATCCCGGCATTCGGCCAGCGGTAGCCCTTCATGAGCGGGTCGCGATCCTGGTCCGGATAGGGATGGAACGCGAGCTCGTCCATGACCGGCCGGGTGCGCCGGCTTGCACGGAAGGCCTTGCCGAGACCGTTGAGGAAGCGCACGGGCGAGGTGGAGACGTTGTTCGCGGCATTCGGCCTGTCACCGCCACGCGGTGAGAGCCCGAGCCCGACCACGCGGATCGACGGGTCGACGGCCTTCAGCGAGTCGTAGGAGGCGGCGAGCAACTGGAAGTAGGAGCTCGCGGAGACGTTCTCGCCCGCGGTGTCGAACTGGGGCTGCCAGAAGCGCGGCTGGTTCGGCTCGTTCCCGATGATGAAGTCCTTCACCCCGGGATACGTTTGCGCGAGGAGCGCCACATAGGACGCGTACGCGCCGACGGCGCCGGGGGTCTCCGTGATGCCTTTCGCCCTGCTCGGCGAGACGGAAAACACGACCCGGATGCCGCGCAGCGACGCCAGCGGGACGTAGAGGTCGAGGAGCGCCCGTTGCTGGATCGTCGTCGGGTTCGAGGCGTCGAAGGTCACCGAGATGCGGTTCTCGGTCATCCCGAGCTCGCCGAGATGGTCGAGGAACCAGGTGCTCTGATCGGCGTTCGTCCCGAAGTCGTCGGAGACTCCCACACGGAGTGCACCGGACGCGCCGCCGGCGAAGGCGCAGGCGCAAGCGAGCACGGCGAGGAGGGCGGCGAGCCGGTGCATCCGGCTGATGCTTCGGCGGGCTGCAGCCCTGCGCTCATCCCCCTGGCGGGGGAGAAACTAGACTCGCTGTAGCGACAAGGGGGCTTTCTCGATGGCAAAGCGAGTAGCGATCAACGGATTCGGCCGTATCGGCCGCAACTTCTTCCGGGCCACGCTCCGGCGGGACACCGGGTACGAGATCGTCGCGATCAACGATCTCGCGACCGACGACGTGCTGGCCCACCTGCTCAAGTACGACTCGACGCACGGCGTCCTCTCGAATGACGTGAGCCACGGCGAGGGGGAGCTGATCGTCGACGGCAAGTCGATCCGGTCGCTGTCCGAGCGGGAGCCGGAGGCGCTTCCGTGGGGCGACCTCGGCGTCGACGTCGTTGTCGAGGCGACCGGGTTCTTCACGGCGCGCGAGGGTGCGCAGAAGCACCTCGACGCGGGCGCGAAGAAGGTCGTGATCTCCGCGCCGGCGACCGACCCGGACGTGACGCTCGTCCTCGGCGTCAACGACGACGACTACGACCCCGACCAGCACCACATCGTCTCGAACGCGTCGTGCACCACCAACTGCGTCGCGCCGATGGCGAAGATCCTGCTGGACGAGTTCGGGATCGAGCAGGGCTCGATGACGACGATCCACGCGTACACGACCGAGCAGCAGCTCCAGGATCAGATCGCGATGACACGGAAAGGCAAGCCGGACTTGCGCCGGATGCGCGCCGCGCCGCAGAGCATCATCCCGTCGACGACGGGCGCCGCGAAGGCGACGTCGCTCGTGATCCCCGAGCTGAAGGGGAAGATCGACGGCATGGCGATGCGGGTGCCGGTTCCGGACGGATCGGTCACGGACCTCGTCTGCATCCTCGAGCGCGAGGCGAGCGCCGAGGAGATCAACGAGGCGTATCGCAAGGCGGCCGGCGGGAGCATGAGCGACATCCTGGTTTTCACGGAGGACGCGATCGTCTCCGCCGACATCGTCGGCAACCAGGCATCCTGCGTCATCGACGGGCTCTTGACGATGTCCAGCGGCCGGATGGCGAAGGTGATCGGCTGGTACGACAACGAGTGGGGCTACAGCTGCCGGCTCTGCGACGTCGTCGACAAGGTCGGCGCCTCGGTTGGCGAGGCGGTCGGCGCGCAGGCGTAGTTGCGCAAGCCTCGGTCGGTTCGCGACGCGAAGGTCGCGGGGAAGCGCGTGCTCGTGCGCGCGGACCTGAACGTCCCGCTCGAGGACGGGCGGGTTGCGGACGACACGCGGATCCGGGCGGCGCTGCCGACGCTCGAGCTGCTGCTCGAGCACGAGGCCGTGGAGGTTGCCGTGTGCTCCCACCTGGGGCGGCCGAAGGGCCCGGATCCCGCGTTCTCCATGGCTCCGGTCGAGGCGCGGCTGCGTGAGCTTCTCGCGGACGACCGGCTCGCCGTCCTCGAGAACACCCGGTTCGATCCCGGGGAGACGAAGAACGACCCAGCGTTCGCGCGGGAGCTCGCGGACGACCGGAACCTGTTCGTGATGGACGCGTTCGGTTCCGCACACCGGGCGCATGCCTCCACGGTCGGCGTCGCCCGGCTCCTCCCGGCCTATGCGGGGCTGCTCCTCGAGCGGGAGCTCGAGATGCTCGGGCGGCTCCTCGGTGAGGTCGAGCGGCCGTTCGTGCTCATCTCCGGCGGCGCGAAGGTGGAGGACAAGCTCGGGGTGCTTCGGAACCTCGGCGGCCGAGCCGACGAGGTGTTGGTCGGCGGGAAGATGGCCGAGGAGCTACGGGAGTCCAACCCGCTTCCGTTCGATGTCGTGCTGCCCGTCGACGTGGTCGCGGCGTCGGCGTTCGAGGAGGACGCGGAGACGCGGATCGTGGCCTATGACGAGCTTCCCGACGGGTGGCTGGGCCTCGACGTCGGTCCGGAGACGCGGCGGCTCTTCGGCGAACGGATCGCCGGCGCGAAGACGATCTTCTGGAACGGGCCGATGGGCGTGTTCGAGTGGGCTCGGTTCGCCGACGGGACGAGGGCGGTCGCGCAGGCTGTTGCCTCGGTCGACGGGTTCACCGTCGTCGGCGGCGCGGACTCCGTGCGGGCGTTGCAGCAGTTGGACCTCGCGGAGCGGGTCTCGTGGGTCTCGACCGGCGGTGGGGCGTCGCTGGAGCTGCTCGAAGGCAAGGAGCTGCCGGGCGTCGCGGCCATCCCGGCGGCAGGGGAGTAGGGCGGACGCGCGCGGCGCTTCGGAAAGGGACTGTCCCTCGGCCCCGGCTCGCGGGTCCATGTCTCTCGTGCCGAGAGCGTGACGAATCGTCAACGTGACGGTCGCGAACAGACGCGGTGTGCCAGGCTGCGACGCGACATGCCGGCGGCGGCTGTCCGGAGCGGACGACCTACCCGGTCGTACGCCCCTGGACCGATTCACCCCGCGCCCCCGTAGGATCCTGCCGTGCTGATCGCCGGGAACTGGAAGATGTTCAAGGGGCCCTCGGAGACGGCGGAGTTCTGCGCCGCTCTGCGAGATCGCGAGGTCGAGCTCGAGGGCGTGGACGTCGTCGTCTGCCCGCCGGCCACCGCGCTCCACCACGCGATCTCGGTGCTCGCCGGGACGTCGATCGCCGTCTTCGCCCAGAACGTCCACTGGGCGCCTGAGGGTCCGTACACCGGCGAGATCTCGGCGCCGATGCTGCGCGAGCTCGGTGTGACGGGGGCGATCGTCGGCCACTCGGAGCGTCGACAGCTGTTCGGCGAGACCGACGACACCGCCGCACAACGCGTCGGCGGCGCGCTCGACGGAGGGCTCAGCGTGATCGCCTGCGTGGGCGAGACCGAGCCCGAGCGCGAGGAGGGGGAGACCGAGAGCGTCCTCCGCCGACAGGTCGAGCGCCTGCGCGCCGTCGCCGACGAGGATCACCTCGACCGGCTGGCGATCGCGTACGAGCCGGTCTGGGCGATCGGAACCGGACGCACCGCCACACCGGACCAGGCCCAGGAGGCGCACGCGTTGATCAAGACCCTCCTCGACGTCCCGGTGCTCTACGGCGGCTCGGTGAAGCCCGACAACGCCGCAGACCTGCTCGCGCAGGCGGACGTCGACGGCGCGCTCGTCGGCGGCGCCTCGCTCGAGCTCGAATCCTTCGTCGCGATTTGCCGGGCCGGCACGACCTCGTAGCGCTCGTGATCCTGGACGGGTGGGGCTGCGCGCCCCCCGGCCCGGGAAACGCCGTCGAGCTTGCCGAGACACCGGTCTTCGACCGTCTCTGGGCGACGTATCCGCACGCGCGCCTCGAGGCCGCGGGCAAGGCCGTCGGCCTCCCGCCCGGCCAGATGGGCAACTCGGAGGTGGGGCACCTGACGATCGGCTCGGGACGGGTGCTCTTCCAGGACCTCATGCGGGTCAACATGGCCATCGAGACCGGCGAGTTCTTCGAGAACCCCGCACTCGTCGGGGCCTTCGAGCGCGCGAAGGAGCGCGGCACGAACGTCCACCTGCTCGGACTGGTCTCTCACGGCGGCGTCCACTCGCACATCGACCACCTCCGCGCGCTGCTCGAGCTGGCGCGGATGCGGGGGATGGAGGACCGGACGTGGATCCACGCCTTCACGGACGGACGCGACGTCTCGCCGACCTCCGCGGTGGACGATCTGGCCGAGCTGCCCGCCGAGAAGATCGCCACCGTGGTCGGCCGCTACTACGCGATGGACCGGGACCAGCGCTGGGAGCGGACCGAGCGCGCGCTGGCCGCGCTCCTCCTCGCCGAGGGGATTCGGGGGTCGGACCCCGTCGCGGAAGTGCGACGCAGCTACGCCGAGGGTGTGACCGACGAGTTCATCGAGCCGATCGTGCTCGAAGGCCGCCCGCGGATCCAGCCCGACGACGTGGCGATCATCTTCAACTTCCGCCCGGACCGCGCGAGGCAGTTGACGCAGAGGCTGCTGGCCTCAGGATTCGACGTAGTGACGATGACGCGGTACCGCGATGACTTCGACTGCCCCGTCGCCTTCAACGAGCAGGAGGTGACCGCGACGCTCGCCGAGGTCCTCTCCGGTGCGGGTCGCCGTCAACTCCACGCCGCCGAGACCGAGAAGTACGCGCACGTCACCTATTTCTTCAACGGCGGCAGAGAGGAGGAGTGGCCCGGCGAGGTCCGGGTCCTCGTGCCGTCCCCGCGCGAGGTGCCGAGCTACGACCACAAGCCGGAGATGTCCGCTCCGGAGGTGACCGACCGGTTCGTGGAGACCCTCGAAGCGGACGACTTCGCCTTCGCGGTCCTCAACTTCGCCAACCCGGACATGGTCGGCCACACCGGCTCGATCCCGGCGGCCGTCAAGGCCGTCGAGACCGTCGACACCTGCCTCGGACGGGTCGTCGAGGCGGTGGAGGGCCGCGGCGGCGTCTGCCTGATCACGGCCGACCACGGAAACGCGGAGCGAATGCTCGACGAGGACGGGGGTCCGCACACGGCGCACACGACGAACCTCGTTCCGCTCGTGCTGACCGATACGAACGTCGTCATCTCGGACGGCGAGCTGGCCGACCTGGCGCCGACGGCGCTCGCGATCCTCGGCCTCGAGGCGCCTTTACAGATGACCGGTAAAAAGTTGATTTCCCCCTCGTAATTGCCCAGATATACTCCCGTTCCTTGGCCCTCCCCCAGCCAGATTTCGGTGTCCTCAGGAAAGCTCAGCGCGGCGACGAGCGGGCCTTCAATCTCCTGGTGCGCGCGTACGAGACGCCGGTCTACAACTACGTCCTCCGTCTCGTCGGCGACCGCGCCCTGGCCGAGGACCTGACGCAGGAGGTCTTCCTCCGCGTCTATCAGGGGCTCCCGAAGTTCTCGCTCCGCTGCAGGTTCACGACCTGGCTCTTTCAGGTGACGAAGAACCGTGTGCTGGACGAGCTGCGAGCGGTGGAGAGACGCCCGCGCGCAGTCGTCGCCCTCGACGACATCCCGCCGCTCGAGGTGCTGGACGCACCGGTCGAGCGGGTCGAGGCGATGGACGCCGTCTGGCGCGCCGTCAACGACCTCACGGTCGACCTCAAGATGGCGCTGCTGCTTCGGGATGTCGTCGGCCTCTCGTACACCGAGATCGCCGACTCTCTCGAGATCACCCTCGCCACCGTCAAGTGGCGGATCTACAAGGCGCGCGAGGAAGTGCAGCTCGCGCTCGCCCGTGAGGGCATCACCTTCGGCACTGAGGTCGAGAAGGCCGCCGAGCCTGCCGAGGTGCCGCTCGTCCCGCTCGCCTAGCGCTCCTTCAGGCAATACACGCCGGCAGGATTACCTGAAGGTGCGCTAGCCGGCGCGAGCGCGAAGCCAGTCCGCGAGCTTGCGGGCCGACGCGGCCGGCGTCTCGCCTCTCGGAAGGACGTCGGCCCGTGCAGGCCTCGCCGGCGGCGGCGACGGGTCGTCTCTGCCGACGCCGAGGCCCAATGCGAGGCCACCGGCGAGCGCGGCGGCGCCGAGCGCTCCCGCGAGAGCCACCCGCGGCGCCGAGAGACGAAACGTGCGCCGGGGCCGGGCGACCACCCGCGTCGCAGTGGTCGCCCGGGGAGCCGGAAGCTGGTCGGTCGCCGACTCCGCAGAGGACTCCGACAGCTCGCGTGCTAGCGCCGCGGCAGACGGGGGTCGTTGCGCCGGGTCCGCGGCCAGGCAGCGCCGCACGACGCCCTCGAGCTCCGGCGAGGCGGCCGGGAGGGAGGGCGGTGGACCCTGGCGCTGCTTGACGGACAGCTCGTCGAGCGAGTCGAACGTGTACGGCGGCCGGCCGGCGAGCAGCTCATAGAGGACGGCGCCGAGCGAGTAGATGTCGGCGGCGCCGGTCACCTGCTCGCCCAGCGCCTGCTCCGGCGAGAGGTAGGCAGCGGTGCCGAGCACGGTCCCGGCCAGCGTCAGCTGGGTGCCGTCGACCGGCCGTGCGATGCCGAAGTCCGCGATCTTGAGCGTGTCGTCGGCCCCCACGAGCAGGTTCTGAGGCTTGACGTCGCGGTGGACGAGCCCGGCGGCGTGGGCGTGCTCCAGCCCGGCGCACGCCTGGAGGGCGAGATCGACGGCGCGGTCGGCGTCGAGCGGGCCTGTCCGTGATGTGAGGTCGGCGAGGGTCTCGCCGTCGACGTACTCCATGACGATGTACGGGACGCCGCCCTCCTCGCCGACATCGAAGACGGCGACGATGTTCGGGTGCGCGAGCTGCGCGGCCATCCGCGCCTCGCGCAGGAAGCGCTCCCGGAAGATCTCGTCGCCGGTCAGGGCCTCCGAGAGGCGCTTGATCGCCACCCGCCGCCCGAGCTCGCCGTCCCGCGCGAGAGCGACCGTTGCCATCCCGCCGTGCCCGACGATGCGCTCGACGGCGTATCGCCCGCCGACAACCGTGCGTGCGGTCACCGGCCGTCCTCCGTCGTCGTAGTCGTCGTCGTCGTGGCGGTGTCGGTGGTCGTCGTGGTGCCGGTCGTTGTGGTGTCGGTCATCGTCTCGGTCGTGGCCGTCTCGGCCGGGAGCGTTCCCGTCTCGACCGGCTCTTGCTGCCCCTTGCGGTTGCCCTTCTGTCGCTTGTTGCCCTTGTGCTTGCCCTTCTGCTTGCCCTTCCCGTGCTCGCCGTCGTCGTCCCCGTTTTCCTTCTGGTCCTCTGCCGCCGGTGCGCAGGCGGGGATCTGCACCTCGATCTCGTTGACGACGCCGGAGAGGTCCTCGAGGTAGACCTGCGGCACCTTGCCGTCGTTGATCGCCTGCGTCACCCGCGCCCGCAGGCGCGCAGCGGCCTCCTTGGCGGCGCACGCGTCCCCGCCGTCGAGGTCGTCGGCGACCTCGTCGCTCAGCGCCGCGAGCTCGTTCGCGACCGCGCCCTCGATCTTCGGGCCGGCGACCCTGGCTTCGTTGTCGCTCCCGCCGCAGCCGGCGATCGCGATCGCCAGCGCGGCGCTACACGCCGTGAGCCAGACGCTCGGCGAGCGCATCCGGCAACCCCCTCTCCCGAATCTCGGCCTGTGTTCGCGCGACAGGGTAGGGGATCCGCCGAAAGCGGGCCTCACCGGACTCGGTGTCGACGGTGAGCCACGCCGCGCGGGGATCCCCGTCCCGCGGCTGCCCGACCGATCCGGGATTGAGCAGCCAGCGGCCCGCACCGAGCGCAGCCGAGAAGTCGGCGGGCGCCGTCCCTCCCTCGACCGTCTCGCCCACGAGGATCGCCGCGATGGCGATGTGGCTGTGGCCGACCATGACGACCGGCGCGTGCGTCAGCGCGAACGCCTCGCGGACGGCATCCTCGCTGAGCACGTAGTCCCAGACCGGGTCGCGCGGGCTGCCGTGGAAGAGCTCGAAGCCGTCGAGCTCGGCACGTGGCTCGAGCGAGGAGAGGAACGCTCTCGCCTCGGACGACAGCCGCTCCCGCGTCCAGAGCGCCGCCTCCGCGGCCTCCTCGTTGAACTCCTCGACCCCGACGTCGCTTGCTTCGATCACCACGAGGTCGTGGTTCCCAACGAGCGCACGAGAGGAACGTTCGCGGACGAGCTCGCAGCACTCGTTCGGGTGGGGGCCGTACCCGACGGTGTCGCCCAGGCACCAGATCTCGTCCGGCGGATCACGGTCGATCTCGCCGAGCACCGCCTCGAGCGCGTAAAGGTTCGCGTGGACATCGGAGATGACGGCGATTCGCACGCGGAGATTCTGGGTGATCGCGGCCGCGACGGCGGGCTGGCTCGTCGCCGCGGCGTTGCTCTGGCGGGCCGACCTGCCGTCGGGGGAACTTCCGAAGCTCGACGTGGCCAATCTCTTCCCGGCCGACTACCTCGCGCGCAGTGAGCGGTACCACCGGTTCCTGCGCGCGCTCTGGGTGGGCGCGACGATCGTGAACCTGCTCGTGCTGTACGCGTGCGTCCGGCTGGCGCCCCGGGCGCGGCGGGTGCGGGGGATCCCGGGTGGCGTCGCCCTCGGCGTGGCCACGCTCGTTGCCGCCTGGCTCGCGGGGGTGCCTTTCATCCTCGCCGGCCAGTGGTGGCGGCGGCGGTACGGCGTCTCGGACGCCGGCTACTCGACGATCCTGATCGATCCGTGGCTGGAGCGGCTCGGCGGGCTGGCGGTGGCGGCCGGTGCGATCGCGGTGCTCATGTGGCTCGCGAGCCGGCTCGGCCAGCGGTGGTGGCTCGTCGGCGGGCCGGCGTTCGCCGCCGTCGGCGCCGTCTTCGTCCTGGCGCAGCCGATCCTCCTCACGCCCCGCGTCAAGCCCCTCCGCGACCCTCAGCTCGCCGCGGAGATCCGCCGGCTCGCCCGGGAGCAGGGAGTGGGGGAGGTGGACGTCGAGGTCAGGGACGCGAGCCGCCGGACGCGGGCCCTGAACGCCGAGGTCTACGGCATCGGGCCGACCAAACGGGTTCTCCTCTGGGACACCTCCCTCGAGCGGCTGACCCGGCCCGAGCTCCGCGTGCTCGTCGCGCACGAGTTCGGCCACGTCCAGGCGCACCATGTCTGGAAGGGGATCGCGTGGCTCTTCCTCTTCGCCGTCCCGGGCGCCTACGTCGTCGCACGCGTCACCCGGCGCCGCGGAGGCTTCGGGCAGCCGGCGGCCGTCCCGCTCGCCCTTCTGTCGATTGCCGTCCTCCAGCTCGCGCTCCTGCCGGTCACGAACGCGATCAGCCGCCGCTACGAGCGAGAGGCGGACTGGCTCGCGCTGCAGGCGGTGCCACAGCCTCGGGCGTTCGAGGGCCTCACGAGGCAGCTGACGACCGCGGCGCTCGGTCAGCCGGACCCGCCGGACTGGGCGCGGCTCCTCTTCGGGACGCACCCGACGCCCCTCGAGCGGATCGAGCTCGCTCGAGGGCTCGGCCCTAGGACTCTTCGCGCGGGGGCGCTTCGGGAAGGTTCTTGATCCCCTCCCGGGTCGACCACTTCGACCACGAGTCCTGCATCGCCTCGAGCAGCTCCTGCAGGAAGCGCGGCGAGACGTTCACGCGGGAGACGACGACGCCGGGGATGTCCCCCTCCTCCACTTCGTGGTCGATCCGGGCGAAGGTGATGGTGAACTCGTAGTCCGAGAAGCTGATGTTCGCGAAGTTCGCGTACACCCCGGCCATGTTCTCGGGGTCGAGATGGATGTTGAGCTGCCGCCCGGGGGAGCCGTCCTCCACGACCCTACGATACAGCCGGTGGATACGGCCTTCACGTTGCGACGCCTGTTTGCTGCTCTCGTCGCGGCGGTCGTCGTGCTCCTCACGGGGACGATCGGGTTCACGCTCCTTCTGGAGGAGGACTTGGAGGACGCGCTCTACCGCTCGGTCGTCACCGCCTCGCTGACGGGACTCGACAACCGGCCGAGGGGGACCGGCCCGGAGCTGCTCACGATCTTCCTGGTCCTGGCGGGCCTGACTATCTTTGCCTACGTGGCCTCGATCCTCGTCGAGGTCGTCGCCCGAGGCGTTGTCACAGGCGCCTGGGCCGAGCGGAGGAGAGTACGCGCGATCGAGGAGCTCAGCGACCACTACATCATCTGCGGCTACGGCCGGGTGGGCCGCCAAGTCGGCAAGGAGTTCGCCGACGCCGGCATCCCCTTCGTCGTCGTCGACGTCAACGAGGAGTCGATCGAGGCGGCGCGCGAAGCGGGCGTTCCGTTCGTGGAGGGGAATGCGACCGACGACGCAGACCTCGCCGCCACGGGTCTCGCTCGAGCGCGCGGGCTCGTCGCGTCGTCCGACTCGGACACGATCAACCTGTACATCACGCTCTCGGCCAGGGCGGCGAAGCCGGAGTTGCTGATCGTCGCGCGCGCGTCCGACGCCGACGCGGCGAAGAAGCTGCGGCTCGCCGGCGCCGACCGGGTCGTCCAGCCGTACGCCACGGCGGGCAAGGAGATGGCGAAGCTCGTGCTGAGGCCCCAGGTCGCCGCCTTTCTGGACATCGTCTCGGGGGCCGGCGGGCCCGATCTGCAGTTCGAGGAGATCGAGGTGCGTCGAGCTTCCGGTCAAGCGGGGAAGACGATCAAGGAGCTGGACGTCCGCGACCGGACGGGCGCGCTGATCATCGCGCTCCGCAAGCCGGACGGGACCTTCGACATCACGCCCGCGCCGGACACGGTGATCGACGACGGCACGGTCATCATCGGCGTCGGCACGGCGAGCGAGCTGTCCGCTCTCGAGGAGCT
>DASTCG010000178.1:0-11583 GCA_035711385.1 Gaiellaceae bacterium
GGATGTCGGCGATCAAAAACGTCCGAACGCCGCTAGTGCGTTCCCGTTCTGGCACGGCACTGAAGTATGCCCCGAAAGGTGCCCCCAGTGGAAGGGCCGGCAGGCCGCGCCGGCAGGAAACCGGCGATCAACCGAACGAGCGCGCCGGCCGCCGCGGCCGCGAACAGCACGACGGCGACTGAGAATGAGACGCCGAGCCGGATCGTCGGGGTCGACTCGTAGTAGTCGATCGGAAGCGTGCGCAGGGCGAGCGGCAGGGAAGCCGCCGCCAGCAGCGCGAGCACGCCGAAGACGGCCGCCGTCCGGCGCGCCTCCGGGCCCCAGACGCCGACCCCAGCGAGGACGAGCGTCGCAAGGAACGCAGCTTCGATCGCGATCCCGCCGTCCTCGACGGCGTGCGCGGCGTTCGGGATACAACCGACCCACGACGATTCGCAGTGGGCGCCGGGGACGGTCCGGCTCGCGAGCTGCCAGCCCGTCGCGCTCACGTGCTCACCGCCGTACGACACGGAGATCCGCGTGAGCAGGAGGAAGGCAAGGCCGATCGCCGCGGCCGTTGTGGGGCCGAACCGTGCGAGGAGTTTGCGCGCTTTCACACGATCGACCCTATGCCGGTGGGGTTAGGGAACCGTTGACGCCGTCTTAGCGCCTGTAAAGCTTGTGTACGAATCGCCCGAGCGGGCAGAAAAACGGCGACCGAAACGTTAGAACTTATGAATCGGCGCGCCTGCTGCCGCGAGCGTGTGCGCGCCACCCTCACGCAACAACGGAGAAACACATGCTGACTGAACTTGCCCTGGGCACTGATGCCCTTGACGCGAACGAGGCCGTGGCCACGTTCATCCACAACGCGCAGGAGCGCGGCTCCGTCCGGACGACGGAGATCGAGGCCCTGCACACCGAGTTCGAGCTCGACGAGGAGGCCGTCGGCGCGCTTCGTGCTGCGCTCGAGGACGCCGACGTCGAGATCGAGGAGGATTCCGAGCCCGGCACCGCCGGCGAGAAGCCCGAGCTCGACCTGACGCCGGGCGCCGGCGGCACGACCGACAGCCTCCAGCTCTTCCTCAACGACCTCGGCCGCTACCCGCTCCTGACCGCCGCCGAGGAGGTCGCGCTCGCCAAGCGGATCGAGCGCGGCGACCGCGCGGCGCACGAGCGGATGGTGAACTCGAACCTGCGCCTCGTCGTCTCCCTGGCCAAGAAGTACCAGGGCCACGGCGTGGCGCTCGGAGACCTGATCCAGGACGGGATCATCGGCCTCAACCGGGCCGTCGAGAAGTTCGACTACCGGAAGGGCTTCAAGTTCTCGACCTACGCGACCTGGTGGATCCGCCAGGCCTGCCAGCGCGCGGTCGCGAACCAGTCCGCGACGATCCGGATCCCGGTCCACGTGCAGGAGCGCCGGCAGAAGCTGCGCCGCGCGCGCCAGCGGCTCGAGGCCCAGCACGGCCGCGCCCCGACCGTCGAGGAGCTCGCCGAGGCGGCTCAGCTGAAGCTGAGCCATGCCGAGGAGGCGCTCGACGCCGTCGAGGCGTCGGTCTCGCTGAACCAGACGGTCGGCGACGGCGACCAGGAGTTCGGCGACCTCTTCGCCGACGACATGGCCGACGATCCGATCGAGCTGGCGGACGTCTCGATCCAGCGTAAGCGGCTCCGCGAGGCGCTCAACCAGCTGGACGAGCGCGAGCGTCGCGTGCTCGAGCTCCGCTTCGGCCTCGGCGAGGCCGGCGAGGCGACCAGCCTCGAGGAGATCGGCCGCGAGCTCGGCTTCACCCGCGAGCGGATCCGGCAGATCGAGGCGACCGCGCTGCAGCGCCTCGAGCACCTGCTCGCCGCGGCCTAGTTGCGGCAGTACAGGGCGGCGGGGTAGAACCCGCCGCCCTCCCACTCTCGACGAGTTGCTAGTCCTTCGTGGGCGCCTGGAGCTCCCGCTCGGCCCGTTCGCCCCTGCGCAGCTCGCGGCTCCGCTCCACCTCGGCGTTGACCTCGGCGCCGAAGAGGAGCGCGAGCCCGGTGATCCAGAGCCAGGTGAGCATGATGATCACACCGGCCAGAGAGCCCCACGCCTTGTTGTACGAGGAGAACTGCCCGACGTAGACGGCGAACAGCCCCGATGCGAGGAGCCAGACCACGACGCTGATCGCGGTCCCGAGGCTCAGGAAGCTCCAACGTGGCTGCTCGACATTGGGCCCCAGGTAGAGGACGGTCGCGAACGCGAGCAGGAGGCCGACGATCAGCACCGGCCACTGGGCTGTCCACCACACCCATTTGACGAAGGCCTCGAGCCCGACGGAGGATCCGATCCATCCGGAGACGGCCGGCCCGAGCACCAGCAGCCCGAAGGCGAGAACGAACGCCAACAGGAGCATGGCGACCATCGCCAGGGCCGTCAGGCGGCGCTTGACGAAGCCGCGGGTCTCCTCGCGATCGTAGGCGGCGTTCAGCGCCCACATCAGCGTCTCCATCGCGCCCGTGACCGTCCACAAGGCGAGCACGGACCCGACGACGACCAGCGCGATGCCCGAGTTCGCCTGCGACTCGACCACGCGCCTCATGGTCTGCTCGACGAGCGTGACCGCCTCCGGCGGGGCGACGCCCTGGAGCCGCTGGACCATCTCCTCGACGAGATCCTCGTCCGCGACGAGGTTGAAGACGCCCACGGCGACGAGCAGCGCAGCCGGGATCGCGAGGAACGAGTAGTAGGCAAGGGCGGCCGCGAGGTTCGTGATGTGGTCGTTCAGCGACTGCTTGAACGCACGTCTGACGGCGGCCAGGTAATCGCGCTTCGACAGGTCACTCATCCCCGGATCGGCCAGCTTCGGCTCGCCGCGTTCCGGCAGTGGCTCCTCAGCAGCCTCCTGGGCCTTTCCGCCCCGGCTCGTTCCGGCCTCGGTCATTCGGAAATCATTCCCGGATGACGCTGGACTAACCGCGTCGCCGAGACGACTGGTTGTTCTCGTGGGGTCTGCGCTCTAGTCTCGGTGCGTGGTCGTTTGCCCGAGCTGTCGGCACGGGAACAGCGACGGCGCGAAGTTCTGCGAGGAGTGCGGCGTCCCGTTGGCTGCCGTGCCCGGTCGTCCGACCGAGCAGCGCAAGACGGTGACCGTGCTCTTCTGCGACGTCGTCGGGTCGACGACTCTCGGCGAGAACCTCGATCCCGAACGTCTGCGTGCGCTGCTCGCGCGCTACTTCGAGCGCATGCAGGCGATCGTCGAGCGGTACGGCGGCACGGTCGAGAAGTTCATCGGCGACGCGGTGATGGCCGTCTTCGGGGTTCCGGTCGTGCACGAGGACGACGCGCTGCGCGCGGTCCGGGCCGCGTCGGAGATGCGCGACGAGTTTCCCGAGCTCGGCCTGCAGGGGCGGATCGGGGTCGCGACGGGCGAGGTCGTGACAGGGACGGAGGAGCGCCTGGCAACCGGAGATGCCGTGAACGTAGCCGCACGCCTGGAGCAGGCGGCCCAGCCGGGGGAGGTGCTGCTCGGCCGGACGACGCTCGACCTCGTTCGCGATGCGGTCGAGGTCGAGGCGGTCGAGCCCCTCGAACTGAAGGGCAAGGCCGAGCCGGTGCCGGCCTACCGGCTCACCGTCGTGCACGAGGCCCGAGAGCCGCACCACCTGGGGAGATTCGTGGGCAGGGAGCACGAGCTGGCTTTCCTCCGCGACGCCTGGGAGCGGGTGCATGCTGATCGGCGCTGTGAGCTGGTCACGGTCGTCGGCGATGCCGGGGTCGGCAAGTCCCGGCTGGTCGCGGAGGCTCTGGCGTCGATCGAGGCGACCGTCGTCCGCGGTCGCTGCCTGCCGTACGGGGAGGGCATCACGTACTGGCCCGTCGTGGAGCTGCTCAAGCAACTCGAGCTGTCCACGCGGGACGCGCTCGCCGCGCCGGCAATCGGCTCGCTCCTGGGGGAAACGGATGCGGCGACCTCGGCCGAGGAGATCGCCCTGGCGGTCCGCAAGACGCTCGAGCAAGCCGCGGGCGAGGGGTCTTTGGTCGTCGTCTTCGACGACATCCAGTGGGGCGAGGAGACGTTCCTCGACCTGGTCGAGCACGTCGCACTCCTCTCGGCGGGGGCCTCGATCCTGCTGCTTTGCCTGGCTCGGCCGGAGCTCACCGAGCGCCGCCCGGCCTGGCCGATCGTGCTCCGGCTGGGGCCGCTCGGCGAGCAGGATGTCGACGAGCTCATTCCGGAAGGTGTCGGCGACGAGGCGCGCGAGCGGATCGCTCGCGCGGCCGCCGGCAACCCCCTCTTCGTCGAGGAGATGGTGTCGATGGCCCGGGAAAGGGATGGGGAAGTGGACGTCCCTCCCACGCTGCAGGCACTGCTTGCGGCGCGCCTGGATCAGCTCGAGACGGCAGACCGACGCGTGCTCGAGCGGGGCTCGATCGAGGGCGAGGTCTTCCATCGTGGCGCCGTGCAGGCACTTGCGTCCGACGAGACCCCCGTGACGCCGCGCCTCGCAGCCCTCGTTCGCAAGGAGCTGATCAGGCCGGAGACGGCGCAGATCAGGAACGAGGACGGCTTCCGGTTCCACCACATCCTCATCCGCGATGCGGCCTACGAGGCCCTCCCGAAGGCGACTCGCGCTGAGCTGCACGAGCGCTTCGCGGCCTGGCTGGAAGAGCACGGCACCGGGCTCGTCGAGCTCGACGAGCTTCTCGGCTACCACCTCGAACAGGCTTCGGGGTACCGCACCGAGCTCGGGTTGCCGGACGACACCGGCGCGGCTAGGGCGGCTCGGCGGCGTCTCACCGCGGCCGGCCACCGTGCGCAGCTCCGTTCCGACTACACGGCTGCCGTCGCCCTGTACGAGCGAGCCTCCGGTCTCTTGCAACCGGCTGAGATCGACCTGACCCTCGAGACCGAACTCGTCGACGCGCTCTTGTGGTCTGGAAGGGGAGCCGACGCAGCTCTGCGGGCCCGCTCGCTCACCGAGCGCTCCGCTGCTGCGGGGGATCGAGTCGGTGAGCTCTGCGGGAGGATCAAGGAAGGGTTCTGCGCGATGTACCTCGAGCCGGAAGCGAGCGGCGGTCTCACCCCGCTCGTGGAGCGGGCGCTGCCGGTGTTCGAGTCTGCAGGCGACGATGTCGCGCTGTACTGCGCACACCGAGCCGCCGGCTGGTCGGCGTTCACGAGCGCGCAGACCGACGCGGCGCTGAAGGCCTACGAGCTGGCGGCCGCCCACGCACGGCGTGCAGGCCTGCCCCATGAGCTCCTGGGTTGGCGCGCCATCTTCCGGCTCTACGGCGCGACTCCCGTCTCGGAGGTCCTTGTGTGGCTCGACGAGAACGAGCAACGCGCGGGCCGGGACCACTGGTTCCGGGCCTCCCGAGGCATGGGTCTGGCGATGCTCGGTCGCTTCGACGAAGCGCGCGCGATCCTCGCCGAGACGCGTTCTGAGCTCGCGGAGCGCGGCGGCGGCCTCGACCTGGCAACGCTCACCGCTCTGGAATCCGCAATGATCGAGCTCTTGGCCGACGATCCCGTCGCCGCCGCCGCGCTCGGCGAGGAGGGATGCACGCTGCTCGAGCAGCTCGGCGAGCGGGCATTTCTCTCGACCGCCTCCGCGACCCTCGCGATCGCCTTCAGCGAGCTCGACCGGCTGCAGGAGGCCGAGGCCTGGGCCGCGAGAGCGGCTGAGCTCGGCGCGACCGACGACACATACACACAGATGCTCTGGCGCAGGGCAAGGGCGAAGGCGCTGGCTCGAAGTGGCGTATACGACGAGGCGGAGACGCTCGCCCGCGAGGCGGTCGCGATCGGCGAGCGGACCGAAGGTCTCAGCGACCAGGGAGATGCGTACAGCGACCTCGCCGAGGTCGTCCTGCTCGCGGGGCGGGCCGACGAGGCGGCCGCCGCGCTCGAGCAGGCGCTGGAGCGCTACGAGCGGAAGGAGAACCTCACCATGGCCGGGCGCACGCGCGACCGCCTGGCGGCGCTGCGCCCGACGACGCGGTAGCGACTTCTACGTGCGGTAGTCGCCGGGCGGGGTGATCCCGGGAGCTTCGGGCTCCCCCGTGAGCTCGCCGGGCTCGACGTACTCTCCGGTCTCGGCATCGAAGACCAGGCCAGCCTCGAGGGCCGCCTTCTTGGCCTCTTTCTTCTCCTGCTTGCGCTCGCGCTTCTCTGCGCGCTCGCGCTCGCGCTGGATCTTCCCGAATGTCTGCCGTTTCTTCGCCATCTGCCGTCTTTCCTCGGGCCGCTGAGAGCCTCGTTCACCAAACGGTAGCCACCGCGCGCGGACGGCGTCGCAATTACTGCTTGTGGCCGCGGCCCTCGTTCTTCTCGCCGTGGTCTCGCCGGCCGCCGCCGTAATCGGGGTCGTCCCGCTTCTCGCCGCGGTTTGAGTGCCCGTGGTCGCCATCGTGGCGGTTCTCGTCCTCGTCGGGCGGGTCGTTCGAGGGAGGGGCCTTCGGCTTCGTGCAGTGCTCCTTGTCCTTCTTGGGCTTCTTCGGCTTCTTCCGCCCTCGCTGTCGCTCCGGCCGGTACTCGGCCGGCGTCGAGACCGGCGGCGTCACGGCCGGCGGCGTCGCCGGCGGAGGAGGGGGCGCTGGCGGCGGTGGCGGCTTGGGTGGAGCCGCCGGAGGCGGCGGGGCCGGCGGAGCGGGATTCGCGGGCGGCTTCTTCGGCGGCGTCTGCGGTTTGTCCCTCGGCTTCGTCGGCTTCGGCTTCGGCTTCGTCAGCTTCGGCTTCGGTTGCGTCGTCTTCGGCTTGACCGTCTGCTTGGACGGCTTCGGCTTCGTCGCCTTCCGTTTCGCGTTTTCAGGTTTCTGCTTGGTCTTCGTCTGCGCCGGCTCGGCCGCAGCCGGTGCCGGCGGCGGAGGCGCGGCCTCGCTGACCGCCGGCTGAGCAGGAGTCACGCGAGCGGCGACCACGACTGCCGCGCCGCCGGCTGCCCGGCGTGCCTCGTGCGCCCGGGCCGCCCGCCGAAGCCGCCGCGCGGTCCGCTTCGCAGCCGGCCCGCCGACCGCGACGTCGGCGTGGTACGGGACGTTCGTCTCGCCGACGATCGCCGGTACCGCCGGGGCCGGCTCGAGGGTCGTGATGGGCTCGGCGGCCCGGCTCCACAGCCATGCGGACGCCGTCACCGACGTGCCTGCCACTGCCACGTTCGCCGCGACCGCGACGACGAGGAGCAGACGGCTCATCGGCGGCTACGCCCGCCCCGACCCGCCGCCCCGCGGAGGGGCCTGAGCCGTGACTCGTCGACGTTGTCCATGGCTGCGCACTCCGTGCTGTCGTAGACACCACGGCCACCCACTAGGCGCACCTGGAACCGTCGGACGTCGAATTCCCTCCCGCAGTAACGGCAGCGTGCGAGGTTAGCCGACTCGCCGGACGTCATTTCGCGTTCGCCGCCTCGCGCTGGGACACGACCACCGTGTTCTTTCCGGCGGCCTTCGCGCGGTAGAGGGCGCGATCCGCCGCCCGGAGGAGCGCGGCCGCCGACGGCTCCGCTGGGAAGCTTGCGACGCCGAAGCTCGACCGCACCGCGACCGGTCCGCTCCCGCTGTCGACAACGAGCTCCTCGGCGGCGACCCGTAGACGCTCAGCGAGCTGGGCTCCACCCGCGGCGTCGGTTGCCGGGAGGAGAACGGTGAACTCCTCGCCGCCGTACCGTGCGGGCAGGTCCACATCGCGAACGTTGGCGCGGATCGCGGCGGCGAAGGCGCGCAGGACGAGGTCGCCGACGTCGTGGCCGAAGCGGTCGTTGATCATCTTGAAATTGTCCAGGTCGGCCACGACGACCGCCACGGGGTCGCGGAAGCGCTCGGCCCGAACGACCTCGGCGGCGAGCGCCTCGTCGAACTGCCGCCTGTTCGCGAGCTGCGTCAGCTCGTCGGTCGTCGCCAGCCGGCGTGCGACCCGGTGGAGGTGAGCGTTCTGGAGGGCGATCGAGGCTCGCCCGGCGAGCCACTCGGCCAGCTCGACTCCCTCGTGATCCAGCTCGCCGTCCGGGGGCGGGTAGAGGAGCAGCTGGCCGTCGCCGGTCGAACCCGCGACGATCGGGATCGCGAGTGGGGTCTCCCCGGTCTCTGTCTCGCCGACCCGTGCGAGCTCGTTCTCGTCAGCGACCAGCCGGGCTCCCGCCGCGCCGCTCGAGGTCACTGCGCTCTGGAGGATCACGGGCAGGAGCGCATCCACGTCGTGGCCGGCCGCGAGCGCGTCACCGACCAGACCAACCACCTCGCGCGAGCGCCGGTCGCCGAAGCCGGCCGGTGGCCGGTCGTGCGCGCGCACCACCTTCCGCCTCTGAGTGCTCTCGACAGCGCGCAGGGCCACCACCGTGAGGAGTGCTGCGGTCAGGAACGAGGCGAGGAGCGCGAGCAGGATCCGGCGGCGTCGCTCTGAGATCGCGTCGGCAATGGGCTCGTTCGGCGCCAGCGCGCTCAGCGTTGCCGGACCCGCGGCGGTGGAGACGGCCCGGTAGCGGCGACCCTCGACGGTGACGCTCTTCGGCGGCGGCTCGTTCCCGGCTCGCCCGGCGACGAGCCGGTCCCCCGGCGCCAGGGTCGTGCGCGAGGCGACAGCCGCTTCCGGCAGGTCGACGAGCACGCGTCCGATTTCCCCGCTCTGCCCGACGACCGATGCCGAGACGGCGAGCGGGCCCGGCGGAGGGCCGGCCAGGCGCCGTCCGCCGGCCTCGAAGGCGACGCGAGGCTCCTCCGCCGCGATCGCCCGTAGAGCCGGCGTGTCGGGCCGAGCAAGCGCATCCTGGACGTCCGGCCGTGCCGCCAATGCAACTGCGCGTCCGCGCGCCGACCGGCCGAGCTCGTCCACGACGCGGACCGCACCGGCGAGCTCGGTCGTCAGCCGCTCGTCCGCCTTCGCGTGCTCGTCTGCGGCCACCGCCCGCGAGAGCACGACTGCGGCCGCCAGGGCCAGCAGGGCAGCCACCGAGACGATCACGGCCGGAATCCGGTGACGCCGAAGCAGATCCACGGCTACGTCGGTACGCGTGACCCCTCCGCGCCGGCGGGAAGAATGACCAGGCCGCCCACGCTCGCAAGCAGCGTGGCCGCGGACGCTGCCCACGCCGCAGCAGTGTGTGGCACGTCGGAACAATCACCGAACCGTCGGACGGACCGCGGCGCGACGAGCGTCTAGGGTCCATGCAACCGAAGCCAGGAGGTCGACGATGCTCAGGAACCCACGCATGGTCTGGACGGCGCTCGCGCTCGCGACCCTCGTCGCAGCCGCCGCGCTCGCACCCGCGGCCACCGCCAAGAAGGGGCACAAGCCCGGCCCGAAGCTCGAGTTCCGAGGCCAGGCGATCATCCCCACGGGGACGATGTTCCAGGGCACCAACGTGGGTGGGCTCTCGTCGATCTCATACGCCGGCGGCGAGACCTTCTACACCCTTTCCGACGACCAGACGAACGCGCGGTTCTACAAGCTTCGGGCCGCCATCGCCGACGGGCAGCTGACCGCAGGCGACATCTCGTTCCAGTCGGTGACGACGCTCAAGCAGCCCGACGGCACGCCCTACCCGACCGCGAGCCTGGATCCCGAGGGCTTCACGCTCACGAAGCACAACCGGCACGCGATCGTGACCTCCGAGGGGTTCGCGACACGGCTGATCAACCCGTGGATTCGCGTCTACAACCTCGACGGAACCTACGTCCGCGACGTGCCCGTCCCGTCGGAGTTCAATCCGAACGCGGCCGGCACGCAGGGCGTGCGCCAGAACCTCGGCTTCGAATCCGCCGCCACCCGTGGCAAGCGCCTCTACACCGGCACCGAGGCCGCGCTCGTCCAGGACGGCCCGGCGGCGACGCTCACGAACGGCAGCCCTGCGCGCCTCCTCCTCTACGACCTGAAGCGAAACACGCTGAAGAAGCAGTGGTCATACCTCGTCGATCCGATCGCCGAGCCACCGGTTCCGCCGACGAACTTCGCGGTGAACGGGCTCGTGGAGGTCCTGCCGCTCGGCCCCAATCGCCTGCTGACGATGGAGCGCTCGTTCTCGGTCGGTGCGCCCGACACGGGGAACACGATCAAGCTCTACGTCACCGACCTGCACCGAGACGGGACGACGAGCAAGACGCTGCTCCTGGACCTGGACGACCTCGGCCTCCCGCTCGACAACGTCGAGGGCATGACCTTCGGGCCGCGCCTCCGGGGAGGGAAGCGGACGCTGCTGCTCGTCAGCGACAACAACTTCGCGGCCACGCAGTTCACGCAGTTCCTGCTCTTCGCGATCGGCCCGGGACACGGACACCACGGCTAACCCCAGAAACGCGTGTGCCGAGGGGCGGCGGATCCACCGCCGCCCCTCGCTCACCTAACGCGAGCTTCTCGTCAGTCTCCGAGGCTTACGCGACGCGGAAGCTGCCTTTCATGAAGTCCCGGTGCGGGTCGCAGACGTAGCGGTAGGTGCCTCGCTTGAGCGTCAGCGTCACGGACTTGTTGCCGGTGAAGCCGACGCCGGTGATCACCTTGTTCGTCCCCGGGCCGCTCAGATGGAAATCGTGGATCGACGAGCGGTCCGTGATGTCGAAGCGATAGCGAACGCCGGCCTTGAGCGACGTGACCTTCTTGCCGCCCTTCGTCAGCGAGATGGTGAACCCGGGGCCGACCGTGCCCTTCACGACCGGCGGCGCCGCAGCTATCGGCCCGGTCACTACGAGTGCGACCGCCGCCGCGGCCGTCACAAGGGCGAGAGACGTGATGCGGATCATCTGATGCTCCTTTCGCGGAGTGGATCGGTCTCGCTCGCCACTGTCGTCCCGTACGCCCCCGCGTCGCTTCTGGCGATCCCCTAGGAGGGCACCTAGGTCCAACCCGGGCCGTCGGTCCAGGGGTTCCTCAGAAGCGTCGGCCGCACCTCTGCTCCGACTATCGACATACAGCGGGCAGCAGCCCGGATCGGCAATCGAGGAGGAGACGATGCAATCGGTATTCGCGTTTCTCACGACCAGGGCGCGGGACGGCGACGGACGACGGGGAGCGATCGCCCTCGCGGCGGCGCTCCTCGTGTTCATCGTCGCCCTCGTGCTGGGGAGCGGCCCCGCCTACGCGGCGGCGCCTGCGGCGAAGCCAAAGCCGCGGGCCGCGGCGGGCGCCAAGGCACAGGCACAGGCAAGAGCAAAGGCGCACGCAAGAGCGAAGGCGAAGGCACGAGCCAGGGCGAGGGCCAGGGCGAAGGCCAAGGCGAGAGCGAGGCACAGGCCACAGAAGGTCAAGGGCCACGTCAAGCGCGGCGTGCTGACAATCAACGGCACTTCCAGGGGCGAGACGATCGCCCTTCGCCTGAAGGCGGGCAAGCCGAGCCTGCTGCAGGTCGATGTCGGGAACAACGGCTCGGCCGACTTGCAGTTCAATCGCAACAGCTTCGACCGGATCTTCGTCTTCGCAGGCGGCGGCAATGACGTCGTCCTGATCGACGAGGTCAACGGCGTCTTCACCGACACGGAGTCGACGACCCTCAGCGGCGACACCGGCAACGACGACCTCCGCGGCGGTAGCGGAGCCGAGCGCTTCTTCGGCGGCACCGGGAACGACGCGGTCGACGGCAACCGGGGCGACGATCTCGCCTTCCTCGGGGCCGGCGACGACTCGTTCACGTGGGATCCCGGCG
>DASTCG010000179.1:0-9241 GCA_035711385.1 Gaiellaceae bacterium
AGCGCGTAGGCGGCGAAGGCGAGGCCGACGGCCACGAGCCGGAGCGCCTGGTGAAGGGCCTCGGCCAGCTCCTCGCTCGTGATGTCGAGCCGGCCGACGACCGGAACCTCCGGTCCCTCCCAGTAGACGACGCCGCCGTACCGGGCGGCGAGCGGGCCGAAGAGGACGAGGACGAGCCCGGAGCCGAGCGTGCCGACGAGGTAGGGCCAGCGCCGGCGGCGCGGTGCCCGCAGGCAGAGCGCGAGCAGCACGACGGCGATGACGGCGACCGAGATCGTCCGCTCGGCGAGGAGGGCGGCCGCCGCCAGGGCGGCCAGGAGCACGGCGGCCGGAACCGGGCTCACGGCAGCTCGTAGCGGTAGCGGACGAACGACGGATCGGCAAGCAGCCGCTCCGCGGTCCGCCGGCCGAGGGTGAAGACGACCGGATCCCCCGGTGCGCCCGCGAGCGCGCCCCGGAACCCGGCTCCCGGGACGAGCCGCAGGCGGTTCGCGCCCGGCTCGTCGCCGGCCGAGGTTTCGAGGAGCCGCGCGAGGCGGCGGGCTAGCACCTCCGGGCCGCCCTCGATCACCGTCGGTCTTCGCGCTCCGTCCCAGCCGTGGAGGAACGGCTCCGGGAAGGCGCCGACGACGACCGGCTCCCGCATCCGCCCGGCCCACGAGCGGTAGTCCCACCAGAGGACGTCGCCGTCGTGCAGCTCGTAGTCCGCCGCGCCGATGTCGGACTCGTAGCCGTTCACGAAGAAGAACCAGTCGCGTTGCCCTCCGAGGTCGCCCTCGACCCCGTCGATCGCCTGGACGAAGCGGCCACCGTAGCGCGTCCCGACGTCGGCCTTCCGCCGGAGCGCCTCGAGAGCCGAGATGCCGGCCGGGACGGTCGTCGAGAGCACGACCTCCGAGCCTCGATCGCGGGTGATCCAGAGCTGGGCCGAGCCCTCGCCGGCCGCCTCCTCCCCGCAGCCGGCGAGCAGGCATGCGGCGGCGAGGAGGAGTGCGAGGCGGCGGATCATTTCACCTAGGTGAGCGCGTTCGAGCGGACGGCACCGACCGCGGTTGCCATGACGATGCCTCGGTGGCGACCGACGCAGGCGCGCCCCCTGCGCGTCCGGATGTGGCGACCGTCCACGTTGAGGAAGGCGCCGGCCGGCACGCTGTCCGCGCCCTGGTCGTTCTCGGCGACGACGCGGTAGCAGTCCCGCCTGGTTCGGGTCAGAAGCAGCGTCGGAGGGCCGCCGGTGGGGCCGAACGCCGCCCAGTACCAGAGCACCCGGTCACCGGCCTTCAGCTGGTACTTGTCGGCGCCGACCGGCGGCGAGATGCCGTTGACCTTGTACGTCCAGCCGTTCGAGCCCTCGGCGGCGAACTTGCCGATCTGGTCGACGTACGGGCCGAACGACGACTGCGTGACGTGGTAGTAGAACTCGCCCCGCCCGCTGGCACCGTCGAGCGCCGAGAGGGCGGTCGGCCCGGCCTCGAAACGCGTCGTCAGCGACCCGAAGAGCGGCTGGAACCGGCCTTCGATCCGGACCGAGACCCGGGCGGCGAGTGCAGTCGGGACGAGGAGCGCCGCGAGCGCGGCGACCGCCGCGAGAGCGATGAGAGTCTGAGAGGCTCCAACACGATGAGCCTTGTGCCGTCGGGCCGCGCTGTGCGGCGCGACCCCGCGTCCTCCCTCGCGCACATATGACAGGGCATATGTGCGCTCCCTGCGTCCTTGGCTCGCACCACCCATCGCACCCCGACGACGAAGCGCATCATGTTGGAGCCTCTTGCGCACGAATCCTCCTTCCGCGAGGGGTTCTGAGTGCTCGGCGGGCGGTAGGTCTTCTGACTCGGGGCGCCCTCCCCTCGCCGCCTTCCCGGCCCGGAGGCCAGTGGCACGTCGGCGCGGGAGCGTC
This sequence comes from Gaiellaceae bacterium, assembly GCA_035711385.1. Taxonomy (GTDB): domain Bacteria; phylum Actinomycetota; class Thermoleophilia; order Gaiellales; family Gaiellaceae; genus JACDAN01. Next base: position 1,898 of record DASTCG010000179.1, read on the forward strand.
TCCCCTCACAGCGGCGGGACCGTCCCGGACTCGCACCGGGTTCCCTCTCCGCTCGCCTCCTGTTGTCCCGCCTAGTATGCCCCCTCGTGCAGGCGACCGTCCGGCGTTGGGGTCCCGTCGTCGCCTGGGCGGCGGTCATCTTCGTCCTCTCCTCGATTCCCGGGCTCGGCACAGGGCTCGGGACCTGGGACCTCGTCCTGCGCAAGCTCGCCCACGCGACGGAGTTCGCGATCCTCGCAGCGCTGCTCGTCCGCGCCGTCCGGGACCCTCGGTGGGCGGTCGCGATCGGCGTGGCCTACGCGATCACCGACGAGATCCACCAGTCGTTCGTCTCGGGGCGCCACGGCGCGCCGCTGGACGTCGTCATCGACTCGGCCGGCGTGGCCGTCGGCGCCTTCCTCGCCTCGCGGTACCGGCGGTGAAAGCGCTCGCCGTCGACCTGGACGCGCTCGGGGACACACGCGGCCTGTGGGACGATTGGCTCGTTGACGCGGCCCGCCGCTTTCATTCGATCGCGGAGCTGGATCCCGCGTCGTTGCCCCGGGATCGCGGCCTGGCGGCGGCAGAGCTCGACCGGTGGGCCGAGCAGGGGATCGGCGACTGGCGTGCGGCCCTTCACCGCTTCGCGGAGGACCGGGCCCCCGTCTATCTCCGTCCCGAGGCCTCGGTGAGCACCTCCCTGCGCGAGCTCGCGAACGCCGGCGCCCGGATCGGCGTCTTCACGGACGCGCCCGAGCCGCTCGCCCGCGTCGCGCTCGCTCACCTCGGCGCGGCGAGACGCGTAAACCTGCTCGAAACGGGTCCTGGTGCCCTCGACCGGCTCCTCGCGGCGTTCGGCCCGGAAACCACGATCGTCCGTTCGAGGGACGATCTATCCGGTCTTGCGGGGTAGATTTTCGCCCGTGGACGTACGGAAAGAGGTCGGCGACCGCCAGCTCGACGCGCTGCTCGAGCGCCTCGACCGCCTGACCGCCGAGGTGCACGGGCTCAACCGCCGGCTCGACAGCGGGGAGAACCTCGCGCCAGTGGTCCGCGAGCTCGCGATGCTGAACGAGTCGCTCCAGACGCTCGCGTACGCGGCCCTCGGCCAGTCCGGGCCGCAGGTCCAGCGCCGCCGGCGCGCCGGCTAGCCGCTGCGCAGCTGGTAGACGCGACCGCCGAGCGCGACGGCGTAGAGCTCGCCGTTCGCGTCCTCGCCGAACGACGAGAGACCCGGAAGCGAGAAGCTCTCCCTGCGGAGACCGCGGGCCCGGCCCCCGGCGATCCGGAGGGTCCAGACGGCTCCCGAGCAGTTGTCGCCGTAGAAGTACCGGCCGACGGCCGACGGGACGGCCCTGCCCCTGTAAACGAAGCCGCCGACGACCGCGCATTCGGAGCCGCCGAGCGAGTAGGTCGCGACGGGGAAGACGAGCCTGCCGCGCGGGTTCGGCGGCTTGTTCTCGAAGCGCGCCCGACCCTCGTAGACGTCCCAGCCGTAGTTCTCGAGCCCCGGGCTGCGGCGCCTCGTGTAGTCCACCTCTTCCCACGAGTTCTGGCCCACGTCGCCGATATAGAGGTCCCCCGTCTTGCGGTCGAACGAGAAGCGCCAGGGATTCCGGAGCCCGTAGCCGACGATCTGCGGGCGTGGACTCCTGCGGTCGACGTTGATCGCGAGCAGCTTGCCGAGCCGGCTGCCGAGATTCTGCGCCCGGTTCTCCGGGTCGCCGCCCGAGCCACCGTCGCCCATGCCGACGTAGAGCCGGCCGTCCGGGCCGAAGGCGAGCTGGCCGCCGTTGTGGTTCGAGTACGGCTGGTCGACGAAGAGGATCTGCCGCAGTCTCCGGCGGCCTCGGTACTCCACGACCCGCGTGTCGCCCTGACGGTCCGTGTAGTCGACGTAGTACTTCCCGTTCCGCGCATAGCGGGGATGGAAGGCCACGGAGAGAAGCCCCTGCTCGCCGCAGCACGCGACCTGCGAGCGGATGTCCAGCAGCGTGCCGGTGACACGCCCCGCCTGGACGATGCGGATGCGGCCCGGCTGCTCGACGACGTAGAGGCGACCCGGCTGGTTCCGCGGCGCCGTGACGTGGACGGGCGAGTCGAGCCCCGACGCGACCGGAACGAAGCGATACCCGGCCTGGGCCGGCGCGCTCTCGGTCGCCTCGCCGCCGCAGCCGGAGAGCGCCGCCGCCAGAGCGGCCATGAGGAGCAACACGCCGCGCATCAGGCCCCCTTCTTGCGCAAGAGCACCTTGCGCAGCTCCTCCTCCCCACCGGGCTCGAGCACCGCGAGCACCTGGTCGCCGGCGCGAAGCTCGGTCTCGCCGTCGGCCATCTGGGCGTGCCCGTCACGCATCACGGTGATGAGCCGCGAGCCGGCCGGAAGCGCGATCCGCGAGATCGGCTTCCCGACGGACGGAGAGTCTGCGTCGAGCTGGACCTCCACGATCTCGAGGTTCTCCTTGCGGAGCTCGAGCAGGTGGATGAGACCGTGCTCCGGCACCTCGTGCTCGATCATCGCGAGGATGATCGAGGTCGCCGAGACCGTCGGCGAGATCCCGATCATGTCGAAGAGCGGCTCGTTGCGCGGGTCGTTGACGCGGGCGATCACCTTCTCGACGCCGTAATGCTCACGCGCCATCTGGCAGATCACGATGTTGTCCTCGTCGTCGCCGGTGACAGCCACGACGAGGTCCGGGGGGCGGGCGATCCCCGCCCGCTCGAGGACGAAGAGCTCGGTCGCGTCCCCGAGCTGGACGCGGTGCTCGAACTCGGCCTCGAGCCGCTCGAACCGGTCTCTGCGCTGCTCGATCAGCGTGACCTCGTGCCCCAGTTCGAGGACGCTCCGCGTCAGGTTCGAGCCGACCTTCCCTCCGCCGGCGATGAGGATGTACATCGCTTAACCCCGCGCCTCCACCGTGTCCGGGGATTCGGCGGATTTCCTCAGCGCCTCCAGAAGGAAGTCGATCGCAGTCGACGTCGGCGAGATCGTCCGGAGGCCGAGGGAGGTATAGACCTTCGCGCGGTGTGGGTCCAGGACGCGGACGATCGTCGTCTCGATGTTGAAGAGCTTCTTCGCGATCTGCCCGATGACGAGGTTCGTGTTGTCGCCGTTCGTGGCCACCACGACCGCGTCCGCCTCGTCGATCCCGGCCTCGCGGAGGACGTCCGTGTCCATCCCGTGACCGACGACGAAGCCGCCCGACCAGTGCTCGCCGAGTCGCTGGAGCGCGTCCTCGTTCTCGTCGATCGCGGTGACGTCCCAGCCGGTTCGGTCGAGCTCGAGCGCAACCGCGGAGCCGACCCGGCCGCATCCGACCACGATGACTTTCACGGAGCGGAGGTTAGCGACTCAAGTGAGGGCTCCTGCCTCTTCCTCCTCGAGCACTCCCTGCGGGTAAGCGATGACCATCACCTCGCACGGGGCGTGGCGCAGGACGTAGTCGACGGTCGGGCTGAAGAACCGTGACTGCCGGCGCCAGCGAGGGGCGGAGCCCATCACGATCAGATCGGCGCCGTGCGTCCTCGCCTCGTCGACGATCGCCTCCCCGATCGCGCGAGAGCGGACGATCTCCGCCTTGACCGTGACTCCGTGCTCCGAGGCCAGGAGCTTCGCCTCCGCGAGCGACGCCTCCGCCCGTTCGTCGGCGTCGTGCATCGGTGCATCGAGGGGCTTGTCCATCGGGACGGAGATCACGTGGAGCGCGGAGAGCGCGCAGCCGCGCTCCTCGGCGAGCCTGATCGCGGTCGCCAGAACCTCCTCTCCGATCAGCCCGATCTTCATGGGCACGAGGATCCGCTCGTATGCGCCTTCCAGCTCCGGCACGAGGTCTGGCTCGGCCGGCAGGACCCGGCCGAAGACCGTTTCCCGCCGGGAGATACGGGTGCCGACGTAGACGACCGCCCCGAACGCGAGCCAGAGCGGGCCCGCGATCCGCGTCGTCTCGTGCGTGACCATCGCGGCAAGCCAGATGGCGAGCGTCAGCGGCAGCCCGACGAGCGCCGGCACCGGCACCGGGACTCCTCGGATGCGGACGTTGAAGGGCACGCGGAACGGCCGCTGGAGGTCGGGCTCGGAGAACCGCAGCCTGATCACCGCCAGCTGGGCCGCGCTGAACGCGAGCAGGACGCCGAAGCTGAACAGCCCGGCGAGGAACCGGACGGCCCCGGTGGGGATGAGCTCGCTGATCACGAGCAGCGACGCCGCGATGAGTGCCGAGCTGACGATCGCCGCAGGCGAGATCAGCGTCCGGCGGTTCAGGGTGCCGAAGGTGTGCGGCAGCATGTCGCGCTGCCCGAGCGAGTAGGCGAGCCGGCCGGCACCCGAGATCGACGTCGTCACGGCGACGACGAGAACGAGCGCCCCTGTCAGCCCGACGACGACCCGGACGACGTCGGCGGCGAACGACGGGAGCGGGTCCTCGAGCGCGGCGGCGATCCCCATCAGCGGCGCACGGATCCACTCGCTGCCGAGGCCGGCGCCGCCGGGGAACGCCGAGATCGCGACCAGGCCCATCGCGAACGAGACGGCGACGACGAGACCGATGCCGACGAAGAGGCTCCGGGGCAGCGTCTTACCGGGCTCCCGCGTCTCGGCCGCCAGATTGGCGACAGTCTCGAGGCCCGTGTACGCCAGCATCGCGAGCGGGAGCGCGAAGGCGATGTCCCGCCAGGTCGGCGCCGTGCCGAGGTCGGTGCCGACGGACAGCGCGTCGGGGGAGAACAGAAACGCGAACCCGAGCACGACGAGGAGGAGCTGCGACACGAGGGCGAGCCCCGCGATGAGGATCGCCGTCCGGTAGAGGCTCGTCCGGCGGATGAGGCGGAGAGCGGCGACCCCGAGGATGACCACCACGCCGACGATGGCGTCCCACGGCCCGTCGGTCAGCCCCTCCCAGCCGGTCGCGTTCCCGACGTAGTGCGGCACGAAGAGGGCCGCGAGCGCCATCACGATCAGGTAGTCGAGGATCAGCGCCCAGCCGGTCAGAAAGCCTGCGGGGTCGTTGAACGCGCGGCGGACGAACGTCGCTGCCCCGCCCGGCTCGGGGATCGCGCTCGTGCCCTCCGCGTAGGAGACGGCGACGAGGAGGAAGAGCAGGCCGACGCCGAGCAGCACCCACGGCGTGAACCCGAGCGCGTAGAGCGCGACGACGCCCAGGGCGAAGTAGAGCGAGGACGCGATCTCTCCGTAGGCGACGGCCGCCAGGGAGGGAACGTCGAGGACGCGCTGGAGGCCCGGGAGCTTCCTCGCCATCAGTCGTTCCTCGCTGCGCGCACGAGGTAGAGCCGGAGTCCGCCGGCGAGCACGAGGAGCGCCCCGAGCACGAGCCCGAGCCCGCCGCCGATCCCGACGGCGATGGTGCGCACGATCACCGCGACGCCGAGCGCCACGAGGATCCAGGCGAGCACCGTCGTCACGCCGCCCGTTTCCCAGCAGCGATCAGGACCCGTGAGGGGCTGTGCTTGACGACGTAATCCACGGTGCTTCCGAAGATCCTGCCGCGTCTCGCGATCTTGGCGCGGGGCGCACCGAGGATGATGAGCTCGGCGTGCCGGCGCGCGGCCTCCGCCACGATTTCGGGGCCGGCAGCTCGGGCGCGGAGGATGCGGACCACGGTCCTGACGCCGTAGCTTTCGACGAGTGCCGCGGAGTTGTCGAGGACCTCGTCGGCCTCGTCTTCCGCGGCGGGCAACCTGACGTCGAGCGGCAGATCGAGCGGAACCTCGATGACGTGGACGATTGCGACCGTCGAGCCCCGCTCGGAGGCGAGACGGGCGGCGGCCACGAGCGCTTCCTCCGACTCCGCCGACCGGATGACGGGAACGACGATCGTCCGGTATTCGACCGTCAGCGACGGGCCGAGCACGAATGCCGGTGCGCGCACGGTCTCCGTGAGCGAGACCTGCAGCGACCGCCTTCGGTAGACGGCGTACGCGACGAAGCCGAGCGCGAGCCAGCCGAGCCCCGCCCAGCGGGTCACCGGCTCCTGGATCACGATCACGAGCCACGCGAGGAAGGTGCCGATCACGCCGAACATCGCGAAGAGCGGCCAGTCGACGCCGCGGAACCTGAGGTTCGGCCGCGCTCGGAACGCGACCTCCTCGTCCCGGCGGCGGTAGCGCAGCGCGATGATCGACGCGTGCGCGACGGTGAACGAGAGCGTCGCGCCGAACGAGTACATCGTCCCGAGAAAGTCGGTCTCGCCCGGGAGGATCGTCAGGATCGGAAGCACGCCGGCGAAGACGACGAGCGCGACCCACGGCGTCTTGAACCGCCGATGGAGCCGGCGGAACCCGAGCGGCAGCTGCCGGTAGCCGGACATCGCGTACGTGATCCGCGAGGCCCCGATCACGCCGGCGTTCGTGGCGATGAAGAGGATCGTCGCGGCGAGTACGCCCACGTAGATCTCGAGGCCGTCGAGGAGCGTTCCGTCTGAGAGGCCCAGGTTCTCGACGACGCCGAGCACGGGGTCATTCGTGAAGCCGCCATCGTCCGGCGGCAGGCCGAGCTTCGTCACGAAGTCGCCGTTCTGCTCGAAGACCGGGAGCGCGGAGAGCGCGATCGCCGGCAGCGTGAAGTAGATGGCGAAGACCGCGAGGGCGATCAGCTTGTATGCGTTCGGGACGTTGCGGGGCGGGTCGCGCACCTCTTCCGCGAGGTTCGAGACGGTTTCCACGCCGGTGTAGGCGAGCATCGCGATCGGGATCGCGATGAAGAACTGGCTCCAGGTGGGCGCGACCCCGAGCTCCACGTTGGCCCGCAGGGTGTCCGGGCTGAAGACGAGGAAGAAGCCGATGCCGACGAGCAGCGCCTGCGTCCCGAAATCGACGAGCGCCAGCAGGACGTTGAGGCTCGTCGCCTCCTTCACGCCGACGACGTTGATGCCGACGAGGAGCACGACGACGGCTGCTCCCACGACGATGTCCCACGGGTTCTCGCGGAGCGGCTCCCAGAACACGGAGAGGTAATGCGGCACGAAGAAGGCAGAGATCGCGACCGTCGCGATGTAGACGAGCATCTGCGCCCACGCGGCGCCGAAGCTGGCGAGCTCGTTGAACGCGTGGCGCGCGAAGCTCGACGAGCCGCCCGCCTCGGGGTAGCGGACGGTTCCTTCGGCGTAGGTCGCCGACGTGGCCGCGAAGATCACGCCCGCGATCACGAAGACGAGCGGCGTCAGACCGAGGGCGAAGGCGGCGGTGACGCCGAGGGCGTAGTAGATCGAGGAGCCGACGTTGCCGTAGGCCGTGGCGAAGAGCGCCGGCGTCCCGAGGACGCGCTCCAATCCCTGCTGACGGCGCCTGCGCCTCGGCACGGCGAGACTCTAGACCTCGCGGCCGCCGGCGTCGGAGAGCGGCCCAGGAGGGT
>DASTCG010000180.1:0-5489 GCA_035711385.1 Gaiellaceae bacterium
GTTCCCGCGTGACTTCGGCGGCCTGCACGACGTCTTCGCCGTCGTCAACGGCGTCCAGGTGGCCAAGGGCGGAATCCTGATCACCCGTCGGTACCAGGTCTGGCCGAAGCGCGGCCCGGTCGGTACGACGATCCACATCAAAGTCAGCGGCCTCGGCTCGTCGCTCTACGAGTCGGGCCTCGGCGTGTACTACGACAACAAGTTCGCCGGCGTGTCCACCGCCAACTGGACCCGCGGGGTCACGACGGCGTCGATCCGTGCCGCGGGGCCGGTGGGGAAGCACACGCTCCAGTTCAGCTCAGCCATGCAGGCGAACTATCTGAACCCCGAGCAGTCGCCGATCCCGTGGGCCAACCTGCACGACTCGACCTTCACCGTGACGAGCGACGCCGGCCTCCCGAAGACGACCGTCGAGTGGCCGGAGAACGTCAAGCCGACGATCACACCCACGACGACGCTGGCGGCCGAGAACCTGCTCGCCGCGAGCGCAACGGCGTCCCTCAACCAGAGTCGCGGCTTCGTGACGAACAAGGCGATCCTGAACGCCCGCGGCCTGACGCCAGGCGCGCCTGTGAGCATCGTCTGGTCGACCGTGGTGGGTAACCGGGTCAACTGCACCGGCATCTGCTGGGTCTTCTCCCAGGTGCCGATGACGACCGTTCAGCCGAACGCAGACGGATCGCTCCGCACGGAGCTGACGATCCCGGACGGTCTGGGAGGCTGGCACGTCGTCCAGCTGCTTCAGAACGGCAAGGTGATGACGCAGGCGCCGTACTTCGTGCAGCGCAATCTGGTCGGCATCTCGGCAAAGCGCGTCAAGCGCGGTCAGCAGATCACGATCCACCTGAAGGGCGTCGGCTGGACGCAGCTCGACAACACGACCGCCGTCCTCTACGACAACAGCTACATCGGCTATGCCTGCGGCTTCAATTCGGCCGGAGACGTACTCATAAAGGTCACGGCGACCGGCGCGCCGGGAACGCACCTGATCGACCTGTATCCGCTCCTGTACACGCAGAACCCCGTGTACAACACGGCGACGTACGGGATGGTGCCGTTCCTGAGCTTCCGCCGGGACGCGCCGGGCCTGGCAGTCGGGTACCGGCTGCCGGCGTTCCATCTGGCGATCAAGGTCGTCAAGTAGGCGGACTGGACGGAGGGCCGCATGCACGTCGATGCGGCCCTCCGCGCCAGGCGAGGCGGATGTCGTGACCTGACGAGAGACGATGCGACGATGAGCGGACGGCAGGTGCTCACCGACTGCTCGGAGCATCGTGAGCTGGGCCGCACCGTGGGTGTTGCGGCCCAGCTTCCCTTCGAGCGCTGGACGCGGTTCGTGCTGCGGCACCGCCTCCTCGTGCTCTCGTGCTGGGCGCTCGTGCTCGCCGCCGGCGTCCTGGCCGCGAGGAACCTCCCGCCGAGGCTGTCGACCTCGTTCGTCGTGCCGCAGACCGACTCTGCACGCGCACAGGAGATCCTCACCCGTGCGTACGGTCTGCGGCCCGACGGAAGCTTCACGGTCGTCTTCCCGGTCGAGCACTCGAGGGACCGGGCGCAGCAGGCGCAGCTCCGGCGTCGGGTGGAACGGGCCTCGCGCGTGATCCCCGGTTCGAAGGCCGAGCAGCTTCAGGCGGGAGGCGGAATCGTCTGGATCCAGCTCGCGACCACCCTGCGCCTCGCGGACGCGAAGGCGTACACGCCGAGGCTCCGACAAGCGCTCGCGAGTGACCGGGGGCCGCGGGCACTCGTGAGCGGACAGCCGGCGATCCAGCACGACCTCGATCCGATCCTCGCCTCGGACCTCCGCCGGGGCGAGTGGTTGGCCTTGCCGCTCGCGGTCGCCGGGCTGTTGCTCCTCTTCGGTTTCTCTCGCGCCCTCGTGGTTCCGTTCGCGTTCGCGGCCTGCACGATCATGGGAACGCTGCTGCTCGTCCTCGCGGCCACGCAGCGCTGGGAGCTGACCCCCTACACGCGCAACCTCGTCGTCCTGATCGGGCTCGGCCTCGCGCTCGACTACTCGCTGCTCGTCGTCAGCCGCTATCGCGAGGAGCTGGCGAACGGCAGTCGCGAGGCCGCGGTCGTACGCACGATGGCGACCGCGGGGCGGGCGATCGTCTTCTCCGGTCTCGCCGTCGCCCTCGGGCTCGCGCTGCTGCTGTTCGTGCCCGTTCCGGTCATCCGCAGCATGGGCTTCGCCGGGCTCCTGATCCCACTCGTCTCGATCGCTGCCACCTTGACCGCGCTGCCGATCATGCTGACCCTCGCCGGCGGGGGCTCCGGTCGTCGTGCCGAGCCCCGGCAAGCGGCGTGGGCAGCCTTTGCCCGCGCCGTGATCCGCAGGCGCTACCTCGTGCTGCTCGTCACCGGCTCGCTCCTTCTCGTGCTCGCGCTGCCGGCTCGCTCGCTGGAGCTGACTCCCGGATCGCTGGCCGGCTTGCCCGGAGGAACGGAGGCGGCGCGTGGTCTTGCGCGCCTCGGCGACGCCTTCGGGCCGGGCGCGCTCACACCGACCGAGGTCGTCGTGGACGGCGGTGCGGCGGGAGCGGCGAGGAACCGTCCGGTGAGCGCGGCCGCGAACCGCCTCGCCGACCGGCTCTTCCACGATCCCGAGGTGTACGTGGTGGCAAGCGGTCCGGGCAAGCCGTACGTCGACGGGAGCGGCAGATACCGGCGCGTCATCGTCGTCGGCCGACACGAGTACGGAGCCGCCGCGTCGAGACGGCTCGTGGAGCGGATCCGCGACCGACTCGTCCCCGCCGCACGCTTCCCGCCCGGCACCCGGGTCTACGCGGGCGGCGCGCCGCCGCAAGGGGTCGACTTCCTGGCCCGCTCCTATGCGTCGTTCCCCTGGCTCGTCCTCGCCGCCGTGGTGCTCACCTACCTGATCCTCGTGCGCGCCTTCCGTTCGCTCGTGCTGCCGCTGAAGGCGGTGGTGCTGAACCTGCTCGCGGTCGCGGCGAGCTACGGGCTGCTGGTGCTGGTCTTTCGGTACGGCGTCGGCGCCGATCTGATCGGCGTCGAGCGCTCGGATCAGATCGAGGGCTGGATCCCGATCTTCCTGCTCGCCGTGTTGTTCGGCCTCTCGATGGACTACGAGGTCTTCCTGGTCTCGCGCATGCGGGAGGCCTGGGACGAGGGCCGCAGCAACGACGAGGCGATCGTGCTCGGCATCGCGCGCACGGGCCGACTGATCAGCGTCGCGGCCCTCGTGATGGTCGCCGCGTTCACAGGGTTCGTGACCGGGGACATTCCCGGCCTGCAGCAGTTCGGGCTCGGGCTGGCGCTGGCGGTCCTGATCGACGCGACGCTCGTGCGGCTGCTGCTCGTACCGTCGGTGATGGCCGTCCTCGGCCGGTGGAACTGGTGGCTTCCGCGGCGCCTTCGCTGGCTTGCGACCCCGGGCGCCCAACATCGCGGCGGACTACTGGAGCGCGTTCCGTAGTTCCCCGGGTTACCGGCGGCCCGGGCCCGGGCCAGAGTAGGCGTGTGAAGCGATTCCTCATCCTGAGCCTCGCCGTCGTGGCCGTCGTCGCCTCGCCGGTCGGGACGCTCGCCGTCGCGTCGCCCACGTTCCGCATGTCGATCGTCCACCGCGTCCACGGCTGCCACGCGTGGTGGAGGAACGGTGACCGGGGAGCGTCGACGACGATCAAGGTCAAGCGTGGGACGCGGGTTCAGATCCGGATCTCGTGCCCGATGGACTACGAGTTCCGGCAGGTGAGGGGGCCGCGCCTCGCGCTCGGCAACCCGCGGACCGCCACGGGCACCGTTCGGACGATCGTGTTCCGGAAGCCCGGGCGCTACGTCCTCACAGCAAGGAACATCCAGAGCTCGGAGGAGATGGGCCTGCCGACGCTCGGGCCCGACAACCTGCTCCGGCTCACCGTCGTCGTCTCGTAGCTCGCGCCGGCCCCCGTCGATGCCCATCCTGCGGGGCTCGTAGGGTGCTCTGGCATGGCCGACGAGGCCCAGGCGTTCGATCCCGGCGAGCTGATTCGCAGCAGGCAATACCGCGTGCTGCTCGTACTCGCTGCTGCAATCGGCGTGCTCGTCTCGCTCGTCTCGTGGGCCTTTCTCGAGCTCGTCCACGGCATCCAGCAGTGGGTCTACACCGATTTGCCCGACGATCTGGGGTACGACACCGCGCCGACGTGGTGGCCGCTTCCCTGGCTTGCCCTGGCCGGCGTGCTCACGGCGTTCGCCATCGAGCGACTGCCCGGACGCGGAGGTCACGTACCGGCCGAGGGGCTCAAGACCGGCGGCGGCCTCACCCAGCCGGTCGAGCTCCCTGGTGTCCTCCTAGCGGCGCTCGCCACGCTCGGCCTCGGCCTCGTACTCGGCCCCGAAGCGCCGCTCATCGTCCTCGGCATGGGCGTGGCCGTCCTTGCTGTACGACTGATCAGGAGAGATGCGCCCGAGCAGGTCCTGCGACTGATGGCCGCGTCTGGGAGCTTCGCCGCCATCTCGACGATCTTCGGCTCGCCGGTGATCGGCGCCGTGATCCTGATCGAGGCTGCCGGCCTCGGCGGCCCGATGATGTCGCTCGTCCTGCTCCCCGGCCTGATCGCCGCGGGCATCGGCTCGCTCGTCTTCATCGGCATGGGGGACTGGACCGGCCTCAGCACGAGCGCCTGGGCGTTGACCCCGTTCGATCTCCCACGCTACTCGGGGCCGAGCCTTGCCGACTTCGCCTGGACGATCGTGCTCGCTCTCGGCGCTGCGATCGCCGTTTTCGTCATCGTCGAGGTCGCCCACGTGAGCCTTCGGGTCGTCTCGACGCGACCGTTCGTGCTCACGACGGCCGCCGCGCTCGTTGTCGGAGTGCTCGCGATCGCCTTCGGGCAAACGACCGATCAACCGGCGGACACGGTGCTCTTCTCGGGCCAGGAGGCCTTCGGGCCACTCGTGAAGGACGCACCAAGCCTGTCACTTTCCACCCTCGCGCTCCTGCTCGTCTTCAAGGGGCTCGCGTGGAGCATCTCCCTGGGCAACTTCCGAGGCGGCCCGACTTTTCCGGCCCTCTTCCTCGGCGTCGTAGCCGGTCTCCTCGCCGCGCACTTGCCTGGCTTCTCCGAGACACCCGCGGTCGCAGTGCTGATGGGCGCCGCCTGCGTCTCGATCTTGAAGCTTCCGCTCTCGTCCGTCGTGATCGCGCTCCTCCTGAGCTCTCGAGGGGGACTGGCGGTGGCTCCGCTCGTCATCCTGGCGGTCGTCGTGGCCTACATCGCGACCGAGGTGGTGTCCGAGCGCCGCAAGAGTGGATGGGCCGGGCAGGGATCGAACCTGCGACCTTGGGATTAAAAGTCCCCTGCTCTACCGACTGAGCTACCGGCCCGCGCGAGTCAATCTAGCGTGGGTCGGGCTCCTAGAGGATGCGCGCGCCGCAGGCGCTCGCGGCCAGCTCGACGGCGAGCGTCGCCGTCGCGTTCTCGTGGTCGAGGATCGGATTGACCTCGACGAGCTCGAGAGCGGAGAGGAGCCCGCTCTCG
>DASTCG010000181.1:0-32415 GCA_035711385.1 Gaiellaceae bacterium
AGCTCGAGCGCGGAGGCGGGCGGCGAGCGGCGCGAGAGCGCGGCCACGGCCACGAGTCCGGACACGAAAGTGCCTGCGATCGCGGCGTAGGCCTCGTAGGGCGGGCGTTCGGTCTCGACCATCACCGGAGCTAGCCTTCCCCCGATGCCGGAGTTCAAGACATCCGAGGCGTACCTGCCGACCGGCGACCAGCCGGAGGCGATCTCTCAGCTCTCGGCCGGCCTTCTCGAGGGCGAGCGCTTCCAGACGCTCCTGGGGGCGACAGGCACCGGCAAGACGGCGACGATGGCCTGGATCATCGAGCAGATCCAGAAGCCGACGCTCGTGATCGCACACAACAAGACGCTCGCGGCGCAGCTCTGCAACGAGTTCAGCGAGTTCTTCCCGGGCAACGCCGTCGAGTACTTCGTCTCCTACTACGACTACTACCAGCCGGAGGCGTACGTCCCTCAGGCCGACCTCTACATCGAGAAGGACTCGTCCCGGAACGACGACATCGACCGCCTCCGGCACTCGGCGACCTCGTCGCTCCTCTCGCGAAGGGACACGATCGTCGTCGCCTCCGTCTCCGCGATCTACGGCTTGGGCTCGCCGGAGGAGTACGAGAGCAGGCTCGTGACCCTCCAGGTCGGCGAGGAGACGGATCGCGATCTCATGCTCCGCAAGCTGATCGACATCCACTACACGCGGAACGACGCGTTCCTCGGCCGCGGCCGGTTCCGCGTGAAGGGCGACGTGATCGAGATCCAGCCCGCCTATGAGGAGTCCGCCTACCGCATCTCGATGTTCGGCGACGAGGTCGAGGAGATCGCGCACTTCGACCCGCTGACCGGCGAGGTCTTCGGCCGACTCGAGCTCCTGAACATCTTCCCGGCGACGCAGTACGTGACCTCGAAGCCGACAATCGAGCGGGCGGTCGAGGACATCAGGCACGAGCTCGAGGAGCAGGTGAAGCTCTTCGAGTCGGCGGGCCGGATGCTCGAGGCGCACCGGATCCGGCAGCGGACCGAGTACGACGTCGAGATGATGGTCGAGCTCGGCTTCTGCAACGGGATCGAGAACTACTCGCGGATTCTGGACGGCCGCCCGCCGGGCTCGGCGCCCTACACGCTGATCGACTACTTCCCCTCCGACTTCGTTGTCTTCATCGACGAGTCGCACCAGACGGTGCCGCAGATCGGCGGGATGTACGAGGGGGACCGGTCGCGCAAGCAGACGCTCGTCGACTTCGGCTTCCGGCTCCCGTCGGCGCTCGACAACCGGCCGCTGCGGTTCGACGAGTTTCTCGCGAAGGTGCCGCAGATGGTCTTCGTCTCCGCGACGCCGGGGCCGTACGAGCTCCGCCACTCGACTCGGGTCGCCGAGCAGCTCGTCCGGCCGACCGGGATCGTCGACCCCGAGGTCGAGCTGCGGGCGACGAAGAACCAGATCGACGACCTGCTGAACGAGATCCGGCGCCGGGAGGAGCTGGGGGAGAGGACGCTCGTCACGACGCTGACGAAGAAGATGGCCGAGGACCTGACCGACTACCTGCTCGAGTCCGGGGTCAGGGCGCGTTACCTCCACTCCGAGATCGACACGCTCGACCGGATCAAGCTGATCCGGGAGCTCCGACTCGGCGAGTTCGACGTGCTCGTCGGCGTGAACCTGCTACGGGAGGGCCTCGACCTGCCAGAGGTGTCGCTCGTGGCCATTCTCGACGCCGACAAGGAGGGCTTCCTGCGCGGAAAGACCGCGTTGATCCAGACGATCGGTCGGGCGGCGCGCAACACGAACGGCAAGGTGCTGATGTACGCGGACAAGCTCACGGAGGCGATCAAGGGCGCGGTCGACGAGACCGAGCGCCGCCGTTCGGTCCAGCTCGCCTACAACGAGGAGCGGGGGATCACGCCGGAGTCGATCCGGAAGGGCGTCTCCGACATCGCCGAGTTCCTCGCGCTCGAGCAGCCGACGGTCCCGTCCGGGCGGCGTCGGCGCGGCGCCCGCAAGGTCGAGAGCATGGAGCCGGGCGAGCTGCAGAAGTTGATCGTGAACCTGGAGGAGGAGATGTTCGCGGCCGCCGACGACCTCCGGTTCGAGTACGCGGCCAAGTTGCGGGACGAGATCAAGGAGCTCCGGCGGGAGCTCCAGGCGGCCGCGGAAGCTCCCGCCTAGGGCTCACTCACATACAGGAAGGCGATGCACATCTCGTCAGACGAGTTCTCGCCCCACGTCTTCAGCCGCTTCGTCGGATTCGCGTGCTCGCAGCGGAGCGACAGGCGGTCGCCCGGGGAGAACGTCGTCGGCGAGGCGAGGTGGTACTCGCGCTGCCAGTTGAAGTCCCAGCGGGGCACGCGCAGGAGCGTCTCCCGCCGGCCCGACGCGTGCACGAGCGTGACGGAGCCGTTGCGACCGAGTCGGTGCATGTGGAGAAGCAGCGAGTGGATCACGAAGCCGGCCGAGAGATCCATTCCCGAGGCGACCCGGAAGAGCTCTCGCGGATCGGCGGCGAAGGCGTGCGTGACCTTCGCCCGTCTCGCGGGGATCCGGAAGCTCCACGGGCTCAGCACCCACGCGGGATCGACGAGCGGCGCGTAGACGGCGCGCTTCGCGACGCTGTCGTCCAGCTTGAGCTCGACGACCGAGCGATCGGGCTTCGCGGTCTTGACGGCGTGCAGGTTGTAGTGCACCTGGAGCACGAGTCGGGAGCCCGGCGCGACGCGGATGCCGGTTCCCGCCGCGAAGTCGGTGCCGAAGGATCCCGGCACCCAGCCGGCGAGGAGCTGGAAGCCGAAGCTCTGGCGCCCGGTCGCGCTCGGCCCGCCGTAGCAGCCGTAGCCCGGGCGGGCGTCCTCGCGATCCCAGGCCTCGACGGTGGCGGCGTTGGCCGGAGTGGCCAGGTAGAGGATGATGTGGTGCACCTGCCGTCGCCGCCCCGGCTGCACGTTCGAGCCGGTCACGAACGTCGGCCGGTCGGGCACCCAGGGGAGGACGAAGCAGCGGTAGTCGTCGTTGCCGCCGCGGCTGCGAGGCATGTAGGAGGCGCTCATCGGGATCCGGACGTCGACGCGTGAGAGGCGCGGTGCGACTGACGGAAGCGGCCGACCCGGGTGTGCGGAGTCGCCTCGCGGCCCGCGCCGGCCCGCCCACCGGACGAGCGTCCCGATCTGGGCATTCGTCAGCGTCGGGTCGAACCGGTAGCGCCGGACGCGGGAGTCGGCGTGCCAGGGCGGCATCACGCGGCTCTCGACCGCGGCCGCGATCGCCTCGCGGTGCCGGTACGCGTCGAGGTAGCCGGTGAGGCGGAAGGGTGCGATCCCGCCCTCCACGTGGCAGCCGGTGCAGCGCGAGTCGAGGATCGGCTTGACGTCCTGGAAGTACGTCGGACGGGCCGGAGCGGCCGCGCCGCCAAAGGCGACAAAGGCGACCGCGGCGAGCGCCGCCACACCACTCGCGACGACCGCGCCAAGCCTCCGCATCAGACGAGATTACCGCCCTTTCGAGCAGTTTCTCGCTTCACGTTCGCCCCGGATAGGCATAGGATCCTCCCGGCACAGTTTCAGGGGCGAGGGAGAGGAGTCATCTTGAAGAGATTCGGTCGTCTCGGCGCTGCCGTGGTCGCGGTCAGCGCACTGGCAACGCTGGTGTTCGCCGGCGCCGGCGCGGGGCACGGGCAGAAGCCGCCGGCGGGCCCGCGCACGGCGAAGGCGATCATGTTCGCCGCGGACGGCATGCGCCCGGACCTGATGGAGCGCTATGCGCGGAAGGGGCTCATGCCGACCTACCTCGAGCTGATGCGGAACGGCGTCCGCGGGCGGAACGGCCTCGTCCAGGGCTTCCCGCCGAACACCGGCGTCGGCTGGTACACGCTCGCGACGGGCACGTGGCCCGGCGAGCACGGCTCGACGAACAACACGTTCCACCGCACCGGTGACCTGTTCAACAACTCGACCAGCTTCTCGGCCACCGGCATCCTGCAAGCAGACACCGCCCTCCAGGCGGCCGAGCGGGCGGGGAAGAAGGTCGCGGCGGTCGAGTGGGTCGGTGTACGCAATCTCGTGCCGGCGATTCAGGGCCCGGTCGTCGATTTCCGGACCTTCATCGGAGGTCGCGGCATCGTCCTCAACTACGACCTGCCGGGGCAGCCGGCGCTCGCGAACAGCTTCGGCGTCGCCTACCAGCGGAACACGCTCGTCGACGCGACGGGCTGGACGAACGTCCCGGCCTCCTTCAGCACCGCGAAGGAGACGAGCTTCACGCAGGCGAATGCGCAGATTCCCGGCGGCGGGATCTGGGACGTCTACATCTACGACTCCACGAACGACTCGACGGTCAACTACGACCACGTACTGTTCGTGAACCGCACGGCCGCGAAGAACGGCGCCGGCGGGACGATTCTCGCTCCGGGGGAGTGGGCCGACACGAAGCTGACCATCGCCTCGGGCTCACTGGCCGGCAAGACGGGCGGCTTCTACGCGAAGCTGATCGACCTGACACCGGACCTCTCGAAGTTCCGGCTCTACTTCACCTCCGTCCAGCGCGTCAACGCGAGCTACAACGCCCTCGGCCCTGCCGGCTCGGACGCGTTCGCCGAGACGCTGGCGCACGACTTCCCGACCTCCGTCGCGGCCGACTTCGCGCCGCTCGAGGCGCTGATCGTGGACGAGGACACCTACGCCCAGCAGGGCCTGATGTGGGCGGACGCGCACTTCGCGTACCTGCACTACATCTTCGACACGCTCGGTTACCGGCCCGACGTCTTCTTCCTCGGGTCGCCGACAACAGACGAGTTCCAGCACCAGTTCACGGCGCTCGTCACGAAGACCGACATGGAGGGGCGGCCGAACCCCTACTACGACGACGTCAACGGCGACGGCACGAAGGACGGCCTCCTCGCGAAGCGCGAGGGGTACATCCGTGCCGCGTACCAGGAGGCCGACCACACGCTCGCCCTCGGCCGTGAGCTGATGGGCCGGCGTGACACGACGGTCTTCGCGTCCTCCGACCACGGGTTCGCGCCGCAGTGGCTCGCGATCAACGCCCGGCGGATCCTGTTCGAGACGACGGTGCACAACACGGTCACGAACACCGACGTCTCGGTGCATCCGAGCGGGAATCCGGCCGTTGCCGGCTCACTCAGCAATTGCCGTGCCGGCGACCCGGCCGATCTGGCCAAGGCCTGCTGGGCGGGCGGGACGGCGCAGATCTACGTCAACCCGACGCTTCCCGCCGGGATCACCTACGAGGCCGTGCGGACCGCCGTGATCAACGCGTTCCAGGGCCTCACCGACCCGGCCGTGCCGGGGCGGCAGGTGATCCTCAGGGTGATGAAGAAGGAGGAGCTCCGGAACGTCGACGGCAGCGACTCGCTGAATCCAAACCGCAGCGGCGACGTCGTGGTCGTCTCGCGCCCGCCGTACCAGTTCGACGCGGCGAGCGCACCGGTGATCGCGTTCTCGCAGTTCTTCGGCCAGCACGGCTACCTGCCCGAGCTCGTCGACCTCCGCCACAACGTCAACATGCACGCGACCTTCGTGGCCGCGGGGCCGGGGATCAACGGCAAGGCCGAGCACGGCTTCAAACGCTGGCACGGCAGGGGGCACGGGCTCGGAGGAAAGAAGGTCAAGGGGCTGCGGGCGATCGACGTCGCGCCGACGCTGTCGTTCGTGCTCGGCATCCCGGGCCCGCAGAACGCTCGCGGGAAGATCCGGTACGACATCGTCGACGACACGAGCGACCTCCGCGAGCTCACGATCCTCGACATCAGCGACTACCACGGGCAGCTCGTCCCGCTCACGGAGGCCGCTGACAACCTCAGCGCGCCGGGGACGACGAATCCGGCCTTCACGATCGGCGGATCGGCATTCCTCACGCCCTGGTTCGACGCGTACCGCGCGGAGGCGAGAGACGGCGTGCTCACCGTCGCCGCCGGGGACTCGGTCGGGGCGACCCCGCCGATCTCGGCCTTCTTCGGCGACACGCCGACGATCGAGGTCATGAACATGATGGGCTTCTCGGCCGACGGGCTGGGGAACCACAACTTCGACCGCGGGCAGGCATATCTGCGGAACACGCTGATCCCGCTGGCGCAATTCCCGTACCTCTCGGCGAACGTCGTCGATGCGGCCGGGAAGACGCCGAAAGAGTGGTCGCCCTCGAAGGTGTTCTCGTTCAACGGCGTCAAGCTGGGCCTGATCGGCTTCACGAACGAGGATGCGCCGACGCTCGTGTTCCCGGGCTCGTTCGACCCGTTCCACGTCGGGAACGCGACCGCGGCGGTCAACGCGGAGGCCGCGAAGCTCACGTCGGCGACGGACGCGCTGGTCGCGATGGGGCACCACGGTGCGACGGATGGGACGTTGACGGCACCGACAGGCCCGCTTGTCGACCTCGCCGACAACGTGCAGGGCGTCGACGCCGTCATCGGCGACCACACGAACTTCCAGGTGCTGACGACGCGGCCGAACGGCATCCTCGTCGTCGAGAACCTGAGCAAGGGCGTGCGGTTCACCCGAGTCCGGCTCGTGGTCGACAAGGGTACGGGCGTGGTCTACAAGACGGCCGACTTCCACAAGCCGTGGGACATCGGCGTGACGCCCGACGCCGCGATCCAGGCCCGGATCGACGCGCTGAACGAGCAGCTGAAGCCGATCCTCGGCACGCAAATCGGCTCGGCGACCAAGGTGATCCCGCGCGCCGACCAGTGCGGCCGGTCCGACGGGCGCCTGTGCGAGTCGCTCGTGGGCAACGTCGTCACGGACTCGATGCGGACGAAGTACGAGTCGATCGGCGTCAAGTTCGCGATCACGAACTCGGGCGGGCTCCGCGCCGACCTGACGTGCCCGACCACGGACAACCCGAGCGACTTCTGCCCGGCGTTCACGCCGCCCCCGTATCCGATCACCCGGGGGCAGGTGCTGGGCGTGCTGCCGTTCGGGAACATCGTCGTGACCCTCGACGTCAACGGCGCCGAGCTGAAGACGATGCTCGAGAACGGCGTCTCGCAGATGCCTGCCGCGAACGGGCGGTTCCCGCAGGTGTCGGGCCTCTGCTTCACGTACGACATCGCAGCCGCGGCCGGGAGCCGCGTGATGTCGGCGGTGGTCGCCGATGCAGCCGGGAACTGCACGGCGACGCCTGTCGACCTCACGGCGGGCTCGACGCACAAGATCGCCGAGAACGACTTCATGGCGAGCGGCGGCGATGGGTATCCGGTGTTCACGAGCCGGGCGACGACCCAGGACATCATGGATCAGGTCGCCGCCGACTACGTGACGGCGAACTCGCCGCTGAACCCGACCGTGAAGGCGTTCCCGACCGGCCGGATCAACTGCGCGGACTCGAACGGCGCGACGGCGCCGAACTGTCCCACGCTCGTTCCGTCTCCGTAGAGCGTCTCGACGGGAGCCCGCCGCGCCTCGCGGCGGGCTCCCGTTAGCCTGAGCCACGCATGTCGCTCGGCGACGTCGTCGCGATCATCCTCACCGGACTCGTCGTCGGCGCGCTCGGACGCCTCGCCGTCCCCGGCCGCGACCCGATGCCGCTCTGGCTCACGATCCTGATCGGGATCGCGGGTTCGATCATCGGCGGAGCGGTGGCACTCTCGCTCGGCTTCGGAACGGGCGGCGTCTTCGTCCTCTCCGTCGCTGCCGCCACGCTGATCGTGATCGCCTACCGGCGGTTCGCGCAGGGGCGGACGGTCACAGGCCCGGGGTCACGCCTCTAGCCCGGAATCGGTTTCCACCCGGCCCTCGGTGGGAACGCAGTAACGCGTCCACCTCTCAGAAGGAGACCACCATGGGCATCATCGCGTTCATCATCCTCGGGCTGCTCGCGGGCCTGATCGCCAAGGCGATCATGCCGGGCGACGACCCGGGCGGCCTCATCGTCACCACCATCATCGGCGTCGTCGGCGCAATCCTGGGAGGATTCCTGGCGGGCGTGCTGTTCAATGCCGATCCGATGGACGAGTTCTTCGACATCTCGACCTGGCTCACTGCCATCGTCGGGGCGCTTATCCTGCTCGGGATCTACCGCATGGTTGTCAGCAGGCGTCCGGTTACGACCTGACGGAACGGCGAAAGGAGCAAAGCGTGGGCGGACTCAGCGTTGGCGGGATCCTGGTGATCGTCGGGATCATTCTCGCCATCTTCTGGAACCTCTGGATCGGTCTGATCATCGCGTTGATCGGGCTGATCGCGTTCGGCGGATTCGCCAGGGGCCGCTGGTACTGATCCGAGCCTAGGCGGGAGCCGGCTGGGCGGCGAGCGGCGCGCGTCCGCGCGGAAAGCGTCGGACCGCCGTGAGCCCCCAGTCGTCCTCCCGCCAGATGTACGTCTCGACGGTCAGCGCCTCCTCCTCGCACTCGTAGACCAGCAGTCCGCGCGCCTCGCCGCGGCGGTTCGGCCGCGGCTGGCCGAGCCCGGGCGCGATCGAGACGGTCGCGCCTCGGATCTCGCCGCTCACGACCTCGAACTCGTGCCGCTCGCTGACTGCGGCCTGGTGGATGTGGCCGGCGAGGATCAGCTCGGCGCCGGCGTCGACCAGGGCGGCGAGCACGGCGCTGCGGCGCGCCACCGGCTTCTTGCGCGAGCGCCAGGGCGCGCCGAGCAGGTGGTGGTGGAGGACGACGACCCGGAGCGCTGTCGGCGGCGCCTGGGGGAGGAGCTCGGCTGCGCGTGCGAGCTGCGCGCTGCGGAGCCGGCCGCCCTGCTGGAGCCACGGGCGGACGGAGTTCAGCCCGACGACGAAGAGCACATCCGACCTGTAGACGGGCTCGGTCGTCTCCCAGTGGCGCTCGAACTGCTTCCAGGTTCGGGTGAAGCGGGCGATCGGCCGGTAGGGAATGTCGTGGTTGCCGGGAACGGCGAGGACCGGCCTCCCCAGTCCTTGGAGGAACGCGGCGGCCCGGTCGTGCTGGGCGGCCCGTCCCCGGTGCGTGAGGTCGCCGCTCGCGATGATCAGCTCGGGATCGACGCGCTCGATCAGGGACTCGAGGCCGGGCTCCAGGCGCGTCTCCGCATGTGTTCCGAAATGCAGGTCGGAAAGGTGTAGGACCCGTGTCCGTACCCCGGCCACAGCCGAGGCAGGCTATACACTCAGATTCGTGGTGGACGAGCCCACTGAGATCTTCGACGACCTCTATCTCGGACTGCGAGCGGGTGGCGCACTCCGAAAAAAGCGGCGCGGCGAGCCGTTGACAACGGACGAGCTCGAGGCGCTCGGCCGGTGGCAGCGCCTCTCGAAGGTTCGCAAGGCCGTGACCCTCGGAGCGTTCGCGCTGGGCACCTTCGGTCTCGGCTTCACCATCGGCGGGCTCATCTTCGGCAAGTGGCGCCGAGCTTGACGCGCTAGCCGCTCTCGGCGTCCTGCGCGGGGAAGAGCACGGTCGGGACGTCCTCCTCGGCCGGATCCTTGTCGCGCACAATGACGTCGAACAGCGTGGCGGCCACCGCGGCCATCGGGATCGCAAGCAGCACCGCGAACTCGCCGAAGAGGAGTGCGGAGGCGGCGACGGAGACGAGCACGACGAGCGGCGAGAGCCCGACGGCGTCGCCGAGCACGCGCGGAATCACCAGGTAGTCCTCGAGGAGGCGGACGACGAGCACTGCCACGCCGGCGGCGACCGCGACCTCGACCGACTCGGTCAGGCCGACGCCGACAGCGAGCGCTCCGGCGGTGAGCGGCCCGATGACGGGGACGATCTCCACGACCCCGGCGAAGACGGCGATCAGCAGCCAGAAGGGAAGGCCGATCGCCCAGAAGCAGACGGAGAGCACGCTGGCGACGAGGGAGATCAGAAGCGCCTGGCCGCGGACGTAGGCGCCGAGCTTCAGGTCGATGAGGTCCCAGGTGTCGCGGATCAGCTTCCGGCGGTGGCGCGGGAGCAGCGAGGTGACGAACCGGACGGCATCGTCGCGCTCGAGCACCCAGTAGGCGGCGGCCGCGAAGACGAAGAGGACGCCGAGAGCGATCTCGACGGTCAGGAGCGTGATCTCCAGCGCCGGGTCGACCAGCTGCTCAGGGCTGGGGAGCTGCTCCAGCCGCCCGTCGAGCCAGCCGAGCACCTCGGCCTTCACCCCTGTCTCGTCCTCGGAGTCGCCGATCGCGTTCTGCACCTGGGTCACGGCCCGCGGGACGACGGCCCAGAGCAACAGGCCGAGGAGGCCGAAGAGCGCGGCGTAGTGCAGGAGAATCCCCGCTCCGCGCGGGATCCGGCGGCGCTTCAGCGCCTCCACGCTCGGGCGCATCGCCGCAGCGATCGTGAATGCCAGGAACAGGAGGGCGAGCAAGATCCTCAGCTCCCAGAGGGCGAGTGCGCTCACGACCACGCCGACCACGACGAGGGTCACGACGAAGGCGCGGAGGGCCGTTTGGCTCACAGAGAGGGTTTGGCCCCCCTGGCACGGAAGGAAACGTCCGGGGCAGCGGCGAAGCCGCCCTCGTGGTCGTCGATCGGGACGAGGAAGTCTGCCTCGAGGCCCGCAGGCACGGGATCGTGCTTGCCTGGCCGCTCGCCTGGACCATCGTCCTCGGTGGGGTCGGCGGCGTGGCCGCGACGCTTCCCCGGCCCGCCTCCAACGCCGGGATCGTGGTCGTCGCACTCGCCGCCGGCCTCGCGCTCCGAGCGGTCTGGAGGTGGGAGCGGACACGCGTCGTGGTCACGACCGACCGGGTGGTCGTGGTCGCGGGGACGTGGCGGCGGCGCGCCCGGGCGGTGCGGCTCGCCGCCGTGGAGGCGGTCGAGCTCGAGCAGACGCTCGCGGGGCAGCTCCTCGGCTACGGGACGGTGATCGTGGGCCCGCTTGCCCTCGACCACGTCCCGAAGCCGAAGAGCGTCTACCGGCTCGTCGAGCGTCTCGCCGGCTAGCCGGCGCCGGCCGCCCCCTTCGTCACGGTGATGTCGCCGCCGAGCAGCGGCGCCCAACCGTAGATCGAGTCCGTCGACGGGCAGACGTACGGGAACTGTGCCGGCATCAGCGGCCGGTCCGGGTCGCCCTCCGGCAGGGCGGCGAGCGCGCTGATCCGATCCGGCGTCGAGCTGCCGAGGGCTCCGTTGTCCTCGATGTACAGGACGAACGGATCACCGACACCGAATCCCGGCTGGGTCGCGACGTGGGTGAAGACGCCCCCGATCGACGCCCGGTTCCCGTCCACGTTCACGCAGGTGACGTCGCCGGCGATGCTCCTGCCGGTGCCGTGGTTCAGACGCTCGAACGAGCCCCAGGCCCTCTGCCCGGCGCCTCGCTGGACGCCGACCAGGCGGATCGTGTAGCTGACCGGCGGGCAAAACGGGCCGCCGTTCGTCTGCCAGCAGGCCGGGCCGTAGTCGCCGACGCCGAACGCGTGATCGGGGGCGGGGGCGTCCTCGTACGCGCCGGCGACAGCGATCGTCGCCACCAGGAGCCCCGCGGCGAGGGCGCCCGCGATGCTCGCGAGCAAGCGGATCCGAAGCATGGATCGCTCCTTTCGGGAGGAGATGGAGGTCATGGGGCGACCCTCGACGGTCAGCATTTCCCGGCGGTTGCGCCGCGGTTGCCCTCGATTGCCTGTAAACGAACCGTTGGGTGATTGTTCGGATCCATGAGACATCCGTTGCAAGCGCCCAGCCGCGGTGATACGACCGGCTCATGGACGTACGGATCCTCGGAGACCTGCAGGTCTTCGAGGGGGACCGCGAGATTGCCGTCAAGGGCCGCAAGCAGCGTGCGCTCCTTGCGCTCTTGCTGCTCCGCGCGAATCGCGCCGTCTCGGAAGACGCCCTCATCGAGGCGCTCTGGGGAGAGAGGGCCTCCTCGAGAGCCGGAAACAACCTCCACGTGCTCGTCTCGCGGCTGCGCGGCGTGCTCGGCTGCGACCGCGTCGTCCGCACCGCCGGTGGCTACCTGATCCGGCTGGAGGAGGGCGAGCTCGACCTCGAGCGGTTCGAGGCCCTGCGGCGGGACCAGCGCTTCGACGAGGCTCTCGCCCTCTGGCGCGACCCGCCGCTCGCCGAGTTCGCATACGAGCCCTGGGCGGCGAGCGAGATTGGCCGCCTGGAGGAGCTCCGGCTGCTGGTCCTCGAGGAGCGGATCGAGACCGACCTCGCGTCGGGCAAGCACGCCGAGCTGGTCGGTGAGCTCCGATCGCTCCTCGCCGAGCATCCGCTGCGGGAGACGCTCAGGCGGCACCTCATCGTCGCGCTCTACCGCTGCGGCCGGCAGGCCGAGGCGCTCGAGGCCTACCGCGACACCCGCCGGATGCTGAACGACGAGCTGGGGCTCGAGCCGACGCCCGCGCTACGCGAGCTCGAGGGCGCCGTCCTGCGCCAGGATCCCGAGCTGAACCCTCCGCCGAGCCGCGTTCGCGCGCTCGTGGCGCCGGAGGGGCGTCGCCGTGCCGCGTTCGTCGCAGTCGCGGCTGCGGTCCTCGGCTTCGCAGGCGCGGCGAGCGCGGTCCTCGTGCTCCAGCGCGACGGGGGCGAGCTCTCCGCCGCACCGCTGCCCGTTCGTGCGACGACCGCGTCCGCACCGACCGAGGCGCCGGCCGTCACCGCGCCCGCGATCGTCATCCGAGCCCGTCCCAAGACGCCGCGGGCCGAGCCGCGAACGCCGAGCCGAACGAAGGCGCGGCCCGAGCCGGCCGCCGCCGCTCCGGCGCCGCCGCCCCCGCCTGCCGCCGCACACCGGGCGACGCCCATGCGGACGCCCCAGTCCGTCACGCGAACGCCGAAAACCCAGCCGCCCGCCGCACCGGTCCCTACCGAGACCCGCATCGAGGACACGTTCGACGACGGCGTGATCGACCGGACGGTCTGGCACCGGTCGGCGGGCACCGGGGTGACCGTCGAGGAGGTCGACGGCCGGCTCGAGATCGCAATCGCGCCGACTGCGGTCGCCGAGGGGGACGACGACCTGATCAGCGGCGCGCTCACCACCAACTGCCGCTATCTGGGCGACTTCGAGGTCCGCGTCGACTTCCAGCTGCTCGACTGGCCGGCGGCGAGCGGCGTCATCGGCCAGCTGGCCTCCTGGTACAACGCGTACGCGGCGACCGTCGGGCGGTTCAGCAACAACCTCGGCGCCGAGGAATATGCGGGCTGGTTCCCGGGCGCTCTCAACTCCTTCGCGACCGACCACCGGGAGGGGGCGCTCCGGATCCTCCACCGCGGGACGTTGTCGGTCGCCCAGTACCGGGTGTCGGGACGCTGGCAGCCCGTCGTCTCGGCACGCGTGACGGGCGCGCCGACGATCGGCCTCCAGCTGATGTCCCGTGACGACTGGTTCGCCCACGAGCCTGTCCGGATTGCGTTCGACAACTTCGTGCTGACTGCCCGGAAGCCCGTCTGCTAGCGCCGTCCGGGGCGTGAGCGAACATGTGTTCGCTGATGGCGCGGAAGTTAGACTGGCCTGTTATGGCTCAGGACGAACTGGTCGTTCACGGTGCCCGCGAGCACAACCTCAAGGACATCACCGTCAGGCTTCCGCGGAACCGCCTGATCTGCGTCACGGGCCTCTCGGGAAGCGGGAAATCGAGCCTCGCGTTCGACACGATCTACGCCGAGGGGCAGCGCCGCTACGTCGAGAGCCTGTCCGCGTACGCCCGTCAGTTCCTCCAGATGATGGAGAAGCCCGACGTCGACTCGATCGACGGCCTCAGCCCGGCGATCTCGATCGACCAGAAGACCACGAGCCGAAACCCGCGCTCGACGGTCGGCACCGTCACGGAGATCTACGACTATCTCCGGCTCCTGTACGCGCGGGTCGGCCGGCCCCACTGCCCGATCTGCGGCCGCCCGATCGCGGGCCAGTCGATCGAGGCGATCGTCGACCAGATCCTGCAGCTCCCCGAGACGACGCGGTTCACGGTCAACGCCCCCGTCGTCCGCGACCGGAAGGGCGAGTACCGCGAGCTCCTCGACGAGCTTCGGCGCGACGGCTTCACCCGCGTGAAGGTGGACGGCGAACAGCGTCTGCTCGAAGACGAGATTCAGCTCGACAAGAAGTACAAGCACACGATCGAGGTCGTGGTCGACCGGCTACGGATGAAGCCCGACCTCCGGACACGCCTCTTCCAGTCGGTGGAAACGGCGGTCAACCTCGCCGACGGGCTCGTCGCAATCGATCTCATCGACGAGGGCAAGGAGCTGACGTTCTCCGAGAAGTTCGCGTGCCCGGAGCACGGCGTCTCGCTGCCGGAGCTCCAGCCGCGCATCTTCTCCTTCAACTCGCCGCACGGGGCGTGCCCGCGCTGCACCGGCCTCGGGGCCCAGCAGGAGATCGACCCGGACCTGCTCGTCCCGGACCCGACCCTGCCGCTCGTCGAGGCGCTCGTGCCGCTGAACGGGAACTGGTACGAGGCGGTCATCCAGGCCGTGGCCGACCGGTACGAGCTCGACCTGGACACGCCCTGGCAGGACCTCACCCCGGAGCAGCAGGACCTCTTCCTGTACGGAACGAAGGGCGAGCGGATCTACGTCAGCTACCGGAACCGGATGGGCCGGAAGCGCTCGTACATGCTCGCCTTCGAGGGCATCGTCTCCAACCTCCAGCGCCGCTACCGGGACACCGACTCGTCCTCGATGCGGGAGCGGATCGAGGAGTACATGAGCTTCCGTCCGTGCCCCGAGTGCAACGGTGCGCGCCTGAAGCCGGAGGTGCTCGCGGTCACCGTCGGCGGTGAGAACATCCACGAGTTCACGAAGATGTCCGTGACGCGGGCTCTCGCCTTCCTCGACGCGCTCCAGCTGACCGAGACCGAGGAGCTGATCGGAAGGCGGATCATCAAGGAGATCCGGGAGCGCCTCACGTTCCTCGACAACGTCGGCGTCGGCTACCTGCAGCTCGACCGCGCCTCCGCGACCCTCTCGGGCGGCGAGGCGCAGCGCCTTCGGCTCGCCACGCAGATCGGCAGCCAACTCGTCGGTGTGCTGTACATCCTCGACGAACCCTCGATCGGGCTCCACCAGCGGGACAACGGCAAGCTGATCGGGACCCTCGAGCGGCTGCGGGAACTCGGCAACACGGTGCTCGTGGTCGAGCACGACGAGCAGATGATGCGCTCCTCCGACTGGCTCGTGGACATGGGCCCGGGGGCGGGCGAGCACGGCGGTCACGTGGTCGCCGAGGGCCCGGCGCGGAAGGTCGAGCGGAACAAGGAGTCGATCACCGGCCAGTTCCTTTCCCGCACCCGGACGATCGCGGTCCCGGAGCGGCGCGAAGAGGATCTGGGCTCCTTCTGGGTCCGCGGCGCGTCGCAGCACAACCTCAAGGCGATCGACGTCGAGTTCCCGGTGGGGAAGCTCGTGTGCGTCACAGGCGTGTCCGGATCGGGCAAGTCGACGCTCGTGAACGAGATCGTCTACAAGGCGCTCGCAAACCGGCTCCACCGGATGCGGCTGAAGCCGGGGGAGCACCTCGGGTGCGAGGGGATCGAGTGCTTCGACAAGGTGATCGACATCGACCAGTCGCCGATCGGCCGCACGCCGCGCTCGAATCCTGCCACCTATACGAAGCTCTTCGACCACATCCGCGACCTCTACTCGCTCACGCCGGAGGCGAAGGTGCGCGGCTACAAGCCGGGGCGGTTCTCGTTCAACGTCCGAGGCGGGCGCTGCGAGACCTGCAAGGGCGACGGGACGATCAAGATCGAGATGCACTTCCTGCCCGACGTCTACGTCCCCTGCGAGACGTGCCACGGGCGCCGGTACAACCGCGAGACGCTCGAGGTGCGGTTCAAAGGGAAGTCGATTGCGGACGTGCTCGAGATGTCGGTCGAGGAGGCGCTGCTCTTCTTCGCCAAGATCCCGAAGCTCCGGCGCCGGCTACAGACGCTCCACGACGTGGGGCTGGACTACATCAAGCTCGGGCAGCCGGCGACGACGCTCTCGGGCGGCGAGGCGCAGCGCGTCAAGCTCGCCTCGGAGCTCTCGAAGATCGCGACCGGTCGGACGCTCTACATCCTCGACGAACCGACGACCGGCCTCCACTTCGCCGACATCGAGAAGCTCCTGGAGGTCCTGCAGCGGCTCGTGGACGCCGGCAACACCGTGCTCGTGATCGAGCACAACCTCGACGTGATCAAGCAGGCGGACTGGCTCGTCGACCTCGGACCGGAGGGCGGCGAGGCCGGCGGCGAGGTGATCGCGACCGGCACGCCCGAGCAGGTTGCCGCAGTGGAGGAGTCGTACACGGGGCAGTTCCTGCGCGAGGTCCTGCCGGCCTTTGCCGCGGCCGCTGCCTGACCTCCGGGCGCGCTACACCGCGCCCGAGGAGCAGATCTACCTCCGGACGCACCAGGAGCGCTACGAGCTGCTGCTCGACCTCGTCGCCGAGCTCGCGCCGGCGCGGATCCTCGTCGTGGGGCCGAGCTACGACAGCATGCTGCTGCGCGAGGCCCTCCCGGGGGCGATGGTGAACAGCCTCGGCTGGCTCGACCACCGCTTTCCGCTCAGGGAAGGCGAGCAGCACGTCCAGCTCGACCTCAACGAGAGCGAGCGCCCGGCGCTCGAGGAGCACGACGTCGTCGTCTGCGGCGAGGTGATCGAGCATCTTCACGTCGCGCCCGTCCCGGTGCTCCGCTACCTGGGCTCGGGGTTGCGCACCGGCGGGCATCTGATCCTCCAGACGCCGAACGCGACGAACCTCCCCAAACGCATCCGGATGCTCCTCGGCCGCAATCCCTACGACCCGATCCGCGAGGATCCGGCCAACCCCGGCCACTTCCACGAGTTCACCGTCCCCGAGCTACTGGCCTCCGTCGAGGACGCGGGGCTCGAGGCCATGCGCTGGCTGACGCGCAACTACTTCGACCACGGCTCGGCGAAGAACAAAGCCTTTCGCAGGATCGGCCCGATCCTGCCGCCCACCCTCAGAGAGGGGATCACCGTCGTGGCTCGGCGCAACCGATAACGCGTCATCCGGGCGATCACCCGGCTTGTAACGTCGGGCCCGTGGAGGCCCAACTCGAGTGGCTGCGCCGCGCTGCGCTCGTGCTGAGGCGTCCGGTGCAGGTCTTCGGCACCCTCAGGGACGAATCGAAGGAGGCGGCGGAGGAGCGTCAGGACGCCGTCGTCGCGCTGGCGTTCGTCGGCGGCATCGCGGTTGCGCTCGGCCTTGCCGGTGCCGACGCGCTCCACGGGCTGGACGTGCTCGACAAACTCGTCTGGATCTTCGTGACCGGCTTCGCCTACGGGTTCGTGGGCTACTGGGTGCTCGGCTGGGGGCTGGGCTTCGTCGTCGCCCGGCTCGGTGGGGAAGGAAGCCGGCGGCGCACGCGCCACGTGCTCGCATTCGCCCTCGCGCCCCTCGTCTTCGCCCTGCCGGTCTGGGCCGTCTGGCCGCCGCTGATCGTGCTGCTCGCCGCCTGGAGCCTCGCCCTCCTGCTCGTCGGCCTCGGCGTCGTCTACCGCTGGTCCCTGCCGCGCGCAGCCGCCGGAGTGGGGCTCACGGTCGTGTGGCTGGCCGCGCTAGGCGTCGGGCTCCTGAGCGTGTTGACGCTGCTCGGTGGCGGCTTCGAATAGCGCGAGTTCGTCCGCGGGCATCGCGTAGGTGTGCTCGTCGGCGGGAAAGGCGCCGGAGCGCACGTCCTCCGCGTACCGCTCGAGCGCGCGCCGGATCTGGGAGCCGACGTCGGCGTAGCGCTTCACGAAGCGCGCGGGCCGTCGGTCGTTGAGCCCGAGGAGGTCATGCCAGACGAGCACCTGGCCGTCGCAGCACGGCCCGGCACCGATCCCGATCGTCGGCACGTGGAGCGCTTCCGACACCCTCGCCGCAACCGCGGCGGGCACGGCCTCGAGGACGACGGCGAAGCAGCCGGCCGCCTCGAGAGCCCGCGCGTCGGCGAGGAGCCGTTGCGCCTTTGCGGCCGTCCGACCCTGCGCCTTGAAGCCGCCGAGCATCGTCGCCGACTGCGGGGTCAACCCCACGTGGCCCATGACCGGGATTCCGGCGCCGACGAGTGCCTGCACCCGGGAAAGGGACGGGCCGGCACCTTCGATCTTGACCGCGTCGGCGCCCGCCTCCTTCACGAACCGCACCGCGTTCGCGACGGCCGAGTCATCCGAGACCTGGAAGGAGCCGAAAGGCATGTCCGCGACGACGAGCGCCCGCTCCGCACCACGCGAGACGGCACGCACGAGCACGAGCAGCTCGTCGACGGTCACCGGCACCGTCGACTCGTAGCCCAGGACGTTGTCCGCGGCGGAATCGCCGACGAGGATGATGTCGACACCGGCGGTGTCCGCGAGGCGCGCTCCCGGGTAGTCGTACGCCGTGACCATGACGAGTCGCTCGCCGCGCGCCTTCCGCTCGCCGAGCTCGGTCAGGGAGACCTTCGCCGAGGGGTTCGGATGGGACGTCATGCCGTTTCTCCTTCCAGGACGACGTTGTCGATCAGTCTCGTTCCGCCGACGCGAACGGCGGCCGCCAGCACCCTTGGCTCGAAGTCCGCGACCTCGAGGTAGTCCACCTCGAGCCCGTCCAGGAGCTCACGCGCCCTGGCCGGATCACGCGTGGCGAGGGCGCGGGGGAGCGCAAGCGCCAGCTCGCGCTCCTCGGCCGAGAGGCGGGAGTTCCGCGAGGAGAGCGCGAGGCCGTCGGCGTCCCGCACGGTCGGGAGCACGCGGATCTCGACGGGGACGTTGAGGTCACGGATCATCCGGCGGACGACGGCCGACTGCTGCGCGTCCTTCTGACCGAAGTACGCGCGGTCCGGGCGGACGAGATTGAAGAGCTTGAGGCAGATCGTGGCCACCCCGCGAAAGTGGCCGGGCCGCGAGCGGCCCTCGAGGATCGACCCGAGACGCTCGACGTCGACCCACGTCTCGAAGCCCTCGGGGTAGAGCTCCTCGGCGGGCGGCGCGAAGACGACGTCGACGCCGCCCTCCTCGGCGAGTGAAAGGTCGCGCTCTTCGTCCCGTGGGTAGGCCGCGAGGTCGTTCGCCTCGTCGAATTGCGCGGGGTTCACGAACAGGCTGGCGACCACAACGTCGTTCTCCTCGTGCGCTGCCCGCAAGAGCGAGAGATGCCCGGCGTGGAACGCACCCATGGTCGCAACGAGCCCGACGGTCGAGCTCTCGCGCGACGAGAGCGCCGCCCTCAGCTCCGAGATCGTGCGGGCGGTGGTCACTGCGCGGTCGCCTCGGCAAGGATCCGGTAGAGCGGCTCGAGCCGGGGCATCCGCTCCCGGATCGCCGCCAGGTGACTGTCGACGGTCTCCCAGTCGCCGCGGGCGATCGGACCGGTCAGCTCGAAGTCGTTGTCGACGACCCGGCGCATCAACGGCTCGAGGCCTGCCGGCGGTGCGCCCACCTCCGCGAAGACGTCGCTGGCCGCCCGGTGAAGCGTCACGAGGTAGTTCGAGGCGATCGCCGCGCCGGCGTGGTAGAGCGCGCGGTCGCGCTCGGCGAGGGGAAACGGCCGCAGCCCGAGCAGCTCCGCGAGCCGGCGGCCGACCGCCTCGGCCTCGTCCGTCTCGCCTGTGACCGCCGCGTAGGCGCCGTCCAGCTGCCGCGGGTCGCCCGACCGATCGAAGGTCTGGAGTGGGTGGAGCCCGAACCGGCGCTTGTGCGAGAGCGCCGAGAGCGGCGTCGCCCCGCTCGTGTGCGCCATCCACTGGGACGGAGCGAGCGGGAGAACGTCGGCCGTTTCCGCGATCGCGGCGTCCGGAACGCAGAGCAGGACGATCTCCGCGCCGCCGTCGCGCAGCTCGACGCCCCGCTCGTGCAGGCGGGCGGCGATGGCCGAGCCGACGCGGCCGCGGCCGACGATTTGCATGCTTTCGATCACGTCTGCTCCAGTTCCGGACGGATACCGGGCTGGGCTGAGTGTAGCCCGGCCGGGGTGGCTCGTCCGGGTGAAGCTCCCCAATTCCGTCCCCGGTCCGCGGCAGCGACCGGCACACTGTGCTGTGTCCGTTCCGTCGGAAACGAAGTTGACCGCATTCGGGGTCGGCACCACGTGAAGATGCACTGCCATAAGCTGGGCAGCCAGTTCCGGCTCGAGTACGCGAAGTCGGAGCGTGCCGTCATCGAGATCGGGCACTAGCCGCACGAGTGCCTACCAAGGCGGGGGCCGGTCGGCCGCAGCCTGGCCCCCGCCACCTTCTCTCGCTCTCTGGCCGGCGGGCGCTCCCGCCCGGCGGAGCCGGGCTCCGCGCCCCGCCTCTCGGGCAGAGACAGAGAGGCTCGCCTGCCCGGTCGATAGAATCGAGGAATGCCGATCTACGAGTACGTCTGCATGTCGTGCGAGTCGCACTTCGAGGAGCTCGTCCGCAACGGCGAGCAACCTGATTGCCCCGAGTGCGGCGCGGCCGACGTCCGCAAGCAACTCTCGGTCTTCGCGGCGCACGGAAGCTCGACCCAGGGCGGCTTCGACGCGATGCCGCGGGGCGGCGGCGGGTGCTGCGGCGGCTCGTGCGGCTGCGGCTAGGCAGCTAGCCGGCTCGCTCGACGAAGGCGCCGACGATCTGCTCGGCGTTAGAAGCGATCGCCTTCCTGCGGCGCGATCTCGCGGACGAGGTCACGATGAGCAGGAGCGCGTCGTTCCGGCGGGCGAGGTTATCGTCCGCGCGCGGACGTACACTCGCCCCATGCACGCGCTCGCCGAGTTCGCCTCACAGGTATCCGGCTGCACGCGCTGCCGGCTCGCCGAGGGGCGCACCCAGGTCGTCTTCGGCGTCGGAAATCCCGCCGCCGACCTGATGTTCGTGGGCGAGGCGCCGGGCTTCCACGAGGACAAGCAGGGAGTCCCGTTCGTCGGCCAGGCCGGGAAGCTTCTCGACAAGCTGCTCGCCGAGATCGGCCTCGAGCGCTCGCAGGTCTACATCGCGAACGTGCTCAAGTGCCGCCCGCCCGGGAACCGTGACCCCCAGCCGGACGAGATCGAGTCCTGCGAGCCGCATCTCTTCCGCCAGATCGAGCTGATCCAGCCGACCGTCGTCGCGACGCTGGGGAACTTCGCGACGAAGCTCCTGTCGGGGAGGCCGGCGGGGATCACACGGGTGCACGGCCGGGAGCAGGAGGTCGTGCTGGGCGGCAACCGCGTCCTCCTCTACCCGCTCTACCACCCGGCGGCCGCGCTCTACACGCCGGCGATGCTCAACGTCCTGCGCGAGGACTTCCGCCGGATCCCGGAGCTCCTCGGGCGGGAGGAGATCCCCGAGGTCGCGCCGGAGCCAGTCCTGGCCGCCTCGCAGCCCGCGGTTCAGCTCGGCCTGTTCTAGTACTTAGGACGGCCCGACCACGAGTGCCACGAGGGCCGTGACCACGCCGAGCGCGAGCCACAGCGCGGCGGGACGCCGGAGGCCACGCCATTCGGTGGCGGCGGCCCACACGCCTGCGGTGACGGTTCCGGCGAGGAAGGCGACGGGAGCGAGGCCGACCTGGTCGTCCTCCCAGAGCTCGCGGAGCTGGTCGACAAGGTGGACGGCGACGACCGCCAGGACGCCGACCGAGAAGGCGGCGAGACGGCGCGGGAGCGCCTCGCGCCGGGCGAGGAGGAGGATGCCCGCGAGCACCGGCAGGAGCCAGAACACGCCTTCCCACGGGTGCCTGACGTCGAGGCTGTCGGCGTAGGCGAACGAGGGAAGCGGCGCGCGGTCGGACGGATACAGGTAGCCGAAGAGCAACAGGCCTGCGGCGACGACGGGCGTGAGCGGACGAAGCGGCGGCCGTCTCTCCTCCCGGAGGAGGACCGCGCCGGCGACGGCGGCGCCTGCTGCGCCGGCGATCACGGCCAGCACGCCGCCGAGGCGGGCGTCCACCTCTGCGACGCCCTCCGGCCCCCCGCCGCCGCCGCGCGTCTTCAGGAAGACGAGGGCGGCGACCCCGACGAGCCCGGCCAGGGCGGCCCAGCCGAGCGTCCACCCTCGGACGGCACCGACGAGCCCCACGGCGAAGGCAAGGAAGGCGGCCGTCGCCAGCCCCCCGCCGTAGGCGACGACGAGCTCGCCGAGATCGATCGTCGCTGCGCGCGATCCCTCGGTCTCCGGGGGCGAGCGGAGGACGAGCTCGGCGCCGCTCGCCTCCACCCGTGACCCGCCGCAGGAGACGGTGGCGAAGGGCAGGAGGAACGCGAGCAGCGCGACGGCGAACGGGAGCCAGGTGAGGCGCCGCACGCGCGTAGCTTTACCCTCACGGACGTGGAGCTGACGTCCTCGTCGCCGGAGGAGACGGAGGCGGTCGGCGCTCGGGTCGCCGAGCGTGTCCGGCCGGGCGCCGTCGTGACCGTCTCGGGCGAGCTCGGCACCGGGAAGACGACGCTCGTCCGCGGCGCCTGTCGTGCGCTCGGCGTCGAAGGGCCGATCACGAGCCCGACGTACACGATCGGGCATCGCTACCGGGGCCGTGTGGACGTGTCCCACCTGGACCTGTACCGGTTCACCGGCGTCTCGGCGGCCGAGTGGGGCGACCTGGAGCCGTACTTCGACGGCGCGGTCTGCTTCGTCGAGTGGCCGGAGGCAGGCGCCGGCGTTCTTCCGCCGACCACCCTGGAGGTCGCGATCGCGCACGCCGGGGACGACGAGCGCCGGATCACGGTGCGCGAGTGCTGATCCTCGCCTTTGACACCGCCACCGACCGTGCGACGAGCGCGCTCGTCTGGGACGGTGAGCTCCTCGGGGAGCTCACCTCCAGGCCGGTGACGGTCCTCGAGGATCTCGACGCGCTGCTCCGGCGGGGCGGGGTGCGCGACTCCCAGGTGGAGGGGATCGCGGTCGGGATCGGCCCGGGAAGCTTCACCGGCCTGCGAATGGGCCTGATCACCGCGCGGACGCTGGCGTTCGCCTGGGGCGTCGGCCTGGCAGGGGTCCCGACGCTCGACGCGCTCGCCGCCGGCGCCCCCGGCGCGGTTCCCGTGATCGACGCGCGCCGCCGCGAGGTGTTCGCGCTCGTCGAGGGAGAGCCCGTCGTCCTCGCGCCGGCGGACCTGCCGGTGGAAGCCGGCCGTGCGTACGTCGGCGACGGGGCCGTCCGCTACCGCGAGGAGATCGAGGGGCGCGGGGGAGAAGTGCCGCCCGACGAGAGCGAGCTCCATCTCCCGCGCGCGCGGTTTCACGCGACGCTGGCCGAGAGCTTCGGGACGCCGGACCTCGTGCAGCCGATGTACCTTCGTATCCCGGACGTGGACCAAGCGCGGACGTGATCGACCTTCGCCCTCTCACACTCAGCGACCTGGGCGCCATCGAGCGAATCGAGCGGAGCGCCTACCCGACGCCGTGGTCACGCTCGATGTTCGCCGGCGAGATCGCGAAGCAGTCCTCGATCTGCCTCGGCGCCGTCGACACCGAGCAGGACGACCGGCTCGTCGGGTACCTGATCATCTCCCGCTACGCCGACGCCTGGCACGTCATGAACGTGGCCGTCGACGAGCGCTACCGGCGGCGCGGGGTCGCGACCTTGCTCCTCTCCCGCCTCTTCGAGATCACCGCGAGCGACGACCGGCGCGGGTACACGCTCGAGGTGCGGGTTTCGAACGGCGAGGCGATCAAGCTCTACGAGGGCCTCGGGTTCGTGGCGCGCGGGATCCGGCGCGGCTACTACACCGACAATCGTGAGGACGCGCTGATCATGTGGAAGGACCCGGTCGCCGAGCGCGCCTCGGCGTGATCCTCGGGATCGAGACGTCGTGCGACGAGACCGCCGCCGCGCTCGTCACGGACGACGGGCGCCTGGTCGCGAACGTCGTCTCCTCCCAGGCCTCGCTGCACGCGCCGTACGGCGGTGTCGTCCCCGAGGTCGCCTCCCGTCACCACCTCGAGCTCCTGCTGCCCGTGCTGCGCCGCACGCTCGAGCAGGGCGAGGCGGCGATGGAGGACGTCGATCGCGTCGCGGTCACGCAGGGGCCCGGCCTCGTCGGCGCCCTCCTCGTCGGGGTCTCGGCCGCGAAGGCCCTCGCCTGGGCGCGGCGGCTGCCGCTCGTGCCCGTCAACCACCTGCACGGGCACGTCGCCTCGCTCTTTCTCGCACCGGACGCGTTGGAGCCCCCGTTCCTCTGCCTGCTCGCGAGCGGCGGCCACACGCTCCTCCTCGACGTCCGCGACGAGTCGACGTTCGAGGTGCTCGGAACGACGCTGGACGACGCCGCCGGCGAGGCCTTCGACAAGGGCGCGCGGCTGCTCGGGCTCGGTTACCCCGGCGGCGCCGAGCTCGACCGGCTCGCCCGTGACGGCGATCCGGGCGCGTTCTCGTTCCCGGTTGCCCGCGTTTCCGGCCTCGACTTCTCCTTCTCGGGGCTGAAGACCGCGCTCCTCTACGCCGTCCGGGATCTCGGGCCCGAGGAGACGGAGCGCCGCCGCGCCGACCTGGCGGCCTGCTACCAGCGCGCGATCGTCCGTGCCCTCGTCGAGCGGACACGGGAGGCAGCGGCCTCGACCGGGGCCGGCCGGATCGCCGTCGTCGGCGGCGTCGCGGCGAACTCGGAGCTCCGCGCCTCCCTCCCCGAGGCGGCCCTCGCGCCGCTCGAGCTCTGCACCGACAACGCCGCGATGATCGCCTCGGCGGCGCGGTTCGTCGAGCCGATTGCCTACCCTCGCTACCTTGCGCTCGACGCCTTCGCCTAGACGCCTCGCCCAGCTCGGCCTCCTCGCGGTCGTCGCGCTCGCCGCTGCCGCGATCTCCGTCGCGGCGGCCACCGGAGGCCACTCGCAGACCGGCCGGGACGACCCGGTGTCCTGGCGCGGGCTCGTCGGCGGCCCGCGTCCGGAGGTTCCCGTTGGGCAGCGGATGATCGTCGTGCTTCGGACGCCGTCGCTGGCCAGGCGCGTGGCAGCGGCGGGAGGGCGGGCGAGCGAGGCCACCCAGCGGCGGTGGCATACGGCGGTCCAGGCGGCGCAGCGGCAGCTGATCGCGCGACTCAGCGTTGCCGGTCTCCAGCTGCGGCCCGAGTTCACGTACTCCCGCGTCCTCTCGGGCTTTTCCGCGGCGCTCGACGCCCGGGCGATCGCCCTGCTCCAGCGCTTTCCGGAGGTCGAAGGCGTCTACCCGGTGCGGATCGCCTATCCCGCTGCGACCGCGACCCAGCTCGTCGACGGGCAGGAGCTCGCAGCGGGATCAGGCGTCAGGGCCAGCCTCGGGCTTCCCGGCTACACCGGCCGCGGCGTGACGATCGCGTTGCTGGACACCGGTGTCCAGCAGAGCCACGACTACCTGGCCGGGGCCGTGCTCGAGGGGGCCGACGTCCTCGCGGACGACGACCTCGCCGCGGCCGCGCCCCGGCCCGACGAGCCGGCCGAGCGCGAGCGCCACGGGACGCAGATGGCGGGGCTCGTCGTCGGCTCGGGTGGACCGGCCGGGCTGAGCGGCGTGGCGGAGAATGCGACGATCCTCCCGATTCGGGTCGCCGGCTGGCAGCGGGATGCCGCAGGCCGGTGGGCCGTCTACTCGCGTACCGACCAGCTGATCGCCGGCCTGGAGCGCGCGGTCGACCCGAACGGCGACGGAAGCACCCTCGACGCCGCCCGGATCGCCCTCGTCGGCGTCGCCGAGCCGTACGCGGCATTCGCCGACAGTCCGACGGCCCGCGCAGTCGCCGGCGCCCTGGCGCTCGACACGCTCGTCGTCGCCCCGGCCGGGAACGACGGCCCCGCGGGCCCGCGGTACGGGAGCATCGCCGGCCCCGGCGGCGCCCGCGACGCTCTCACGGTCGGAGCCGCCGACGACCGGCGCAGCACCGAGTCCGTGCGTGTGACCATTCGCTCCGGCCTCCGGCTCATCTACGACGGCGAGGCCCCCCTCGGCGGCGCATTCACCCCCAACACGTCATTGGCCCTCGATCTCGCCGGGCCGGCCGAGCGCGAGCCGCTGCTGCCGGCCAACGTCGGAGGAAGCCCCGCACCGACCGTCTCGATCGGCGACTTCTTCGACCGTCAGGGCTACAGCCGCGTCGCCGGCAAGGCCGCACTCGTTCCGGCGGGAGAAGCACCGGACGCCGCGGCCGCGGCGGCTGCCCGGGCCGGGGCCGGGGCGGTCGTGCTCCACGACGAGCGCATCCCGGCCGGGTCGCTCGGGGCCGACGAGCGGATCGGCGTGCCGGTGGTGAGCGTGCCGGCCGGGGCGGCGCACGAGGTTCTTCGGCTCCTCGACGCAGGCGAGCCGGCGACGGTCGA
This sequence comes from Gaiellaceae bacterium, assembly GCA_035711385.1. GTDB lineage: Bacteria > Actinomycetota > Thermoleophilia > Gaiellales > Gaiellaceae > JACDAN01. The sequence goes on from DASTCG010000181.1 coordinate 26,062, forward strand.
GATCGGCGCACCACGCGCACGGCGGAATGCCGACGTCGGCGGACCTGCGGCGTTCTCGTCGCGGGGGCTCGCGTTCGACGGCGGCGCGAAGCCCGAGGTCCTGGCGTCCGGCGTCGGCCTGCTCACCTCACTGCCGGGCCGAGGAGCCGACGGCCAGCCCGCTTTCGGCACGGTCAGCGGCTCGAGCGCCGCCGCGGCGGTCGTCGCCGGCGGCGCGGCGCTGCTCGCCCAGGCGCGGCCGGACCTCGACGCCCGCGCGCTTCGCGGCGCGCTCGTCGGCACGGCGAAGACCGTTCACGGGGGCCGCCGTCTCGACCTGGGCGCCGCCGCGGCGGTGGAGGTGGTCTCCGAGCCCTCCACCGTCGCACTCGGCCACGCCAACGTCCGCGGCTGGCAGGGAACGGCGCAGTTCAGGGTGCGGAACGTCTCCGAGCGCCCGCTCACGGTTGACGTCTCGACGGGCCGGCTCGGGGAGGTGGGTGGCGCCGCGCTCGCGGTCTCGCCCGTCCGCTTCCGGCTCCAGCCCCGCGCCGAGCGCAAGGTCTACGTCGTCGTGCGGCTCGCGTACCTCGCACCCGGCGTCGAGTCGCTGAAGGCGGACTTCGAGCTCCGCGCCGGCGGCGGCGCCCCGATCCGCGTCCCCTGGACGCTGACGCTCGGCCGCTACGAGCGAAATCTCGTCGGTGCGGTGAGGCTCTCCGCGAACCGCTTCAAGCCGTCCGACTCCGCACCCGTGCTGCTCGAGCTCCGCGCCGGCCGGCTCGTGCAGCACGACGGCCGAAGCGAGGTTTTGCCCCTCGACTATCTCGACCTCGAGCTGTGGAGAGGGAGGGAGCGGATCGGGCGGCTGGCGCGGCTCCGCAACCTCCTGCCCGGCCGGTACACGTTCGGCCTGACCGGCCGCGGCCCGGCCGGACGGCGGCTCTCCCCAGGCCGCTACACCCTGCGCCTGATCGGCCATCCGCCGGGAGAAGGGCCTCCAAGCAGGCAATTCGTCCAGTTCACGATCCGCTAGGGGCGTCGTATACTCGCCACGGCGTGACGACCGTCGAAGCTCCGTCCCATCTGCTGGAGAACCCATTCGAGATCGCGCAGCGGCAGCTCCGCCATGTCGCGAGCGAGTTCCAGATCGACGACAACCTCGTCCGCGTGCTCGAGCAGTGCAAGAAGGTCGTGGGAGTCTCGATCCCCGTCGTGATGGACGACGGCCGGATCCAGGCCTTCGAGGGCTACCGCGTCACCCACAACATCGCGCGCGGACCCTCCAAGGGCGGCATTCGCTACCACCCCGACGTCACCGTGGACGAGGTCAAGGCGCTCGCCATGTGGATGACCTGGAAGTGCGCGCTAATGGGTATCCCGTTCGGGGGCGCCAAGGGCGGCGTCGTCTGCAATCCGAAGCGGATGTCCGTGCACGAGCTGCAGAAGATGACCCGCCGCTACACCTCCGAGATCATCAACGAGATCGGCCCCGAGAAGGACATTCCCGCCCCCGACGTCGGGACGACGCCGGCGGTCATGGCCTGGATCTTCGACACCTACTCGATGAACAAGGGCCACTCGGTGCTCGGCGTCGTCACCGGCAAGCCGCTCAACGTCGGCGGCTCCCTCGGGCGGCTGGAGGCGACGGCTCACGGCGCGCTCTACGTCCTCCGCGAGGCGGCGAAGAAGCAGGGTCGGTCGCTGGGCGACATGCGGGTCGCCGTCCAGGGTTTCGGCAACGTCGGCAGCTACCTCGCCCGCTTCGTCCAGGAGGACGGTGCCACGGTCGTCGCGTTGTCGGACTCGAGCGGCGGCGTCTACAACCCGAACGGCATCGACGTCCGGCTCGCGATCGCACACAAGCAGGAGACGGGGAAGCTCGAGGGCCTCAACGACACCGAGGCGATCACGAACGAGGAGCTGCTCACCGTCGACACGGACGTCCTGGCGCCGTGCGCACTCGAGCAGGTCATCACTACCGACAACGCCGAGCAGATCAAGGCGAAGCTGATCGTCGAGGGCGCAAACGGCCCGACGACGCCCGAGGCCGATTCGATCCTCGAGGACCGCGGCGTGATGGTGCTTCCCGACGTCCTCGCCAACGCGGGCGGTGTCGTCGTCTCGTACTTCGAGTGGGTGCAGGGCCTCCAGGAGTACTTCTGGAAAGAGGAGGAGGTCAACCGGCGCCTGAACGAGATCACCTCCCGCGCCTTCCACGAGACCTGGGAGACCTACGAGGGCCGGAACACCACCATGCGCACCGCCGCCTACGGCCTCGCCGTCCAGCGGGTCGCCGAGGCGACTCTGACGCGCGGCCTCTACCCGTAACTCGGCGGCCACTGGCTCCCGGCCGGCTCCCGCCGGGCCAAGGGAGCCGGGGTTCATCCCCGGCGACCGCAAAGACGGCTTTTCGCGGCTCCGCCTGCGCCTTACGCCGCTGGCGGCCCGGAGCTCTACGGGCCCGTGCTACATGAGCACCGTGCCCTCCGGCTCCGAACCCCCAGTTGCGCCCCAGAGGCCGCCGAGGGTCGTCCTGTACTCCGCCGAGGGCTGCCACCTATGCGCGGCGGCGAGGCGCGTCGTGCACGCCGCGAGGGACGAGCTCGGTTTCGAGCTCGAGGAGGTCGACATCGGCGGCGACCAGCAGCTCGAGGCGCGGTACCGCGAGTGGCTCCCGGTCGTCGAGATCGACGGCGAGCGGGCCTTCACGTACTTCGTCGAGCCGGACGCACTGCGCCGCAAGCTCGCACAAGGTGGGGCCTCGGACGGCACTTTGTGACTGCCCGACGCGGCTTGCGACCGCGACTGGCACAATCCTTGTGTGGTGTTACAAGCTCCACCGCAAGGGCCGGTTCCCGAGCGCCTGACCGTCGGGGTGGCGGCGCGCCTCAGCCGGTATCTCCAGGTCCTGACCCAGGCCCGGAAGATGGGCAAGGAGCGCATCTCCTCCCAGGAGATCGCCGACTACACGAACATCAACGCCACCCAGATCCGGCGCGACCTCTCGACGTTCGGGAAGTTCGGCAAGCGCGGCGTCGGCTACAGCGTGGACGGCCTGCTGGGAGAGATCCGGCGGATCCTTCGAACGCAGGGCCAGCACAACATCGCGCTTGTCGGCGCCGGCCGGCTGGGCGAGGCCATCGCGAGCTCTCCGATCTTCGCGGAGCACGGGATCAACATCGCCGCCGTCTTCGACAAGGATCCCGACAAGGTCGGCCGGAGGGTCGGAAGCGTGGACGTGAGCGACTACGGCTCGCTGTCCGACGCCGTTCGGGACAAGAACATCGTCGTCGGCGTCCTCGCCGTGCCCGCGGCGAGCGCGCAGTCCGCCGCCGACGACCTCATCGAGGCGGGCGTGCGGATCATCTTCAACTACTCCGAGGCGCTGCTCGACACCCCGTCGGACGTTGCCGTGCACACGTCGAATCCCGCGGTCGAGCTCCTCTACGCCCTCTACTTCCACCTGGCGTAGCCGAGCTCACAGAGGCACCGTCGCGACCGTCCGCCAAGGGGTGAGGATCCGGTCGCGGGCGATCGGGACCACGCAGAGGTGCACCTCTGAGACGCGGTCGACCACGCGCGGGCGGTCGCGGAGGTGCAGCAGCCGCTCGCGGGCGGGCTCAGGCCCGGGCGAGCCGTCGACGTAGGCGACGGAGAGGTGGGGGAGGAAGAACGTGAGGTCGCGCTCCGGGTCGACTGCACGGACGACCTCGGCGAACCGGTCCGAGCGGACCTCGAGGACGAGGGCGTCGTGGAAGCAGGTCGCCGGGCCGTACTCCGCCTCGAACGATCCGAAGCCGAGCAGCCGCTCCCGGACCACCGCGGGATCGGCGACGCGGCCGACGGCGAGCGAGACGTGGAGCCAGTGCCGTGGAGTCATCCGCAGCCGGCGGAGTCCCGACAGCCCGTCCTGCACGACGGCCGCCTCCGCCGCGGCCGCCTCGCCGGGCGGCGCATGCCAGACGCTGAGAAAGGACTCCTCGACGGGCAGCGAGCCGACGAAATCCTCGAGCGGCTCCTCGCGCGAGAGGAAGGCCGCCCACGCCTCCTCGAAGCTAGAGAACAGCTCGCCTTCCATGGGCGGAGCGTATGCCCCCAAACGGAAAGAGCCCCGACGAAACGAGGCTCTTCCCGCGACCCCTGGCTCCGCCTAGGCGGAGATTCGGCAGCGCCTAGTGCCCCTTGGCACTAGCGGCGCTTCACCACCTCGCAACCGCTCAGCTTGTCAATGCGGTCGGCGTGGACGGTGTCGCGGCCCTTGCCACAGCGGACGACGTCTCGTCTTCCGTCCTTCGCCTTGATCGTGTCGTTGCCGGCGCCGCCCCTGATGGTGTCCCCGCCGGGGCCGCCGGTCAGCGTGTCCTTGCCCGCCCCGCCGTCGACGTCGTCGGCACCGGGACCGCCCTGCACGGCGTCGTCTCCGATGCCGCCCGCCACCTCGTTCTTCCCGGGCTCGCCGTAGACCTTGTCGTTCCCGGCGCCGCCGTCGAGCGCGTCGTCTCCGGGGCCGCCGTGCAGCACGTCGTCGCCGTCTCCGCCCTCGGCTTCGTCGTCGCCCTTGCCGAGGTCGACCTTGTCGTCGCCGTCGCCGAGCTGGACCCCGTCGTCGCCGTCTCCGCACTCGACGTCGTCGTCGCTCTCACCCCACTCGACCGGGCTCTCGTTCTCGGCGGGAACCGTCTCGTCGCCGGGGAGATCCTCGAAGAAGCCGAATGATTCGTCGTCGACAGGCTGCTCGTCGGCGGGCTGGCTCTCGTCGACCGGTTGCACGTCCTCGGACGGAAGCTCGTCCGCGGGGCCCTCGTCGGCGAGCTGGCAGCCGAGGCCGTCGGGATGAGCCCTGAGGGGCCCGGCCGACGGCGAGGCCGATGCCGAGACGCTCAAGGCGAGCGCAAGGGCCAGCAGCGCGATCGCCGTCAGGCTCAGTCTGGAAGTTGTCATCGGATTCACCTCGAGCAAAGGGCCGCAGGCGGCTCGCGGGGTCGTACGACCCTCTCGGTATCGCCCGAAGCGCGCGATCCCGCGTCACCCGTGCGGGTGAAACGTCCGATCCGCGCTGGCAAGTGCAGAAACGGTGGCCGCCTATAACGTTCAGCGCCCATGGGCGACGAGCAGAAGCTCAGTCCCGACGAGCAGATCCGCTCGGCCCGGGAGGCGTTCGAGGAGGCAGAGGACTTCACGGTCGCCGTGGAGGAGGAGTTCGCGATCCTCGACCCCGAGACGCTGTCGCTCGCGAACCGGTTCGAGGAGCTGCAGGCAGCCGCGGCGGACACCGACCTGGCGCCGCATCTCGTCGGTGAGCTGATCGCCTCGGAGGTCGAGATTCGTACCGGTCGGTGCGAGAGCTTCATGGAGGCCGCGGCACGGATGGGGGAGCGGCGGGAGCAGCTGCACGCGCTCGCCGACCAGCTGGGGGTCGTCCTGGGAGGGACGGGCACGCACCCGTGGAGCCCCTGGCAAGAGCAACGAATCATCGACACGCCGCACTACCGCCGGAACGACGAGGTTCTCCGGTACGTCGTCTGGCGCAACAACAGCTTCGGGCTCCACGTCCACGTCGCCATCAACGGGCCGGATCGCGCGATTCGGGTACACGACTGGTTGCGCCACCTGCTGCCGGAGATCCTCGCGCTCTCCGCCAGCTCCCCGTTCCACGAGAACGTGTTCACGCACCTGCACTCGGCGCGGACGGAGATCTTCACGAAGTTCTTCCCGCGCTGCGGGATCCCCGATGCCTACGGCGACTGGCGAACGTTCGAGCACTACGTGCGGACCCTGTTCCGCACGGGCTCGATCACGGAGCACACGCAGCTCTGGTGGAGCGTGCGGCCGCACCTCGGGTATCCGACGATCGAGATGCGGATCGCCGACGCCCAGCCCGATCTCGGCGAGGCCCGCTCGCTCGCCGCGTTCATCTACGCGCTCACGGTGCGGATCGCGAAGGCGCTGGACGAGGGAGAGCCGGTGCCGCTGCCGCCGCTCCGGTTCATCGAGGAGAACTTCTGGCGCTCGATCCGCTACGGGCTGACCACGGAATTCCTCGACCTCGAGCGGCTCGAGACCGTGGGCACACGGGAGCGGATCGAACAGCTGATCGAATGGGTCGCGCCGGTCGCGGACGAGATCGGCGCCGCGCCGTTCCTCGCCGTCCCGTCCGCCAACGCAGCAGAGCGGCAGATCGCCCGCTACGAGGAAGGCGCGACGCTCGAGGAGATCTATGCGGAGCAGGTCAGGCCCAAGGAGCCCGTTGCCTGATTCCGAGTCGCAGGAGCCGTCGCCGGAGCAGCTGCTCGACGCCGTCCGGCAGATGAAGGTGTCGGACCTCCTGCTCTCGACGGCCGCCACCCTCGCGCAGCTCGGGTTCGCGAAGCT
>DASTCG010000182.1:0-2797 GCA_035711385.1 Gaiellaceae bacterium
TACTGGCGGCGGCCAGGCGTGGGCCTCGCCGCTCGGGTGTCCCTCCCGGCCGGGCCGGCCGGCGCGCCGCCGAGGAACGGTGCCCGCGGGCGACGGGTCTCTGTGGCGAGCAGAACGAATCGCCACCGTCTCGACACGCTCTCGGCACCAGCTCCATGGCCCCGCGAGTCGGGTCCGAGGGACAGTCCCTCGCACGCGAAGAGCGTCTCGCCGTTGAGGCACGCGTCGACGTCCGAGCCGCAGTCGAGGAAATCCATTCCCTCGCCGCCGTCGAGCCGGTCGTCGCCTGCCTGCCCGTAGAGCTCGTCGCCGCCGTCGCCGCCTTCGAGGATGTCGCCGCCGTCGTCGCCCAGGAGCCGGTCGGCGCCGCTCTGTCCCCGGAGCCGATCGGCGCCAGCGCCGCCCCGAACCGTGTCCGCTCCCGCCCCTCCCTCGAGGAGGTCGACGCCGGCGCCGCCGACGAGCAGCTCGCCGCCCTCCGCACCGGTGAGCACGTCGTCGAACCGGCCGCCGACGAGCTCTTCGACGCCGGAGAGAACGTCCCCAGACCGCAAATCGTGTTCCGCCCGGGCGTCCCCCACAAGACGTCGCTTCCCGCGGTGCCCACGATCCTCTTGCCGCCGCCCGGCCACACCGGCCGGGCCTCACCCTCGCCCACGCCGAGCAGCACGACCGCCGTCGCGGCGGCGAGCAGGATCCTCATACCGAGCTAGGACGATCTAGCCGGAGGGGAGGTCGAGCCGCATCGTCCAGGAGCCGTCGGTCTGCTCGGCCTTCTCGAAACCGTGATGCTCGAACATGTGCATCGCGGGGCTGTCGTCGGCCACGGACAGGCTCAAGGCGCCGTGCCCCTGCTCCTCCGCCAGCTCGACGAGCGAGTCGAGCAGGTCGGACCCGATCCCGCGTCCACGCCGGCTCGGGACGACGGCGATCGCCACCTCCGGCGTCCGCTCGTCGACGAAGCCGAACCCGGGCTCGTCCCGCGGAAAGAGCCGGTACCAGGCGGCGCCGACCGGGAACCCCTCCTCGAGCGCGACGACCGCCTGGTCGCCGCGCCTCCCCCATCCGGCCACGTACCGCCACAGAGATGCTTCCTCGACGGCGATGCCCGAGCGCCAGTAGAACGCATGCCGGAGCATGTCCTTGAGGAAGCCGACGTCCTGCCGGTTCCCGCGCCGGATCACCGCGGAAGCTCTTCGACCAGCTGGAGGCGGTTGCCGTCCGGGTCGTAGACGTCCACCAGCCGCACTTGCTCTGCGAGCTCGAGCACCGTCCCCACCTCGACGTCCTCGCGGCGCAGACGCTCGGCCTCCGCTTTCACGTCTTCGACGTCGACGGCGGCCACGCCGCCGTCCTCCGGCTCGCCCGTCGCGAGGCCGATCTGCATCGCGCCGCGCTCGAGCTTCGCCCAGCCGCCGTCCTCGTCGTAGTACGTCTCCGTGAAGCCCAGCTTTCCCGCGTACCAGTCACGCGCGGCAGCGAGGTCGCGGACTCGATACCAGACCATGGGTGGAATCTAGAGCGCCAGGCCCGGCTCTTCGAGCATCGAGCGCAGCGTCGCCAGGAACTCGGCGGCGACGGCGCCGTCGACGGCGCGATGGTCGCAGGTCAGCGTCAGGCTCATCAGCGGCCGGGCGACGAGCTCGCCGTCGCGGACGACGGGCTTCTCCTCGACCGCGCCGACGGCGAGGATCGCCACTTGCGGCGGGTTCAGGACGGCAACGAAATGCTCGACCCCGAACATGCCGAGGTTCGAGATGGTGAAGGTGCCGCCCTCGAGGTCGGTTTGCTGGAGCTTTCCGCTGCGGGAGCGCTCGACGAGCTCGACGCGCTGCTCCGCGATCTCCTGCACCGAGCGGCGCTCGGCTCCCCTGATCACCGGCACGACGAGGCCGCGGTCGGTCGCGACTGCCATGCCGACGTTCGCGGTCGGGTGCAGCCGCACCTCCTCGCCGACGAACTCGGCGTTCAGCTGCCGATGCCGCATCAGCGCGGACGCGCTCAGCTTGGTGAGGATGTCGGAGACCGTCGGTCTCGCCCCGTCACCCGCCAGCTCGACGAGCCTGGCCCGCACGGCGTTCGCGCGGGTCATGTCGGCGGACATCGAGATCTGGAAGACCGGCGCCTGCCAGGCCTCGGTCAGCCGGCGCGCGATGGTCTTGCGGATCGACGTCAGCGGGACGACCTCCACTTCCGCCGGCGCGGGGGGTGCGGCAGCCGGCGCCGGGCCGGGCGCGACCTCGGCGCGCTCGACGTCCTCGGCGACGATCCTGCCCTCCGGGCCGGTCCCGCGAACTTGCGCGAGGTCGATCCCGCGCTCGCGGGCGATCCGCCGGGCAAGCGGCGAGGCTTTTACCCGTCCGTCTTGTCGCGGCGCGCGGATCTCGGTGACCTGCTCGCGCGCCTCGGCGACGGCCTCGCGGCCTCGCGTGCGCTCGTCCTCGCGTGCCGGCGCCTCGGCAGGCTTCACGACGCCGATCTCTGCGCCCTCTTCGCGTGGCTCGACGCGATCGGGCGTCGCCTCCTCCTCCTCCTCCTCCGGGACGGACTCGCCCTGCTCGCCGATGACGGCGACCGTCTGGCCCACGGGTACCTCGCCTTCCTGGACGGCGATCTTCAGCAGCACGCCTGAGGCCTCGGCCTCGACCTCCTGGGTCACCTTCTCGGTGTCGAGCTCGTACAGCGGCTCGCCCTTCTCGACCGGGTCCCCCTCGTGCTTGAGCCAGCGGACGACGGTGCCGGACTCCATGCCCTGCCCGAGCCGCGGAAGCTTGACCTCAGTCGCCATCTCGAGCGA